>JBFIHZ010000214.1:0-7016 GCA_041601535.1 Lysobacterales bacterium | reverse complement strand
GAAACCGCGACAGGGCTTCATGCACCTGCAGCAAGCCGTCTTCGATGCGCTTGGCAATGGCGATTTCGCCTTCGCGGGTGAGCAGCTCCACCGTCCCCATTTCGCGCATATACATGCGCACCGGGTCGGTGGTGCGGCCGATTTCCGTTTCCACGGCGGCCAGCGCGGCTGCCGCTTCTTCCGCCGCGGTGTCGTCGTCGGTGTCGGTGGTGGCATCGTCGTTGAGGATCAGTTCATCACTATCCGGCGCTTCTTCATGCACCGAGATACCCATATCATTGATCATATTGACGATGTCTTCGATCTGTTCCGGATCGACGATGTCATCGGGCAGGTGATCGTTCACCTGAGCATAGGTCAGGAACCCCTGCTCTTTCCCCTTGGTGATCAGGTCTTTTAATTGAGATTGCTGGTTCTGATTCATAAAGTGCTTCGAGTTTTGTTAACTATAGTCCAAGAACCTGCATCCGGCGAACTGGATTCAAGCGGGTTCCGCCTCACGTGCTTTCGCCTCTTAAAATGTCCTTCAATTCAAGGCGGTATTGCTGCAATTGGGTCATCAATTTATTTTGTTCTTCACTGCGATCCCTGGGCTTCAATGGTAGTTGCGCAATGCGCGCCTCGGTCCACTGCAATTCCAGGCTGACTAATGCGTCCCTGAACTCCTGCTCCTGCCGTTCTGGCTCCCCCTGCAACGGCCAGGTGGCGAGAATATTCAGATGTGGTTGGGCCGGGTGATCGTGCCATAATTCCAGCAGCTGTGCCGTGGTCATATTGGGGTGTTTGCGGCAGAAGTCAACAAGTTCGCGGTAAATATCCATGCCCGGCAAGGTGCAATCCGGCATTTCCTGCGAATCTTTGACAGTGTTAACCAGTGCCGGGTTCTGTACCAGATGCGCCAACGCCAGGCGCAGGGGCGTTTTTTGCTGCAGCTGACCACCCCGTTGGTTCTGCCGCGCGGGCCGGGCTGGCTTGCCGCCCACGCCTGTTGCGGCCGCTGGCATATCCAGTTGGTGCCGCGCCAGCTTTTCCAGCTGCTCCACCATCATGTCGCGGAACACACCTTCGGGAATTAGCATCAAGTTGGGACGGGCCAGTTCCACCAGCCGCGCGCGCCCGTCCAGGCTGTCCATATCCACCTGGGCGGTGAAGTGCTTGAAAAAGAACTCCGACAAGGGCATGGCCTGGCCCAACCGGGCGGCAAATGCCTCCGCGCCCGCTGAACGCACCATGCTGTCCGGGTCTTCGCCATCCGGCAGGAACAAGAACCGCGCCTGGCGCCCTTCACGCAGGCGCGGCAGGGTGGATTCCAGCGCCCGCCAGGCCGCCTGGCGGCCGGCGCGGTCACCGTCAAAACAGAACACCACTTCCTGGGCGGCGCGGAACATCAGTTCGGCGTGATCACCGGTGGTGGCGGTGCCCAGCGTGGCCACGCAATTACGGAAGCCAAATTGCGCCAGCGCGACCACGTCCATATAACCTTCCACCACGATCAGGCGGTCCAGCCGAGCCTGGCTTTTACGTGCCATGTACAGGCCGTACAGCTCCCGGCCCTTGTGGAACAACTCTGTTTCAGGCGAGTTCAGGTATTTGGGGCCGTCATCAGCCAGCGCCCGGCCGCCAAACGCAATCACCCGCCCGCGCCGGTCGTGGATCGGAAACATGATGCGGTCGCGAAACTTGTCGTAACTGCCACTGCTGCCCTGGCTGAGCATGCCGGCCCGTTGCAGCAAGGGCTGCTTGTCCTTACCCAGGTGGTCGCTCAGGTCGTGCCAGCCTGGCGGGGCAAAGCCGATGCCGAACTCTTTGGCGATTTCACCGGATAAACCGCGGCCCTTCAGGTATTCCGTCGCCTGCGGGTTGTCGCGCAGCTGGGCCTGATAAAACCGCTCGGCTGCCGCCAGTACGTCGAACAGATCTTCTGACGGCCGCGGGCGTTTGCTGGCTTCGCGCGGCACGGTAAGGCCGGCATGGCGGGCCAGTTCCTCTACCGCATCCAGAAACTCCAGGCCTTCAAAGTTCATCATGAAACCGATGGCTGAGCCGTGCGCGCCGCACCCAAAGCAATGGTAGAACTGCTTTTGCGGGCTCACCGTGAACGAAGGTGTTTTTTCATCGTGAAACGGGCAGCACGCCTGGAATTCACGCCCGGCGCGCTTCAACTCGACGCGGTTTTCGATGATCTCAACGATATCGATACGGCCCAGCAGTTCTTCGATAAAAGATTCGGGTATCAGGCCGCCCATCAAAGCGGCCCGGTCAGGTATGCGGCACGCGCGAAGCGGGCCGTCATATTCAGGCGCTGAGCTGGGCCTTGACGGCCTGGCTGACCTGTTTCATATCGGCACGCCCCTGCACTTCGGGACGCAGGGCGTTCATTACGGCGCCCATGTCGCGAACGCTGCTGGCACCGGATGCGGCTATTGCCTGTTTGATTAACTCGTTCAGCTCGGATTCGGTGAGTTGCTCGGGCATATAAGCCTGGATGACTTCCAGCTCAAACCGTTCCTTGGCGGCCAGGTCTTCGCGCCCGGCCTGCTCGAACTGTTCCAGCGAGTCGCGCCGCTGCTTGACCATTTTATCCAGCACGGCCAGCACCGCCGCATCATCCATTTCGATGCGCTGGTCCACTTCAATCTGCTTGATGGCCGCGGAGATCAGGCGCAGCGCGGCGAGGCGCTCACGATCCTGCGATCGCATGGCGTTTTTTACATCATCCTGAATTCTGGCTTTCAACATATCAAGTCAACATCCTGGGTTCTGGCCGGGTGGCCGGCAGTTTACCTTACGAGCCCGCTAGGCGGGCCCGGGTTGCATGCTGAGCCCGTGAATTGCTTGAGGCCCGTTCAGTGCCCTGGGTGGCACTAAGAGTGACGCATCAACATGGCTCAGCAACCGACTTTGGACACACGGAAGCACCAGACGCTGCATGGACCTGAGCAAGCTGGGTTTACGCGGCTGAATTTACCAGACCGGCCCGGACGGGCCAGCCAGGAAAGAGTCTTCAGTACAAGCGGGTGCGGCGAACCACTTCGCGCGACATGCGGCGCAGGTTGCGCTTCACGGCTGCAGCGGCTTTACGCTTGCGTTCCTGGGTCGGCTTTTCATAGAATTCCCGACGGCGGGTTTCAGCCAGCACGCCTGCTTTTTCACAGGAGCGCTTGAAACGGCGCAACGCGTATTCGAATGGCTCGTTTTCGCGAACTTTTACACTTGGCATTAAAAAATCACTCTTCCCGGTTAGCCCAAATGGCAGTAATTGAACGTAGCCGGTTATTTTACCAAGGATTGCCGCCATCATGCAATTCCAACGGCCCCATCCCGCCTTGAATCGCCGGCGCCGGTAAATCCGCCGTCCGCATGGACCTGCACGGCGTGCACCCCGCCGAAAAACAGATTGTGCTCAGGCCAGCCATGCACTTCATCCACCAGCGGTGACAAATTGTCGAACGCCGCGCCATCGAAGCCTGCTTCTACGCTCAGTTTTTTGCCCTCCAGGTGACAGCGTGATGCCTCCACTGCATCCGACATATTCATTCTATAATTCAACAGGTTAACCATTACCTGGGTGATTGCGCTACGGATCCGGTTGGAGCCACCGCTACCCATTGCCAGCAAGCTGCCGTCATCCAGCCGGGCCACCAGCGGCGACATCATCGAGGCCAAGCGGCAGGCCGGTTGCCAGCGGTGAAAACCGGCCGGGTTCAGGTCCTGTTCGCCCAGCATATTGTTCAGGATGATGCCGGTGCCGGGCAGCACATAGACGTTTCCTTCGCCATTGGAGGCGGTCAGGCTGGCCAGGTTGCCGGCCGCATCGGCCACACTGATGTGGGTGGTGCCGCGGCTGAAGCGGCTGTGCAGCTGCATGCCCTGCTGCCACTGGGTGAGCGATTCCGCATCCAGCATTTGCCCCATCGTCTCCTGCCCGGGTATCTGCTGCCAGGGCAAATGGCGGGCGGCGTTGGCCGCCCGCATGGCCTGCACCAGCGCAGCAGCGTGCTGCGCCGAGCCCCAGGCAGCATGGCGCGGTGAGACCTGCCGCAGTTGTGCCAACGCGTAGGCAATCAGGCTGCCGCCCGGCGAAGGCGGCGGATTGATCTGGCAGTCCGCGCCCTGATACCGGAAATGCAGTGGCCGCCGGCACGCCACACGATAGTCAGCCAGATCATCGGCCGCCAGGCTGCCGCCGCGTGACTGGCTGTCCTGCACCAGTTGCCGCGCCCAGTCACCGCGGTAGAAAATATCCTCGCCCTCGCGCACCAGGCACTCGAACGCATCCGCCAGTGCCGGGTTGCTCAGCAGTTCCCCCTCACCGATCAAGTGACCTGGATTCTGCGGGGAACTAAACAACTGGAACAAGGCCGGGTCGGCGCGCAGGATGCTGTCCAGGATATGCGCCACGTAATGGTGCATGGAGTTGACACGACAGCCGCGGCGCGCCAGTTCCACCGCCGGTTGCACCAGTTCGACCAGCGGCAAGTGACCCAGTTGCCGGTGAACTTCAAACAGGCCGGCCACCACGCCGGGCACGGCAATGGCGCCCTGGCCGACGTGGAATTGCTGGGTGTCGTTGCCAAAATCAGCCGTGATCGGAAAAAAATCCAGGTCCTGTTCCGCACGCCGCCGCGACGGGGTCTGACAGAAAAAATCAAACAGGCGTGAGCGGCCGGATGCCTCCCGCGCCAGCATGAAGCCGCCACCACCCAGGCTGACCAGCAAGGGTTCGGCCACACAGGCAGCGCACAGGGCCGCCAGTGCGGCGTCAAATGCGTTACCACCGGCGCGCAGGATCGTCACCGCGGCGCGACTGGTTTCCACATGGCCGGTGGCGGCAATGCCTGCTGCTGGTTTCAATTCAGTCACTCTGCTGGGAGCGGCTACTGACGATAGCACCTCCGGCGGCCACTCAGCCACTGCGCATTCGGCTGGTGGGTGCAGCCTGCGGGTCGGCTTACAGGTGTAGCCATCGGCAGGTGCAATCACTCATACTTAACGGTTTGATGGGTCGAACGGAGCCAAAACCGTGCGTGTACTGGGTATAGAAACGTCCTGCGACGAAACCGGGGTTGCCATTTATGATGGCGAGCGCGGCCTGATGGCGCATGCCTTGTACTCGCAGGCACACATCCACGCAGAGTATGGCGGGGTGGTTCCGGAAATCGCATCGCGTGATCATGTGCGCAAGCTGTTGCCGCTTATGGACCAGTGCATGCAGCAGGCCGGCTGCCGGCGCGAGGACCTGGATGGGATTGCCTATACGGCCGGGCCGGGCCTGATCGGTGCTCTGCTGGTGGGCGCTTCGCTGGGCCGTTCGCTGGCCCTGGCGCTGAATGTGCCGGCCATTGCCGTGCACCATATGGAAGGCCATGTGCTGGCGCCACTGCTGGAACCCGACCCGCCGGCCTTCCCGTTTGTAGCCTTGCTGGTGTCCGGCGGCCACACCATGTTGATTGAAGTCTCAGGCATCGGCCGCTATCGCCTGCTGGGGGAAACCCTGGATGACGCCGCTGGCGAAGCCTTTGACAAAACCGCCAAGCTGCTGGACCTGGGCTATCCCGGCGGGCCCGTGCTGGCCAAATGCGCGCTCGGCGGCAAGCCCGGCCGGTTTCGCTTTCCGCGGCCCATGACCGACCGCCCGGGGCTGGATTTCAGTTTCAGCGGCCTGAAAACCCACACCCGCAACCTGTGGCAAAAGCACAGTGAAGAGGCCGGGGCGCGTGAAGATATCGCGGCCGGTTTCCAGCAGGCAGTGGTCGATACACTGGCCATAAAATGCCGCCGCGCGATGCAGCAAACGCGCAGCGCCACGCTGGTGGTGGCAGGCGGGGTCGGCGCCAACCTGGCACTGCGGGATGCGCTGAAACGCGATGGCGCAAAACATGGCTGGGCGGTTTCCTATCCACGCATCGAGTTTTGCACCGATAATGGCGCAATGATTGCGTTTGCTGGCTACCACCGCCTGCTGGCCGGTGAGCATGAACCCGAACGTATCGCAGCCCGCCCACGCTGGCCGATGGACGAATTGCAGCCCGCAACACCAACGGCCATCTGACTCAACCCACTGATACCGGGCACTGAAAAGACATGGACAAAGTATTCATAGAAGATTTACGCATTGAAACCGTGATTGGCATCTTCGACTGGGAGCGTGAGATCAAGCAGGCGGTAAGCCTGGACCTGGAAATGGGTTTCGATATCCGCAAGGCTGCCGCGTCCGATGCCATTAATGACACGCTGGATTACAAGGCTGTGGCCAAGCGGCTGATCCAGTTCGTGGAACACAGCGAGTTCCAGTTGGTGGAGTCGCTGGCGGAGCGCTGCGCCGCCATCGTGCTGGAGGAGTTCCCGGTCAGCTGGCTGCGGCTGAAGCTGGGCAAACCCGGCGCGGTGCGTGGCTCCAGCGCGGTAGGCGTTATTATCGAGCGCGCCGCCCCGGACAACGCCTCGTGAGCCGGGTTTATCTCGGTATTGGCAGCAACGTCGATACCCGCACCAACGTGCTCGCCGGAGTGCGGGCACTGCGGCAGCAGTTCGGTGACATCAGCCTGTCCCCGGTATACCAGTCTGCTTCCGTTGGTTTTGACGGCAATGACTTTATCAACCTGGTGGCAGGCGTTGAAACTGATCTTCAACCGCTGGAAATGAAGCGCTTTCTCAACCGGCTGGAAGACCACCACGGACGCCAGCGCGAGGTGCCCAAGTTTTCTGACCGGACGCTGGACATCGATATCCTGATGTTCGATGACCTGTATCTGCACAGCCCGGACCTGGTGCTGCCGCGGCCCGAGATTCTTCTTTATGCACACGTGCTGCAACCCTTTGCCGACCTCGCACCGCAACTCGTCCACCCGGTAACCCGCACCACACTGGCCCAGTTGTGGGCCGGATTCACTGGCCAGCGGGACAGTCTTAAGCGGGTTGAGTTCACGTTTTAATCGGCTTCAATCAAGCTGAGCGCCAACTGACACCCTCAAGCAAACATGGGGTCAGAGTCGGGTTGCCGACTCTGACCCCTG
>JBFIHZ010000213.1:0-7037 GCA_041601535.1 Lysobacterales bacterium | reverse complement strand
TGGACCATAAAACGGCTTGCCGCTGCTGTCGTTGCCCGGACCAGCATGATCCCGGCCGACAATGAAGTGAGTGCAGCCATAGTTCTTGCGGATGATCGCATGCCAGATCGCCTCGCGCGGACCCGCCATGCGCATGGCCAGGTTCAGCAGGCTGAGCTGGGTGGTCTGTTCCGGATACTGCTCCAGTACATGCTCATAGCAACGCACGCGCGTGAAATGGTCGATATCACCCGGCTTGGTCATGCCTACCACTGGCTGGATCAGCAAGTTGGCCTCGACCTCGCGCGCGGCCCGGAAGGTCAGTTCCTGGTGGGCACGATGCAGAGGATTGCGTGTCTGGAAGGCGACGATCTTGCGCCAGCCCAGTTTGCGAAAACGCCCGCGCAGTTCGGATGGCGTATCGCGCAGCAATTTGAAATCGTAGTAGGTCGGCGGCTCGACACCGCGGATTTTGCCACCCAGGTAGACCGGGTGTGCAATGTTGTTCAGGTAATTTACCGCCGGGTGAAGTTCGTCCCGGGTACCGAATACCAGCTGCGCTTCGCGCGCCTTGTCCGGCGTCCACAGGTCAGAGACATCCATGGTGGCCAGCAACACGCCTTCGGGATCGCGCAGCGCGATGCGGTCGCCCGTCTTGATGCTGTCGGCAAATGCCTGGCTGACATCCAGTGTCACCGGAATGGGCCACAGCACGCCATTATCCAGCCGCATATCCTGGCAGACCGCGTTGTAATCCGCCTCACCCAGGAAACCCTCCAGGGGTGAAAACGCACCATTCATCAGCAGGTCCAGATCGCACACCTGCCGTGGGGTAAGATCCCACGATGCGTAACTGGCGGCCAGTTCCTTTTCTTCATCCGCCTGATTTTCGGTAAGAAACAGCTCTTTGAGCTGACCGCCGTGCGGTTCCTTGAAAGCACCCATCTATAACATCCTCTGATTCAAATTCATTCTGGTTTAATGGAAATTCCGTTCAGCAACAGGTCTACACATTGCTGCACTACACTGAAAATATCGAACTCCGGGTCGCGCACTATCAGCTCTCCCCAGGCATTGCACAGGCCGATCAGGGCCAGCGCGGTAAAATGGCAATCGAGACCGGGCTTCAGGTCTCCGTTGCGTACTCCTTCCTCAAACACGCTTTCCAGCAACTGCCGGTAGCGGCTGCCGCGCTGCTTTAACTGCTTGCGCTCGCTGCGGGACAGGTAAAGCCGCTCCGTGTGATACACCTTCAGCGCCTCGTTCTTCTCACGGTAGCCCGACAGATGTGAACTCACCACGGCCTGCAGCTTGGCATCGGTGCCCAGCGTATTGCTGGCGATGTCTTCCATGCGTTTGACGTAATCACTCATGGCCAGCATGCACACTTCAAACAGCGCTTCTTCCTTGGATTTGAAGTAGTAGTACAGGCTGCCCTGCTTGATGCCCATGCGCCGTGCAATATCGGCCGTGGAGGCACCGTGGAAGCCCTTGTCAGCAAACTCGGCCGCAGCCGCGCGGGTGGCGGCAAGGCGTTGGCTGGCATAACGGTTCGAGGTTTTCTCCACGGGCATGAAGCAGGCTCCAAATTCACTGGATGAAATTCTATAGGTTAATAGAAAATACAGAAAGGAAAAACTTTGAAATAATTAAATCAATTGGTTATGTTTCAAATAACCTATTAATATATAGAACGCACAGGAGTTGTGCTTAATGGTCGAGCTTGATATCAACCATCAGCTCATTGGCCAGGTTTTCCAGTTCCTGGCGGATCTGATCCAGTGATGCCTGCGGGGGAACCCGCATGTGGGCTTTTGCCAGGAACAGCGTCTCGCCAGACATGGAAGCGCTCTGGCACTGGGTGTCGAGTTCCTGAACATTGACGTTGTGGCGGGTCAGTATATCGGTGATGTCGTGCACAATGCCCGGCCGGTCCTGGCCAACCAGGTCAAGTTTGAATTCCCGCCATTCGGCTGAGTCCACCACCGGGTTGGTGCGCTGGGCGATGATGTGCAGACCCCGCGCCTCGAGCTGCTTCAGGTTGGAGAGAAATTCATCGCAACGTTCCTGTGGCAGGCTGGCCAACAAAATGCCGGCAAATTTTCCGGCCAGCGACAACATATTGCTTTCTGTCCAATTTCCATCGTGTTGCTCCAGCAGCAGCGACAAATCCTTGACGATACCCGGGCGGTCATCGCTGACAATGGTCAAAACGATTGATTCATTCATCGGAAAACCTCTGATTTAACTGACCCGTTCGGGATTCTGGCCGCGATAATTGAGATGTCCAGCCATGCCAAAAGAACACACCTGCCAAAATGGTTTCGGGCAACGACGCTTGCTGATTACCACGGCAATTTCCGCAATCAGACACACTGAGGGCAGTGCGCAGCGATACCTGAAGACGCTTTATACGCGTTCAATCACCACGCGCAGCTTCAGGGTAAACACGGACACCTGGTTCAGGAAACCGGGAGATTCGCGCACGCCCACCGACATTTCAGTCTGATGAGCGGAAATCCGGTCGTCCGCAGAGGGACAGGGACAGGTCAGATCGCTTTCCACGGTGCCGGAATCATTCTGGAACAGATCGACTTCGGTGGCCACCAGGGTCAGACGAATCAGTATTTCCTTCTCGCCATCCCCGCCGGGCAACACCAGAGGCTCGGGTGGGCCGGGCGGATCCTGCACCACTCCGGCCGGGAGATTGTGCTTCTTGACCTTGATGGCGCCCTCCCCTTTCAGCCCTTCATTGAAAACCTTGGCTGTCAGCTCAAACTTCCAATCGTCGCCAATGTCTCCTTCCTGACTTTCGGAAAGTACTGAAATAGTAACTTTGAACGCCATGACTGCTCCTCTTTCACTCTGACGAAATGACTAGTACCTGCCACCGGTCATTGATTCTATCAGTTAAAACGGTTTTGGTGACACACCTTGTACGTATATATTATTACCGCAATCGGATAAGGTTGGCACAAGCCGGCTAAGCCCTCTTGCGTGCCAGATCGGCCAACTGGCTGGAAAAGCTGCCGGCGCCACTCAATGACCAACCACCATCTACCGGTATGATGGCTCCATTGATGTATTCGGCCAGTGGCGATGCCAGAAACATCGCGCAGTTGCCAATTTCACGCACCGTACCGAAACGTTTCATCGGCACCGACTGCCGGGTGAGTTCCCGCATGCCTTCGGTTGGTGCCAGGCGTGCCATACCTTCGGTGTTTTCGATTGGACCCGGCACAATGGCATTTACCCGGATGTTAGCAGGCCCGAACTCCAGCGCCATGACCCGCGTCAACATTTCGACGCCCGCTTTGGCAGCACAAACGTGGGCCTGATTCTCCATCGGCACAAAGGCTTGCGGCGCGGAAATCGTAATCATTGATGCGCCCGTCTCGCGCAGGTGCGGATGTACCAGGCGAGCGACGTTAAAACTGCCAACCAGGTCGATGTCGACCACTGATTTGAAGCCGTTACTGGATAGCCCCATGATCGGTGCCGGAAAATTGCCCGCCTGGCCAATCACCACCACATCGAAACCGCCCGCTTTTGACGCCAGCTGTTCGATGCCGGCAGCCAGTGCATCCGCATCGCGTACATCCACGCTGACGCCTCCAGCCTGGTGGCCGAATTCCTGAAGCCGTTCCACCGCGGCTGCCACTTTTTCAGCCGAACGGCTGGCCACGTACACATCGGCACCCTGTTCGGCAAAGCACTCGGCTATGCCAAGGTTGATGCCGCTGGTGCCTCCCATGATAAAGACCGATTTTCCTTCGAAGTTCAACCACCTGCTCATAAGCAAAATACTCCGTGAATTTCAAATTGAATCGAACCCTGTCCGCGCAGCGTAAACAGGACAGCGCCGCAGAGCCCCCTGGTTTCCCGGTTGGTTGTGCAATTCACCCGGAACCCGGGTCCGGGGCGGGCACACACTCCATGTGGAAGGATGAATTCCTTTACTATTGCAAGCAGGCGGGCAGTGCATTTACGTTACACACCGAAATCATAGCAATATTCACCGGCACAAGTGAGGTTGATCAACACGCCCATGGCGGATAATCCCGATAAAATGGAAGCCAGCGCCGAACCGGGCCGGAAACTGAAAATACTGTACCTGACAGATCGCAGCGACCGGGGCGAATCAGCCATGATCCACGGCATGCACCAGAGCGGCCACCGGGTGCACGTATTCGCGCGGCAGGATTCCCCCCATGTGCAGCGGCTGATGGAGGCTGGCGTGCCCGTCACCCATACCCCATGGAAGAAAAAGCTGGACCGGCTGCTGCTGCGCCGCTTGCGGCAGATGATAACAAGCGATGACATTGACATCGTGCACGCCCTGAACAGCCGCTGCACGCTGCACATGGTGCTGGCCACCCGCCCCTTGCACCGTGCCGGCACGTCACCCCGGCTGGTCGCCTACCTGGGGGTAACGGGTAATGTCAGCTGGTGGTCACCTTTGTCCTGGCTGCGGTTTCTCAATCCGCGGATTGACCGCATCATCTGTGTCGCCGAAGGCGTACGCCAGTACCTGCTGCAACTGCGCCTGTTTGGTTTGCAACTGGATGCAGGCAAAGTAGTGACCATTTACAAGGGCCACAAACTGGACTGGTACCGGTCGCAGCCAGCGGACCTGGGCCAGTTTGGCATACCACCAGATGCGATGGTGGTTACCGTGGCATCACGTTTGCGGCCCCGCAAGGGCCTGGCCGAATTGATCGAGGCACTTGGCCGCACCGACCCGGGCCGCAATATTCACTTGCTGTATGTGGGCCACGAGGGCAACCGCGACCTGCGGCAACGGTTAGCCGACCTGCCCCACCCGGAACGGGTGCACTTTGCCGGATTCAGGCCGGATGCACCGGCATTGATGGCGGCCAGCGACGTGTGCTGCCTGCCGGTGTTACGTGGCGAGGGATTGTCGCGCGCCGTGATCGAAGGCATGGCTTACGGCGTGGCGCCACTGGTTACCGATGTTGGCGGCAACGCGGAACTGGTGGTTGACGGGGAAAGTGGCCTGGTAATACCACCCGGTGACATCGAAAGGCTGGCTGCCGCGCTGGAATATCTGTACGACCATCCGGCGCAGCGTGCACAGTTCGGCGCGGCCGCGCGCCAGCGCATTGACACTCATTTCCGCAGCGATGACACCCTGAAAGCCACATTGCAGCTTTACCGGCAGATTATGGCCGAACAGGCAAACGGCAAAAAGCCGGCCATGCCCGGCTAGTCGGAGTCATCCACTTCCAGCTGCCCGCTGAGACGGCGCCACACGTGTGACCAGGAAAGTCCAATGGCCAGCAGGATTGCCAGCGCGATCAGACCGAGCCAGGTCATAGCATTGGCCGAATCCGCACGGATCAGTCCCAATTGGACCAGCAGCCAGAAACCACTGCCGATCAGCGCCGCGCCCAGCACCAGACCCAGGCTACCCAGACTGCGACGCGTGGCTACACCAAAAATCACCCAGCCGGTGAGCAGAATGACCCCGACAAATACATGTTGCGCCTGCAGCCCCGCACCTGCCAGAGCGTTATCCAGCCAGTGGTAAAAGGAATAACCACCCGGATTATAGGTGGAGATAACCAGGATGAGCGAAGCCAGCAGCCGCCACACGAAATCCATAAAGCCAAAGGCCGGGCGGTTGCGGGCAGAAACGGGATTTACCATATAAAATGACCTCGACAGAGCAAACAACGGCGATCAGTCTCGCATATCTGCCGGTGCCTGGAAAAGCCGGGACGGCCTGGATCGGTTGGCTGAACAGAAACAGCGGCAACTCCTGTCAGTTTCCCTGAGCGCTTATTTCCACCGCCCCGGACAACATGAAACCACTCTCACTGAACACGATCGTTGATTTATTCAGGAACCGGCGCTTCGCAGAAGCCAGTGTTCAGTGCCAGTCCTTTCTGCGGCAGCAGCCGAATAATGGCCAGGCACTGTTGCTGTCCTCCGCTATTGCTCAAAATCTTGGCGACAGCTCCGCCGCGATAGCAGACCTGCGGCGGGCGGCAGCCGCGTTCAAACAGCAGCCAGACCGCCTGCTGGATGTGGTGGTGGCACTGCAGCGCATTGGTGCACTGGCTGATGCTGCGGAGGTGCTAGGCGGGCTGGATGACAGCAACCCACAGGTCTGGCAGCTGAAGGCGCAGAATGCCTGGCGCGCAGGGCGGTACGCGGTGGCACTGGACCTGTTCCGCACCGCTGTGCAGCGCTGGCCCGGCGAGGCCACCGCGCTGCATGCATGTGCGCGGGCCGAGATCCGCTCAGGCCACCAGGATGAGGCAGAACAATTACTGAAAATGGCTTTACGGCAGCATCCTCAGGATTCCACCCTGATCAGGCTGTGGGTTACCTTGCTGCTGGACCAGCAGCGGTTAGAACAAGCACGGCATGCCGCGGCCAGGCTGAGCGGAGAGGAACCAGGGCAGCAACTGCTGCAAGCGATTCTGAATCAGCAACGCCCCCATAAGCCCGATGCGCTGGCCCGGCAAACGTCTGACCCGCGCAGCGTGGCGATCATGGAAAGCCATGACTGGCTGCAGCAACAAGGCGCTCAGCCGCTCTGGTTTGGTTCCTCCACCGGTCTGTTACGGTGGGCGGCGCAGCAGATCCCGGCCACCGGCATGGTGGTGGAGTGCGGCGTATTTCATGGTATGTCCATCAACCTGCTGGCCAGGTACACGCAGTCGGAAATTCACGGATTCGACAGTTTCAGCGGCCTGCCGGAAGCCTGGAAAGACGGTGAGCCGGCCGGTAGCTACAGCACCCGCGGGGTCATTCCGGATGTGGCCGCTCAGGTAACACTGCACCCGGGCTGGTTTGAGGACAGTCTGCCCGCCTTCGTGCAGCAGCTGGACCGGCCCATAGACTTGCTGCACGTTGACTGCGACATCTACTCGTCCACGATAACCGTACTGCAACAACTGGCGCCCCGACTGGTGCCTGGCAGCCTGTTGGTTTTCGATGATTTTCTGGGTTATCCGGGTTACCAGCAACATGAGTTCAAGGCGGCGATGGAATACTTCGCCAATTGCCGCCAGAGTTTTACGCTGGTG
>JBFIHZ010000212.1:0-7061 GCA_041601535.1 Lysobacterales bacterium | reverse complement strand
GCGCTGGTACCGATGTTCACGTTCGGCCAGCAATCGCTGCTGCGCGTGTTCCACGGCAAGTGCGCGGGCGGGTGCGTCGGCCGACGTACTGTCCAGGGTGAAGGTATACGTGTGGGTAGGTGTTGCCGAAGATACTGTCGCACCGCCAGTCCAGACCAGGCCGGACACGCGTTTCAGGCCTTGCCAGCGGTTGGTGCAACTGTTGCGTGCGTACAGGCGTTTGGTGGAATGCGTGATAACCATCAGGCAGCCATCCTGCAGGCGGTAACGTCCGCTCAGGCGGCCATAAAAATGCGGGTCAAGGGTTTCCCGGCCGGCGTCAAACAGTGGCGGTCCCGGCAACTTCTCGAAATCAGCATTGCTGGCAGAGGTGCTGTAATCCGCGCGCAAGCGGCCAGCACCCCTCGCAGTCATGTCGCGCCTGACCTCAAACCGGCCAAACATCTCAAAGCCAGCGCTGCCGCGCAGCCGGTAGTAGCCTTTTTCATTGGACAATTCACCGGTTAACAGGCGGTTTTCCACACGGAAATTGATGTCCAGTGGTTCATCCAGCGGCACCTGTGTCAGGAAGTCGGCGAAAGACCCGGCTATCTCCTCCGCGCCCGTATACACCACCCGCTCGTTGTCGAAGTCATAAGTCAGCACGGCATCCGGCAGGTAAGCCGAAGCGGCCAGTTGTGGGTCGCGGGTGGCATAAGCCTGGCGGATTACTGCAAACGGGTCGATGGTTTCCACCGGCCCGTCCGGACCGGTATCACAGGCGCTCAGCACCACGACAAAAACCAGCAAGACGTTTTTCAATGCATCAATCCTTTCAGCATCCAGCTTGCGTCGCGGGACACAACCGGATGCCGGCTTGCCGCAACCCCGTTTCCATTTTGGCAGGAAGTGCGAATCGAAGTGAAGGCCTTAATGACCTGACCAGGAATGTTGCCCCATGCGCCAATAAAAAGGCCGGCCGGGTTGCCCCGGTCGGCCATGGTTTCCATCACTTGGTGCGCAATCAGCGCTTGAGCTTTTTCCTGAGGTGCTCCAGCGCCTGCAGCTGTGCAATGGCCTCAGCCAGCTTGGCCTGGGCTTCCGCCACTTCCATTTCGCCGGTGCGGTTTTGCAGCTCACGCTCGGCTTCATCCTTGGCCCGCTGGGCTGCGGCTTCGTCCAGGTCATCGGCCCGCACCGCCGTATCAGCCAGCACGGTTACGATATGCGGCTGCACTTCGATAATACCGCCGCCAACAAAGAAGAACTGTTCTTCGCCTTGCGTATCCACCACGCGCACCGGACCCGGCTTGAGCTGGGTGATCAGCGGCGTATGGCGCGGATAAATTCCCAGTTCGCCAGACACACCGGCGGCAAATACCTGGGCGGCCTGGCCGGACCAGATCTTGTCCTGCGCCGAAACGATGTCACATTGGAGGGTTTTGCTCATGAATTAATGCCTATGTTTACGCGGCTTCTTTCTTTTTCATGGCCGCGTCTTTGGCCACGGCTTCTTCAATACCGCCCACCATGTAGAAAGACTGCTCGGTGAGGTGATCATACTCACCCTCAACGATGCCCTTGAACGCGCGGATGGTATCTTTCAGCGTGACGTATTTGCCCGGCGCACCGGTAAAGGTTTCGGCCACGAAGAACGGCTGCGACAGGAAGCGCTGCACTTTACGCGCGCGCGCCACGGTCTGGCGGTCTTCTTCGGACAATTCGTCCATGCCCAGGATGGCGATGATGTCTTTCAGCTCTTTGTAGCGCTGCAAGGTGCCCTGAACCGCGCGGGCCACTTCGTAATGCTCGGTGCCAATCAGGTTGGGGTCGAGCAGGCGCGAGGTGGAATCCAGCGGATCCACAGCGGGGTAAATACCCTGCTCGGCAATGTTACGGCTCAGTACCAGGGTCGCGTCCAGATGCGCGAAGGTGGTGGCCGGCGACGGATCGGTCAAGTCATCGGCTGGCACGTATACCGCCTGGAATGAGGTGATGGAACCGGTCTTGGTGGTGGTGATGCGCTCCTGCAACAGGCCCATCTCCAAGGCCAGGGTGGGCTGATAACCCACTGCTGAAGGCATACGGCCCAGCAGCGCCGATACCTCGGTGCCAGCCAGGGTGTAACGGTAGATGTTGTCGATAAACATCAGTACGTCACGGCCTTCGTCACGGAATTCCTCGGCCATGGTCAGACCGGTCAGCGCCACGCGCAGACGGTTGCCGGGCGGCTCATTCATCTGGCCGTAAACCAGTGCCACCTTGTTCAGTACGTCGGCATCTTTCATTTCGTGGTAGAAGTCGTTGCCCTCACGGGTACGCTCACCCACGCCGGCGAATACCGAGTAACCGCTGTGCTCGATGGCGATGTTACGAATCAGCTCCATCAGCGTTACCGTTTTGCCCACACCGGCGCCACCGAACAGGCCCACTTTACCGCCCTTGGCGATGGGCATGATCAGGTCGATTACCTTGATGCCTGTTTCCAATACATCATTACCGCCGGCCTGCTCTTCGTATGAAGGCGGCTTGCGGTGAATCGGCATGGTTTTCTCGGCACCAATCGGGCCCGCTTCATCAATCGGGCGGCCCAGTACGTCCATCACCCGGCCCAGGGTTTTTTCACCCACCGGCACGGAAATGGCGGCACCGGTATCGGTTACGCTCAGACCGCGTTTCAGGCCATCGGTAGAACCCAGCGCAATGGTACGCACCACACCGTCGCCCAGCTGCTGCTGCACTTCCAGCGTGATGTCGGTATTGTCTACCGTCAGCGCGTTAAAAACCCGTGGCATCGCGTCGCGGGAAAACTCGACGTCAACAACCGCGCCAATAACCTGAACAATTGATCCAGCACTCATTAAATTAGCTCCATACTTTCAATGCGATATTTGGGGTCAGAGTAAAAACTGCTCATGTTCGCCTGACTCCAGTGTTCGCTAAAAAATTTTTACTCTGACCCCAAATATCAGACGGCCGCTGCACCACTTACGATTTCTGAAATTTCCTGCGTGATCGCTGCCTGGCGGGCCTTGTTGTAGGCCAGTTTCAGGTCGGCGATCAGGTCGGTCGCGTTGTCGGTGGCGCTCTTCATCGCAATCATGCGCGCGGCATGCTCGGAAGCCAGGTTCTCCAACACGGCCTGGTAGACCAGTGCCTCGATATAGCGGATCAGCACGCTGTCCAGCAGGGTTTCGGCATCGGGCTCGTAGATGTAGTCCCAGATATCGGCAACCGCTTCATCCTCGGTGGCCGGCAGTGGCAACAACTGCTCGATGGTCGGCTTCTGGCTCATCGTGTTGATGAAATCGTTGTACACGATATATACCTGGTCCACCTGCTTTTCACGGTAGGCATCCAGCATGGTCTTGATCACACCGATCAGGTCGCCGATCTGCGGCTGCTCGCCCAGGTTGCTGGCGTGCGCCGCGATTTCCACCTTCACGTTACGGAAAAAGGACGATGACTTTTTGCCCAGCGTCACCATGCTGATTTCCGCGCCTTTACTCTTCCATTCGGCCATGTTTCGCAGCACCAGCTTGAACAGGTTGCTGTTCAGGCCGCCGCACAATCCGCGGTCAGTGGACACCACGATATAACCCACCTTTTTCACCTCGTCGTGCGCGATGGTGAACGGATGGCGATATTCCGGGTTGGCCTTGCCCAGGTGGCCGATGATGCGGCGCATCATCTGCGCATAGGGCCGCGTCGCCGTCATCAGCGCCTGGGACTTGCGAATTTTGCTGGCAGAGACCATTTCCAATGCCGAGGTCACCTTCTTGGTGTTCTCAACACTCTTGATCTTGCTGGTAATTTCCTTGCCGCCTGACATGTACTGCTCCGCTAAGTAAGGGCTCGGGTGTTACCAGCTGCCGCTGGTGGTGAATTCCGCAACGGCCGCTTTAAGCTCGGCTTCCAGATCGTCGTTCCAGTTGCCTTCATCCAGCTTGGCCATCAGCTCTGCCTTGGTGGACTTGATCGAATCGATCAGCGCCGCTTCGAACGCGCCGATTTTTTCCAGCTCCACCTTGTCCATAAAGCCACGGTCAACGGCGTACAGCGATACCGCCATCTCACCCACCGACATCGGGCTGTACTGGGCCTGTTTCATCAGCTCGGTTACGCGCTGGCCGCGCTCCAGCTGGGCACGGGTAGCATCATCGAGGTCGGATGCAAACTGGGCGAAAGCCGCCAGCTCGCGATACTGGGCCAGCGCCAGGCGCACACCGCCACCCAGCTTCTTGATGACCTTGGTCTGGGCCGCACCACCCACTCGGGAAACCGACAGACCGGCGTGTACCGCCGGGCGGATACCGCCATTAAACAGGTCGGTTTCCAGGAAGATCTGACCGTCCGTGATGGAAATCACGTTGGTCGGTACGAATGCCGATACGTCACCAGCCTGCGTTTCAATGATGGGCAGAGCCGTCAGTGAACCGGTTTTGCCTTTGACTTTACCGTCGGTGAATTTTTCCACGTAATCTTCGTTGACCCGCGCAGCGCGCTCCAGCAAACGGGAATGCAGGTAGAACACGTCACCGGGATAGGCTTCACGGCCCGGCGGGCGGCGCAGCAGCAGGGAGACCTGGCGATAGGCCCAGGCCTGCTTGGTGAGATCGTCATAAATGATCAGCGCGTCTTCGCCGCGGTCGCGGAAGTATTCACCCATGGTGCAACCGGCGTACGGCGCAATGTACTGCATGGCCGCTGAATCGGAAGCCGAAGCGTTCACCACGATGGTGTGTTCCATCGCGCCGTGCTCTTCCAGCTTGGCCACCACGTTGGCCACGGTGGACTGCTTCTGGCCGATGGCCACGTAAATGCATTTGATGCCGGACTTGGCCTGGTTGATGATGGTGTCAACCGCAATGGCGGTTTTACCGATCTGGCGGTCACCGATAATCAGCTCGCGCTGACCACGTCCCACCGGCACCATGGCATCGATGGATTTCAGTCCGGTCTGTACCGGCTGGTCTACCGACTTACGCCAGATGACGCCGGGCGCCACTTTCTCAATCGGGGCAAAACCATCGTTTTCGATCGGGCCCTGGCCATCAATCGGGTTACCCAGCGCGTCAACTACGCGGCCGAGCAAACCGGGACCATGCGGCACTTCCAGGATTCGGCCAGTGCATTTCACGGTATCGCCTTCGGTGATGTGCTCGTAATCACCCAGGATTACGGTACCCACCGAGTCGCGCTCGAGGTTCAGGGCCAGGCCAAATGTGTTGCCGGGGAATTCGATCATTTCACCCTGCATGGCGTCTTCCAGGCCATGGATGCGAGCAATACCGTCGGAGACACTGACCACCGTGCCTTCGTTACGCGTTTCGGCAGAGATATTCAGCTGCTCTACGCGTTGTTTGATCAACTCGCTGATTTCAGATGGATTCAGTGTTGCTTGCATGGTTTTTTTCCTGTTGGATCGCTCTCGTGTTGGCGACCGGCTTCAATTCAATATCAGTTGTACGTCAGTGGGTGTGCCAGGCCTCAGCGAGACAAGGCATTGGCCAGCTTGTTCAGACGGCCGCGCAATGAACCGTCGATCACCTGGTCTGCGGCATAAATCACAGCGCCACCCAGAATGCTTTCGTCAATTTCACTGTCCAGTTCAATCTCGCAGTCAAACCGCTTGGCCAGAGCCTGGCTCAAACGGCTGGCCTGGGCATCTTCCAGCGGCATCGCGGCAACCACCTTCACCCGCAGGCGCCGTTCAGCCTGCTGTTTCAGGCGGCCGAACAAAGCTGTGATTTCCGGCAGCAAGGCCAGCCGGCGGTTTTCACCCAGCACCGACAGGTAACGCTTGAACGCTGCGTCGAAACGATCGTCAGCCACCCCGGTGATCAGCTCAACGGTTTGCTCAGCTGAAACCAGCGGGTTCTCCAGCACGTCGGCCATGGACTCGTCGGCCGCCAGTTGGCTGGCCAGGGTCAGCATGTCCTGCCATTGGCTCAAACCGATGGTTGAGCTTTCCTGCGCCAGGTTGAATGCCGCCTTGGCATACGGCCGCGCCAGCGTGGTCAGACTGCTCATATCTCGGCGATCAGTTCGTCAAGCAGCTTGCGGTGAACGTCAGCGTCCACTTCTTTCTGCAATAAACGTTCAGCACCCAGAACTGCCAGGCTGGCAACCTGCGTCCGCAGAGCTTCGCGCGCCTGGTTGGCGGACTGGGCAATATCAGCCTCTGCCGCCGCCACCTGGCGGTTGCGCTCGGCCACTGCATCCGTCTTTGCCTGATCCAGGATCTGGCTGTGACGTTGATTCGCCTGTTCTACGATTTCACCCGCTTTTTCACGAGCCACGCGGATCTGTTCCCCGGCTTCGGCCTTGGCCGCTTCCAGTTCCTTTTCCGCGCGGTCTGAAGCCGCGAGACCCTCGGCGATGGTTTCACGCCGCTCGTCCATGGCTTTCAACAGCACCGGCCAGATGAATTTCATGCAAAACCACACGAAAATCATCATCGCGATGGACTGTAATACCAATGTGGCATTCAGATTCATGCCTTAACCTCGTTCAGATGTCTGCTTCAATGCCGAACCGCTGCAACCGTATGAGGGTTGCGGACGTTCGCCGTATTAACCGCCCAGTGCAGCTTGCAGCTGGCCAACAAACGGGTTGGCAAAGGTGAAGAACAGTGCGATACCCACACCGATCATCGCCACGGCGTCCAGCAGGCCGATCGCCAGGAAGAATTTGCCCTGCAGCATCGGGGCCAGTTCAGGCTGACGGGCTGAGCCTTCGAGCAGACGGCCGCCGAGAATACCCACGCCGACGCCGACGCCCAGTGCGCCCAGGCCGATCAAGAGACCGATACTGATTGCGGTCATTCCGATTACGAACTCCATTTTTTGCTCCTTTTACGAAAGGTAGTGCTTATTAAATCTACATTTGAGCCATTCATGCGCCGCTTGATTCCGGAGCCGCGCAGGCCGAGTCTTGCGCACGATACTGGACGTAGTCCAGCCGGTTAGCATGCGAGGCCGTTGCGCTAGCCTCGGTGCAAACTTGGCCTAGTGATGTTCCGAGGCCAGCGACAGGTAGACGATGGTCAGCATCATGAAAATAAACGCCTGCAGCGTAAT
>JBFIHZ010000211.1:0-7072 GCA_041601535.1 Lysobacterales bacterium | reverse complement strand
GCTGCGGCTTGTTTCACATCAACCAGAACACAGCGGAGAGAACATGAACACCCGAATTTCCTCGCACCTGCCGGACAGGCCCCGTCATTCCATCCGGCAACGCCTTGAGCAGGATGCCTGGCGGCATTATCCGGGCCTGGTACGCCAACGGCAGCGCCAAGCCCAGGAACCAGCCGATAAACCGGCCCACCACCCCCTCAATCAACCGGTCAATCAGGCAGTGGATAAACCCGTCAGACGACCGACCGGGCAGGTCCGCCGGCCGCGGCTGAACTGGCGCGACCGCACCCTGCTGATCAGCTGGATCGTGGTCACGCTGCTGCTGATAGTCCGCATCAGCACGGCGCAGGCCGACAGCACCGGCACGTTTGCAGCAGACCAGCCCTGGGGCCTGGAATTCCAGGGCGACGGACAAAGCCAGCGCAGCGTGGCACTGAACACCGACATAGAGGTGGACATCACCGGGCTGGTGGCGCGTATCAACGTCAGTCAGCGTTTTATCAACAGCGGCGGAAACTGGCGCGAGGCCATCTACCGTTTCCCCCTGCCCGACGGCGCCGCTGTCGACCGCTTGCAGGTGCAGGCGGGTGATCTGCTGATCGAAGGTGAAATCCAGGAAAAGCAGACGGCACGCCGCCAGTACCAGCAAGCGCGCAGCGACGGCCGGGTAGCGGCAATGGTCGAACAACAGCGCGCCAACCAGTTTGAAACCCGGCTGGCGAATATCGCGCCCGGCGTGGAAATCACCGTGGCCATCAGCTTCCTCAGCCAGGTGGACTATCGTGACGGCGAGTTTGCCCTGCGGATACCGCTGACCTTTACACCACGCTGGGGTACCGACACCACTGCGGGTGCCAGCGAGCCGGCACCGGCGCCGGTCATCCAGAGCGCCAGTGCGCTGGACGACCGCTACCTGAGCCTCAGCATCCACCTGCAAACGGGCTTGAACCTGGCGCGGCTGGAAAGCCGCTATCACGATATTGACATCCACCCCGCGCTGGGCGGCTACCAGCTCTACCTGGCTGACCCGGATACCCGCACTGACCGGATATTCGAACTGAACTGGAGCCCGGACCTGGGCCATGGCCCCGCCTCCGCGCTGATGACCTGGGATGGCGGCGATGCGGTATACGCCATGCTGATGCTTGCGCCACCGATGGTGGAAGCCATCGTGCCGCAGGCGCGCGAGGTGGTGTTTATCATCGACACGTCCGGTTCCATGGAAGGCCAGTCGCTGCAACAGGCACGCGCCGCCCTGGTCCAGGGGCTGGACTACCTGTTGCCTGAAGATCGTTTCAACCTGATCCAGTTCAATTCGTTGAGTGAAGTGCTGTTCGAAACTTCGGTGCCGCCCGATGCCGCCGCCATGGCCACCGCGATGGATTTTATCAGCGGCCTGAATGCCAATGGCGGCACCAATATGTCGCCCGCCCTGCACGATGCGCTGTCATTGCCGCGGCCGGCGGCTGACCTGTTGCGGCAGGTGGTGTTCATTACCGATGGCAGCGTCGGTAATGAAACCGAACTGCTGCAACAGATTGGCCATGAACTGGGGGACAGCCGCCTGTTCACGGTGTCAATCGGCTCCGCTCCCAATACCTGGTTCATGCGCAAGGCGGCCGCCATCGGCCGCGGCAACCATACCCATATCGGCCAGCTTGACGAGGTGGAACAGCGCATGACCGCCTTGTGGGCGCGCATCGAAAACCCCGCGTTGCAGGACATCTGCGTGGACTGGGGGATGCCGGCCGAGACCTACCCGGAAGTGATTCCCGATCTGTACGCCGGCGAACCACTGTGGCTGTTCGCCCGCCTGCCGGCGGAGCCTTCGGTCATCGAAGTGTGCGGCGACCTTAATGGGCACGCCTGGCAGCAGGCCACGCGGCCGGTACCCGGCCGCGGCAGCGACAACCTGGCCACGCTGTGGGCACGCAGCAAAATCGAGGCATTGCAGGACAGCCGGATATTTGGCCTGGATGCCGACCTGATTCGCCTGCAGGTCACCGCGCTGGCGCTGGAGCATGGCCTGCTCACGCCCTACACCAGCCTGGTGGCGGTGGATCACAGCCCGGCACGGCCGGCCGCTGAAAACCTGCAAAGTGACGCCATCGCCAACCTGCTGCCAGCCGGCAGTGCAACATCCACCGCCGGTTTCTCCGCCACCGCCACCGGCTGGAAAACCCAGCTTGCGCTGTCACTGCTCTGCCTGTTTATCGCCACCGGCATGTTCTGGTATACCCCTCCCTCGCGCCAGAACGCTGCCGGTGGCCTTTCTGTCACCAAGCCCCCTTCGCCTGACCGTCATAACGCGCTGAACAGCGGCGCGGCCGGCTGCTGATGGGCGCCGGGCGAACCGGCACCGGACAGCGCCCAGGCCGGACGTACTGGCCAGCCGGTGTGGCCGCCCGGCTGTCAGTGCTGGGCGGCGCACTGGCCTTGTACTGGGTGGCGGCCGTGGCCTGGATTCCGGCCAAGGCCGCGCTGGCGCAGTACTTGTTGCAGCGCAGCTGGCAGCAGGTACTGGCCGGCCACGCCGACAGCCGGCCCTGGCCGTGGGCCGACACGCGGCCAGCCGCGGTATTGCGGGTGCCGCAACTGGGCATCCGGCAATACGTGCTGGAAGGAAATTCGGGACGCAACCTGGCCTTTGGGCCGGTGCTGGGCGGTTCGCTGCAGGGCAGCCATGACCGCATCATCAGCGGCCATCGCGATACCCATTTCAGCTTTGTGCAATACCTGCGGCCCGATCAGCGCCTGTGGCTGGAAACACCTGACGGTGCGGAACAGTACCGCGTGATCAGCCAGGAAATCATCGACAGCCGTCAGCAGGAACTGGTGCTGGAGCCGTCGCTTAAGCGGCTCAGCCTGGTGACCTGCTATCCGTTTGACGCACTCACGGCCGGTGGCCCATTGCGCTATGTGGTCACCGCGGTACCGGTACAGCGGCAACTGGCCAGCATTACAGCCGCGGCTAATCCGCCGCCCGCTGCTTCATCTGGCTGATGGTTTGCTGGTAATCGTCGGCGCCAAAAATAGCCGAGCCGGCAACAAAGGTATCGGCCCCGGCCGCGGCGATTTCCGCGATATTGTCCACTTTCACACCACCGTCAATTTCCAGCCGCACCGGCCGGCCGCTGGCGTCAATGCGGCTGCGCACCGCGCGGGTTTTCTCCAGCACGTGGGGAATAAATGACTGCCCGCCAAAGCCCGGGTTGACCGACATCAGCAGCACCAGGTCGAGCTGTTCCAGCGTCCAGTCAAGAATATCCACCGGGGTGGCCGGGTTAAGCACCAGGCCCACCTGGCAGCCGGCTTCGCGGATGGTCTGGATGGTGCGGTCCACGTGACGGCTGGCCTCGGGATGAAAACTGATCAGGCTGGCGCCGGCGGCGGCGAACTCCGGCACGATGGCATCCACCGGCTCCACCATCAGGTGCACATCAATCGGTGCACTGATGCCGAAATCACGCAAGGCCTTGCACACCATCGGGCCTATGGTGAGATTGGGCACGTAATGGTTGTCCATCACGTCGAAATGCACCCAGTCTGCACCGGCTGCCAGCACGGCGTTGACCTCTTCACCCAAACGGGCGAAATCAGCGGAAAGAATGGATGGAGCGATAACGGTTGGCTGTTTCATATGGCGTGTTGGCTTTGGCCGGTGGCGGCCGTCCCTGCGCGGCCGCTGACCATTCTTTCGTTAATCGCCGTGCGAGGCAAGCCCCGGTTCTGGCGCGGGCGCCGTCTTTACGTCAGCGCTGCAGAACGTCCAGCGCCCTGCGGGCGGCCCAGGCGGCATCCGGCGGCGCCGTCAGCCCGGCGGCCACCGCATCCAGTTCGCTGTCCGGCAATTGCCCGCGCAGACGCAACTCGGCCAGCGCCTGCACGAAGTCATTACTGAATTCGGGATGTGCCTGGATGGACAATGCATGGTCGCCGTAAGTCAGCATGGCCAGCGGACAGGAGTCCGAACTGGCCAGCACGCTGGCCGCGGCTGGCGCACTGACCACCTGGTCCTGGTGGAAGGCGTTCAAGGCCACTGATCCATCACCTTGCGGCGCGCCGTTGAGCCGGTAGCTGTGGCGGCCCAGGCACCAGCCGCCGGCGGCCTGTTCCACGCGGCCGCCCAGGGCCTGCGCCATGATCTGGTGGCCAAAACAAATGCCCACCAGCGGCGTCCGGGCACTGACACCCTCGCGTATGAAATCCTGCAGTGCCTGCATCCAGCCGGTTTGCTCCAGCACGCTGCAACGCGAGCCGGTGATCAGCCAGCCGCTGCATTCATCAATGGCCGTCGGCAACTCACCCTGCAGGCTGCGGTACAGGCGAAACTCCAGCGACGCATCCTGCGCGTGCAGCCAGCGCTGAAACATCTGCGGATAATCCCCAAACGCGGCATGCAGTTCTGCCGGAGCCTCGCCGGTCTGCAATATGCCGATGGTGGTCATGTGCTGGCCCCAAACATAGCCCGGTCAAACCGCCCGGTTCAGTTGCTCTGGCCGGCCGGAGCCGGGGTAAACGGGCGGTCGTGCTGCAGGCTGGAAATGGCCGCGCGGCTTTCGTCCACGCGGCTCATGTCGATTTCCGCCAGCGCCATGCCATCACCTTCTTGCGCATCCGCCAATACACGGCCCCAGGGGTCCACGATCAGCGAGTGACCATAGCTCAGGCGTTTGCCGTAGGGGTTACCCCACTGCGCCGGGGCAAATACGAAACAGCCGTTTTCAATCGCCCGGCTGCGCAGCAGCGCATGCCAATGGGCCTCGCCGGTAGGCCGCATAAAGGCCGAAGGCACCGCCAGCAGGCGGGCGCCTGAATGGGCCAGGCTGCGGTACAGGTGCGGAAAGCGCAAATCGTAACAAATGCTCAGTCCCAACCGGCCCCAGGGCAGGTCGTGCACGCAGGCCCGTTCGCCGGGGCGGTAAATATCGGATTCACGCGTTACCTTCATGCCCGGAACACTGGCGTCAAACATATGGATCTTGTCGTAATGGCTGACCACCTCGCCGGCAGGGTTGACCAGCAGCGAGCGGTTCACCATATCGCCGGTTTCATTCTTCATGGTCAGTGAACCGATCAACAGCCAGAGCTTGTGCTGCGCGGCGCAGGCCGCCAGGCTGTGCAGGGCCTGATGCTTCTCAGCAGACTGCGCATAATCGCGCATGCGCTGGCTGTCACCGCACAGAAAATCACAGGCTTCGGGCAATGCGACGAAGTCGGCCCCGGCCGCTCTAGCCTCGCCGATCAGGCCGATGAGCGTGGCTACATTGGCGGCCGCATCATCGCCGGCACAGTGCTGGATGCAGGCAGCCGTGAAGCGGGCTGCTGGCGCGGGTGTCGCAGATGCGGTGTTGTCAGACATGGATGTTTTTTACCCTTGATTCTGGAACTGCTAAGGTCCGCCGCTTGCCGGCCGGCTCAGGCATGAGCCGGAAAGGCAATGCAACTGGCTGGCGCAAAGCTTATCCGGGTTTGCCCCGGCTGCAAATCGTCTTCTATCTCCATGCGGATTTCCGAGCCGGCCAGATCCAGAACATACTGGAAACGCGCACCCAGGTAATCCCGCCCGGTGATCTCGCCGGTGATGACATTCTGCCCGGCCGGCACCGCGTCGCCATTGTGCACGAAATGGATGTCCTCGGGGCGCAATGCCACCTGTACATCGCAACCTTGCGGCAGTGCCTGGCGTGAACTGGCAATGACTTCACTGCCGTTGCCCATCTGCACCACCACTTCGGTATCGCTGCCCCTGACTACCTTGCCTTCAAGGAAATTGCTGGCGCCGATAAAGTCGGCCACGAAGGCGTCGGCGGGGTTGCGGTAAATCTCTTCCGGTGTGCCGATTTGAACGAACTTGCCGTTGTTCATCACCGCGATGCGGTCGCTCAGCGCCAGCGCCTCTGACTGGTCATGGGTGACGTAAATGGTGGTCAGGCTGAGGCGGCGCTGCAATTCCTTCAGCCAGCGGCGCGCGCGATTGCGCAGCTTGGCATCCAGGTTGGACAGCGGTTCATCCAGCAGCAGCAGATGCGGCTCGTAAACCAGCGTGCGCGCCAGTGCCACACGTTGTTGCTGGCCGCCTGACAGCTCGTGCGGGTAGCGGTTGATGTAATCCTCCATTTCCACCAGCTTCAGTGCCTCGACGATCAGGCCCTGGCGCTGCGACTTTTTCACCTTGCGGATTTCCAGCGGAAAGCTCAGGTTGCCCTTCACCGTCATGTGCGGCCACAGCGCATAGGACTGGAACACCAGGCCACAGTTGCGCCGCTCAGGTGCCACCACGGTATTTTTGGCGTGATCGTAAAACACCGTGTCGTCCAGCGAAATACGCCCGGAAGTGGGTGTATCCAGCCCGGCTACGGCAAACAGCGTGGTGGATTTTCCGCAGCCCGACGGCCCCAGAAAAGTCAGGAACTCACCGTCTTTAACGGTCAGGTTCACATTGTCCACTGCCTTGACAGCACCAAAATGCTTGCACAGGTTTTCAATCTTCAACTCAGCCATATGCCTTAACTCCCAGCACTTTGCGTGCAATGGCAACAAATATTACGGTCAATGCGATCTGGATTACCGCCAGCGCGGCCACCGGGCCGGTATCGCCGTTGGCCCAGAACTGCAGCATGGTGGTACCGATGATTTCAGAGCCCGGTGCGTACAGGAACGCGGCGGACGCATACTCTTTCAGGAACGACAGGAACAGCAGCACATAAGCCCCCAGCATGGCCGGCTTCAGCATCGGCAAGATTACCCGGCGCACTGCGGTCCACCAGTCGGCACCGCACACCAAAGCACTTTTATCCAGTTCCTTGGAGATCTGCATCAGCGCCGGTGAAACCGCGCCAAACGCCGTCGGTATGGTGCGCATGGTAAAGGCCAGTATCAAAATCCAGATGGTGCCGTGCAGCGGCCCCATAAAGGGAAACAGCAACATGCCCCAGAAAAAGCCGATGCCGGCGACGATGCCCGGCACGGCGCGGGGAAACAGTGCGACGAATTCCAGCGCCCTGCGGAAACGGAAACCGGAACGGTGTATGACAATGGTCAGCAGGGTAACCAGGGCAACGGCCACCGC
>JBFIHZ010000210.1:0-7122 GCA_041601535.1 Lysobacterales bacterium | reverse complement strand
TAATTATGCAAAGCAGTGCACAACAACAATCAGATAAGCAGATAGCGGAAATTCCCGATGGGTTGTTCATCAATGGCGAATGGGTCGCCAGCGACGAGGGCGGCCAGATAGCCGTCACCGACCCGGCCACCGAACAGGTCATCGCTTCTGTGGCCAGTGCCACGGTCAGCGACGCGGATACGGCGATCCAGGCGGCGTATCAGGCTGGCGCTGACTGGGCAGCGAAAGCGCCACGCGAACGCGCAGAAATACTGCGTTCTGCATTTGAGCGCCTTTGGGCTGAACGACAGCGGTTTGCCGCCATAATCTCCCGCGAAGAAGGAAAAACATTGGCTGAGGCCCTTGGCGAAGTGGCTTACGCTGCCGAGTTTTTTCGCTGGTATGCCGAGCAAGCGCCGACACTTATCGGTCAGTATGGTCGCTCACCGGCAGGCGCGAATCACATTGTAGTGGATCATGTTCCGGTGGGCGTGGCGCTGCTGATTACGCCATGGAATTTTCCGGCGGCCATGGCGACACGCAAAATTGCTCCGGCCCTGGCAGCGGGCTGCACCACCATACTAAAGCCGGCTTCAGAAACCCCCCTCACCGCGCTGGCATTGGCGCAATTACTGCAGGAGGCAGGTGTGCCCAAGGGGGTGGTCAATGTTCTGCCGTCAAGCCGGTCCGCGGAAATTAGCCGTCACATTCTGTCCGATGAGCGAGTCTCCAAGCTGTCCTTCACCGGCTCAACCGAGGTAGGCAGGATTCTGATGTCAGTGGCCAGCAAACGGATTGTCAACTGTTCGATGGAACTGGGTGGAAACGCTCCGTTCATCGTGCTGGATGATGCGGACATCGAAAGTGCGGTGTCCGGTGCGATCGTCGCCAAACTGCGTAACGCGGGTGAATCCTGTATCGGTGCCAACCGGATATTTGTACATGAGTCCATCGAGCAGGTATTTGCCCGGCGCTTGGCTGGCGAAATGGCGAAACTGACAGTCGGGCCGGGGCTTCAAGACGGTGTCGATGTGGGCCCTCTGGTTAATGCGGGCACGCGCGACAAGGTGCACGCACTGGTCAGCGATGCCGTGGATCATGGGGCCAGGGTGCTCACTGGCGGTAGCCGGCTTGATCGCAAGGGATACTTTTACCAACCCACCGTACTCACCGGCATTGGTCCGGGTGCAGACATTCTTGGAACTGAAATCTTTGGGCCGGTCGCCCCGATTATTCCATTCAGGGATATAGAAGACGTCATTCAGCAGGCCAATGCCACCATCTTTGGGCTTGCGGCCTATGTGTACAGCAGTGATGTGGGCCGGGCCATGAGGGTGGCTCAGCGGCTCGAAGCGGGCGTAATTGGCATCAACCGTGGGTTTGTGTCCGACCCCGCCGCGCCGTTTGGGGGCATGAAACAAAGCGGCATAGGCAGAGAGGGCTCCCAGGACGGGATGCACGAATTTTTGGAAAAGAAATACATCGCGGTGGGCTGGTGATAGGGCCCGCCGGCACACGCATTGGGAGCGAGAGCAAACTGAAATGAGTATACAAAACACCATAGAGCCGGCTGCGACCTGGCAGCAAGTGATGGCAGAAGACACTGACTTCGCAGCCATTGGTGAGCAGCGTCTTGTCACCATGCTCAACCACATGCACCTGATTCGCGCGTTTGAAGAGGAGATGGTCCAAATTGACAAGGAAGGGCTGAGTCACGGACCCATGCATGTCAGTGTCGGGCAGGAAGGTGCTGTGGTTGCGGCGATGTCGTTGTTGCGGACCAGTGACCTCATTAACGGTCCGCACCGCGGTCATCACCTGTTCCTGGCCAAATCACTGAACCATGTGGACCCGCAAGGTTATGACCCGCGTGCCGCGGATACACCGGAAGGAGTAGTCGCTTTGCTGCGCAGGGCCATGGCTGAAATCATGGGCCTTAGCCCGGGGTTCTGTCGTGGCCGCGGCGGATCCATGCACCTGCGTTGGGACGAGGCGGGCGTTATTGGCACCAATGCGATTGTAGGGGGTGGCGTTCCTCTGGCCAACGGCGCCGCCTGGTCAAAAAAGCGTCAGGGTAAAGGCGATGTGGTGTTTACGTTTCTCGGAGATGGTGCCTGCCATATTGGCAATTTCCTGGAATCACTAAACCTGGCAGCGCTGTACGATCTGCCCATCTGCTTTTTCATTGAGAACAACCAGTACGCAGTTTCAACCACGTTGGCGGAGGAGGCACGCGAAACACGCATGTCTGCGCGTGGGCCGGGCTTTGGCATACCTTCGTTCCGGGTTGATGGCATGGATCCGGTCGCAGTGCACCAGGCCACGCAAGCGGCAACCGATATGCTCAGAGCGGGCCGGGGACCGGTGCTCATCGAGGCCGATGTTTACCGCTACTATCATCATGGTGGCGGACTGCCGGGCAGTGCATTCGGTTATCGCAGCAAAGAGGAAGAGGCAGCCGCCCGGGCGCGTGACCCGCTGAAGTTCCTCGCCCGTGAACTGATCGCGCGTGGCTGGCTTGGCAAGGGCGACGACAACACCATCAGGCATGCGGCGGAGTCGGCTGTCAGCCAAGCCGTGTCAGGGTTGATGGAACAACATGAAGGCAAGCGGCGCATCGTGCCATCCCTGTGGCCTGCCACAGAGTTTCGCGATCAGGGCCTGCGCAGCGACCTTTCCGAGCTTGATGGCGTCCGGTTTACGGAACTGGAAAGCTTTTCAGGTGCGGTTGAGGAAGTCCGGTTCATTCAATCCGTATCGGCGGTGATGCGACGGCGCATGGAATGCGATGAACGTATTTTTGTAATGGGCGAGGATATTCACAAGCTGCGCGGCGGCACCAATGGCGCCACCCGGGGTCTGCCTGAAAGCTGGCCAGACCGCTGCATTCCCACACCGATCGCCGAGCATGGCTTTGTGGGCTTGTGCGGTGGTGTCGCGATGGATGGACACTTTCGTCCGGTAGTTGAACTCATGTATCCCGATTTTGCGCTGGTGGCGGCAGATCAGCTGTTCAACCAGATTGCCAAGGCCCGCCATATGTTCGGAGGTGACATCAATATGCCATTGGTGCTCAGAACCAAGATCGCGATCGGTACAGGTTACGGTTCGCAGCACTCGATGGACCCGGCCGGCCTTTTTTCCATGTGGCCTGGCTGGCGCATTGTCGCACCGTCGAACCCATTTGACTATGTGGGTTTGATGAACAGCGCATTACGTTGCGAGGATCCGGTGCTGGTGGTGGAGCATGTCGATCTCTATAACCGCAAAGCGCCGGGGCCGGTTGACAACTTTGACTACTTCATTCCGCTGGGCAAGGCGAAAGTGGTCCGGCGCGGCACCGCACTCACCGTACTGACCTACCTGTCCATGGTGGACAAGGCCGTCAGCGTGGCGAACGAAATGGGGATTGATGCCGAGGTGATTGATCTTCGCTCACTCGACCGCGCCGGGCTGGACTGGTCAACCATCTGCGACAGCGTTAAAAAAACGCACAATGTCGTGGTGTTGGAGCAAGGCCCGCTTACCACATCTTATGGCGCTATGGTTACAGACGAGTTACAGCGGCGTCTGTTTGATTATCTGGATCAACCCGTTCGCCGCATTCACGGTGGTGAAGCATCGCCCAGTGTATCCAAAGTGCTGGAAAGAGCGGCCTTTGTGGGTGAGGAAGAAATACGGGCTGGCTTCGCGGCGGCCATCTCGGATATGGGGCGGTCGCTGGAGGCAGTCGGCTGATGGACAGACTGAATCCAAAAATGATATTCGCCGATACCCTGCCCGGTTTGCGCGGCACCGACCACATTGGCTTTACAGTGCCGGATCTGGACCAGGCCGTGCGATTTTTCGTTGATGTGCTGGGTTGTGAGGACTTATACGGCATCGGCCCTGTGGAGGCCTCGGACTCCTGGATGCGGGACCAGCTCAATGTTCACCCGCGTGCCAGTTTTCGCAACCGACTGCTGCGCTGTGGCCACGGTTCCAATTTTGAAATTTTTGAATACAGTTCTCCAGACCAGTCCTCGGTAATACCAGCCAACAGTGATGTTGGCGGCTTTCACCTTGCCTTTTATGTGGATGATTTTGTTCAGGCTCTGGCATTCCTGAAGCAGCAGGGTTTAACCGTGCTGGGAGAGCCAGTGGTACGCACGGAGGGCCCGGTAGCGGGTCAGACCTGGATCTATTTCCTGACCCCCTGGGGGATGCAGCTGGAACTGATCAGCTTTCCTGACGGTAAAGGCTACGAGAATCACACAACCCGCCGCCAATGGCATGCGGCATTTCCAGAGAACTGAAACCCAACCTTGAAGGGACATTACACCGTGCATAAAGAAATTAAACTGGCGGAAATCGCCGCTGATTTTGAAAGTGGGACCATTGAGGAGTGGAGAGTCGGTCCGGGAGATGCCGTTCAAGTTGGTGATGTGTTGCTGGAGGTGTCTACCGAAAAAGCCCTGGTTGAAGTGGAGGCCGAGGAGGCGGGAACCATAGGGGAGATTCTGGTTCCTGCGGGCACCGAAGATGTGGAAGTCAACACGCCCATCGCCACATTACTTACCACCGAAAAACCTGACGCAACAACCGTCGTGCCGGCATCTGTTGCTATGGATACACCGCTTGCTGTCGAGGAGGAAGCGCAACAACCCGCGCCCGTCGCAACAACCTCTGGAACCGGGCAGCCCGGTAGCCCGTCGGCCGAGCAGGGCGATCGAACCCTCGCCAGCCCGGTAGCCAAGCGCATTGCTCGTCAGCTAGGTGTGGCTCTCGCAACCCTTGAAGGCAGCGGACCCAATGGACGGATTGTGCTGGGCGACGTTGAAGCCGCCGCGGCCAGGCAGGGAATTGATCCAACCGAGTCCGCACCCCGGACTGCTGCGGTGCTACCACCCAGCGGCACGTACGAGGAGTTACCCGAGAACCGGATCCGTCAGGTGATAGCTGATCGGCTGACAACGGCCAAGCGGGACATTCCACATTTCTACCTCACCGTTGACTGTAATCTCGATGCCCTCCTTCTCTTGCGGCAGCAGCACAATGCATCCGCGGGGTCGGGACAGAAGCTTTCGGTCAATGATTTCTTCGTCAAAGCGAGTGCAATGGCCTTACGGGAAACGCCAGAAGCTAATGTGGCTTGGTCTGGAACCACGTTGCTGCGGTTCAATCAGGTTGACATTGCAGTGGCTGTTGACACCCCCAGAGGTCTGACCACGCCGGTGATCCGGCGCGTGGATGACAAACTGATCAGCGAGATTTCACAGGATATCAGGCGATTGGCTGACCGGGCCCGTGATGGGAGGTTAAGCCCGAACGACTATAAGGGCGGCAGTTTCACCGTATCAAACCTGGGTATGTTCGGTGTGCGCGAGTTCGCCGCCATAATCAATCCGCCGCAAGCCTGCATTCTGGCCGTGGGTGCCGCTGAGCCGCGTGTGGTTGCACGCAATGGTGAACCGACCGTGGCGACGATGGTGACACTGACGCTTTCAGTGGACCACCGTGCTGTGGACGGTGCCGCGGGAGCAAAATATTTGCAGGCCCTGATTCGATTCATTGCTTCACCGAAGCAGCTTCTGGAGTAAACCACTATGCCGATGAGAATCGACCTTGAGGGAAAAACGGCCATCGTTACGGGAGCGGCTCGTGGCGTGGGCCAGGCGTGTGCCATGCAGTTGGCACGGGCAGGGGCTCGCGTCATCGCGGTTGATGTTGATGCCCGCGGTGCGCAGGAGACGGTCGATGCCATTGGTCACGGCATGGCCATCGGCTGTGATCTGATTGATCCTGAGCAGATCGATGCGTTGCGGGAACAGGTGATCGCCAACGACGCCGCCCCGGATATCCTGGTCAACTGTGCGGGTTTGATCTTCTACCGGCAAGGCATCACGGCAGTTTCCGTGGCGGAGTGGGACACCGTGATGAATATCAATCTGCGTGGCACCTTTCTGGTTTGCCGGGCATTCATGGATACTCTCAAGTCGCGAGGAGATGGTCGGATTCTCACGTTCTCCTCCATGGCCGCACGGGTTGGTGGCATTGATGTTGGCATGCATTACACCGCGTCCAAGGCGGGTATCATCGGTTTGACACGTTCACTGGCCAAAGAAGGTGGCCCCTACGGGGTGACCGCCAACGCGATCGCACCTGGCATTATTTTGACCGGGCCGGTAAAAGAGCAGGTGAACGGTCGGCAGGAAGAATACATTTCGCAGGTGTTACTGGCACGCCTGGGTGAAGCCAACGATGTTGCCAACGTGGTGACGTTTCTTTCATCCCCGTTCGCCAGCTACATCACCGGCGTGGTGCTGGATGTCAACGGCGGAATGTATATGGGCTGACTTCCGGTTGTGGATGTGCAGGTAACCGCAGCCAAAGCGCTGTGGGACGAACGGCTGGTTTCGCGTGGCTGCAACTGCAGCGGGCTGGCCCTGGTGTCGGGGTCGTTTGAGCGCATGCAGGCGGTGCGCACCATGCCATCGGCAACGTGGAAAATCGGTTTGCCTTGCGGGTTTGATCCATTCACGCGCGGTGAGCTTCGCCGCATTATTCTGCCGCAGGGATTTGCATTTCACCGGTGCGTTCCCGCGGCTAAAGCATGATCGCAACCAGCGCGGAGCACGTCGCGGCAGATCGCTGTTCGCAAACTCGATACTGGTAGTCCGCGCCCTTGACTACATTTCGGTCACTCCAGGCGCCATCATTGCGCGTGGTTGTGATCTTTGTGCCATCGCGCCAGATGTCCACCTTGTTGCCCGCGGCACCAGTCCATTTCAGATTGATGCGATTTCGCTTCTTGTTGGTAGAGGCGGTCAGGCTGATCGATGTCACTGGTGGTTCGGAGGCGCTGACCCATTGGCTGGCCTCGTCCATTGCACCATCATTATCAGCCACCGTAAGGGTCACCAGCCAGTCACCGGCGGCGCTATAATCATGCTGCACCAATGCGCCATTGGAGCCTGTGCCGTCGCCATAATCCCAGCTGTGGCTGGCAATACTGCCGTCACTGTCTGCACTGATGCTGCCGTCAAAACTGCACTGCAGATTATCGCAGGTAAAGGTAAAGTTTGCGGTGGGGGTCTGGTTGGGCGTGGGTTCGCATTGTCCCCATTGGGCCATGCTGCTGTCGCCCGAGGCGAACAGGGCGGT
>JBFIHZ010000209.1:0-7153 GCA_041601535.1 Lysobacterales bacterium | reverse complement strand
GGGCCACGGCACCGGCCTTGGCGGCGGCACGACCATCAGCCTGTGAATGCGGTCAACGGTGTTGCCGCAGGTGCGAACGGATATCCACCACGATTTTCAGCAGGATCACAATGATCAGTACCGGCGTCGCATCCCCCAGCGCCAGTGACAGACCACCCCCCAGTATCAGCACCAGGTGCATGAACACTATGCGGCTGTAGGGTTCATGCATCTGTTTGCCCAACTCCCTGCCACGGTATTCCTGGCGGCCGAGGAAATTACTGAAAAACGACAGGCCATGGCTGACGAACAAGGCAGCCAGCGCCGGCCACAGATCGTAAAAAAGCCGCGCCACATCGGCCAGGTCATCAGAGCCAGCCGGCACGTGCTGCAACCCCTCCACGAACAGGCCATAAATAAACAGAAAATGCACCGCCATAAAGGCGCCGAAATGTGCAATAAAAAACAGTCCGGAAAAGATCGCCAGCCAGCGGCCGATAACGGCCATCTTGCAGATATTCCAGAAACCAATGATGGCGCTTTCGGCCCAGTACAGCACCATCACATCGCTGAGACGCCATCCCAGCAACACCGTTCCCGCCAGCGGAATGACATTGGCAACAACCAGCACCAGGGTGGAAAATGAAGTCAGGGTGACCGGCCCGGCAGTTTCCGGTGATGGATCTGCGGCCGTCAGTTCCTGCTCCACCTTGCCCTCATCCCATTCCTGTGCAAGTTCGCTGGCCGGAGCCACACCCCGGCGAAACGTCTGGCCGCTGGCCATTTCCAGTTGCGCTTTGAGCGCGCTTACCTCGGCACTGCCGAGTGCGGAGCCGAAGGCCACGTCGTTGGCACCATAATCAAATGCGGCGTGTGGCCCGCGCCACGACGTGCCCGACTTCTCCGCGGGGACTATGGCCCGGAAGTTACGCATACTGGCCGCATCATAAACGGCGCCAACAGCCACACCAGGCAAGCCAAAATACAATTCAACCTGGCCCGGCCGTGCAACCAGAACTTCGCGGCCAAACATCAGCATCAGCAGCACGGCAGTCATGATCAGTGGCCCCACCGACCAGCCCAGCACCCAGGCGCTGAGAAAAATGGCGGTAACCAGTTCAAACAGCGAGTCAAACTGCCCCCATTCCGAGCCAGCCTGCTTGAGCGTGATCACCGCAGGAACAATGAATGCGATATCAACCAGGGTCAGTATGACAATGACCTTCCAGGGGCGGCGGAATGGCAGCACCCGCCGCACAGCGGCGGTTTTGCCCGGCCAGCCCAGAGCCAGTTTGAAACGTGGCCTGATACCCCGCCGATTCATATACTCTCCCGTGCAGCCGCGAACAGATGGTAAAAGCTCTATACCTTGACAGGGTAAAGGCAGCAGCCGGCAATTACCAAGCACGCGTCCACCTGACCTGCCCAGGCTGCTGTTTCGGCTTGCCCCGGGGGCACTGGCTGGTCAATCATGCATGTTCAGATAAGGGGATCGTGCAGCACATGAAGATATTTCAACTGCAACAGCATCAAACCACCATCGGCCGCGAATTAACCGCCGGTTTGACCAGCTTTGCCGCCATGGCCTATATCCTGGCCGTCAACCCCTCCATACTTGCCCAGGCCGGCATGGACCCGCAGAGCGTGATGATGGCCACCGGCCTGGCGGCAGCCATCGGCTGTTTCCTGATGGCCGCATTCACCAATTATCCCATCGCGCTGGCTCCCGGCATGGGGACCAATGCCTACTTTACTTTTATCGTCGTGCTGGGCATGGGCATACCCTGGCAGGCTGCACTGTCACTGACCTTCTGGAACGGCGTCATTTTCCTTGCCCTGTCGGTCAGCGGGCTGCGCAGCAAACTGGCCGAGGCCATACCTGCCGGGCTGCAGGTAGGCATTCAGGCCGGCATTGGTTTTTTCATCGCCGTGCTTGGAATGCAGGCCGCCGGCATGGTGGTGGCCAGTGAGGCCACCGTGTTCACCCACGGGGATTTCACCAGCACACCGATACTGCTGGCCCTGGGTGGGCTGGCCCTGATGGCCGCCTTGACCGTATTACGCGTGCCCGGCGCCATACTGACCAGCCTGGCGGCCCTTACCGTGGTTGCCCTGTTTATGACAGACGGCGACGGAGCGCCATTGGCTACTGTGCCCACGGCCTGGTTTGCCATGCCTGGCGGCATCGAGGCAACGTTTCTGCAACTGGACTGGTTCTATCCGTTTCGCCACCCGTCCAGCCTGCAAGTGATGTTCATCCTGCTTATTCTTGACCTGTTTGATTCTCTCGGCACCATCATTGGCGTGTCACGGCGGGCCCAACTGGTTGATGCGGATGGCCGCCTGCCCGGCATGAGCAGGGCCCTGTCGGCCGATGCCTGCGCCACCATGGCTGGCGCCCTGCTGGGCACATCCACCACTACCGCCTACATTGAATCGGCTGCTGGCATCGAAGCGGGCGGACGCACCGGGTTGACTTCCATCACGGTCGGCGTGTTGTTTCTGCTGGCGCTGTTTTTTCACCCGCTTATTGCGGCCATACCGGCCATTGCCACGGCGCCCGTATTGATCTTTGTCGGCCTGTTGATGGGACAAAGCCTGAAAAATATTCCGTATCAGGACTTCACGGAAACCATTACCGCCGTGTTTACCGCGCTGGCCATACCATTGTTCTTCAGCATAACCCACGGTCTGGCCATTGGCCTGATCCTGTACCTGATACTGAAATCAGCCAGTGGTCAGGCGCGCCAGATACACTGGCTGACCTGGCTTATCGGATTGCTGCTGATGGCGTTCTATCTGGTGGCCTGAAACCGCCCGACAAGACCCTCGCAAGCATTGTTGCATCGCCAGCCGACAGCGCCTCGTTGGATATGCCCGCCTGCAGGCAGCAGGATAGCTGACCCGCGAGATTCTGGCCTGGGTTTCGCTGACGCCGGCTTCAGTGAGCGGTCTTGAAACGGTCCCAAAAGGTTTTATGCACCAGGTCGGTAAACTCACCGGCATCGAGAAATACGCCGTGCCCGTCAGGACAGGCCTCATAAACGATATGCGGCTGGTCCTCGTCTGATTCCTGGTTCATGTCCGTACCGCACTGTGGGCACTGGATGGCGCGTACCTGGTTATATTGCTTGCCCACTTTGGCACTGCCTTCGTCCAGGATGTAATCGGCCATCCAGGTATCCTGGCGCAAGGTGGCCAGTTCATCTGGCTGGAACCACAGCCCCTTGCAACCAGTGCAGCGATCAACCTTGATGCCGTCGTAGGAGGCAATTTCCATAGTACCGAAGCATTTGGGACAGTTCATAGAATTCACTCCCTGGTAGTCGTGACACATTGCCACTGGTTGTCCTTCTATTCTATGACCAAAATTAAAATCCCGTCAAAGCTGTCTTTTTAATCCCGTGGTGGGGTGATTTGGCCGCACCTGCCTACACGCTAAAACCAACTGAACCGAACACACCTGTCGGCTGCAAAACACGGTGAACCCAGCCTGCGTAAACAGCTTGCGGATCATTCTCCCAGACTATGCATTCATTCATCATTTTTGTACCTGCCCCAATCACGGGTCGCTACACCCTGTGATTGCGGCAATGTCCCGGAAGCAACTGTTACTGCTGGGTTTTTTACTGATGATGATTTTCCTCGACAAGCGTAAATCCGCCGTATATGCTGCAATTGAAAGCGGCGCAATCAACCATAAAAACCGGCATCAAAAATGGAGCCTCTTATGTACCAGCAGCGGTCGCAACACACCCCCCAGAACCGTAACCGGCGCAAACTGTTTACCGCGGTATCCGCCGCGTTGGCCAGCAGCTGGGCCACCTCACCCTATGCCCAGAGCGACGCCAGCCCGGCCGGCGAAAATGAAAATGAACGGCTGGAGGAAGTGATTGTTTCTGCCCGCAAACGGGATGAGAACATCCAGGATATTCCGCAGTCAATCCAGGCATTCAGTGCCCAGGACATTACCCGGGTGGGTATCAAGGGACTGACCGATGTCGCCAAGTTTGTACCCTCCATGACGGTGGTGGGTTCCACCGCCGGTCTGAACAAAATCGTATTCCGCGGCCTGGCGGACTCAGCCCGCCCATTTATCGCTGACTCCTCCGCCGCCATTTACCTGGATGAACAGCCGCTGACCACCGGTGCACAGTCGCCGGAAATCCGGCCGATAGACCTGGAGCGTATTGAAACCCTGGCCGGCCCGCAGGGCACGCTGTACGGAGCCAGCTCACAGTCCGGGACGGTGCGCTATATCGTCGCCAAACCTGACCCGACGCAATTCGAAGCCAACGTCGGTGGCGGCGTTCACTCCATTTCCCACGGCGGCACCGGCTGGGATGCCGACGCGATGATCAACCTGCCGCTGATCCAGGATACCCTGGCCATCCGCCTGGTGGGTTTTGCCGCCAAAGACGCGGGGTTCATTGACAACGTGCTGGCCAATACGCCCGGCCGGCTGGACTTCGATACCGGAGAACAGGTGGTTGGCAGTAAAACCAATGCCGCCATCGTCGACAACGACATCAACAGCGCTGACTGGAAAGGCGGGCGCGCATCCATCAAGTGGCAAGTCAACGATGCCTGGGCTCTGACCGGAATCTATAACTACAGCGATTCAACCATTAATGGTTATAACGACTTTGACCCGACCACCGGCGACCTGAAAACCATCAAGTTTCACGAGGAGAGCTGGGATGATGAATGGAGCAATTTCCAGTTCACCATCGACGGCGACCTGGGTTTCGCCCAGCTGACTTCTTCGACTTCGTACTTCGAACGGGACACCGCTTACGTGTTCGATGCAACCAGTGGCGTGGCCTATTACCACTCCGTGCTGGGGGCCTATGGTCGCGGAACCTGTGGCAGCAACCCATACTATGCGTACTATAATATTTACGATTTCGCCACCGCCTGCGAACTCAATGGCACCGGTTATGACGTGGATGACGGTGACCCAAGCGGCCGCTGGCTGAATGATCAACGCGATACCCGGTGGACTCATGAAACCCGCCTGACCGGCAGCACCTCGCGCTGGGACTGGACCCTGGGCTTTTTCTACCAGGAAGCCAAGCAACACTGGGTGTATGGCACGGAAATCGATAATTACACGAAGACCGAATCCTGGGCCGCCTACCAGGCCTTGTACGGACCACTGGAGCCGACCAACATTCGCTGGGCTTCAAGCGAACGCAGCACGCGCAAGGATACCTCGGTGTTTGGCGAAACCACCTTCAATATCAGCGAGCAGTGGAAACTGCTGCTGGGCGCGCGCTGGTACAAGGCCAAAATCGACCGCCTCTACACCCAGGCCACGCCCGGCACCGGTCCGGTCAATATCGCCACGCCGAAAGGTGATGACGATGGGGTACTGCCGAAAATCGGCTTTCAGTATTTCTTTGAAAACGACCGCATGGTGTACGCCCTGTATTCCGAGGGTTTCCGCACCGGCGGCATCAACCGTGCCCGTGGCAACCCTACCCTGCCCATCACTTATGACTCCGACCTGCTGAGAAATTACGAGGCCGGTTTGAAATCGCAGTGGCAGGATGGACGCCTGCAGTTCAACCTGATCGGCTACCACCAGGTGTGGGAAGACATGCAACTGGAACTGACCGACCCCAGCTGGCGCTTCGGCGAACCCTTCCAGACTGTGATCGCCAACGTTGGTGATGCCATCGTGGACGGCATGGACGTGGAAATCAGTTTCCTGCCCGCTGACGGCTGGTCACTGGGCCTGGTCAGCACCTACCTGTTCAAGGCTGAAATCGACAAGGACATCAGGGTTTTTGATGAGCGTGATCCGGACAGCCTGGCGCTGGATATCCCGGGCGGCACCCGTCTGCCACTGGCGGCCGATCTCAACCTTGCGGCCTATGCTGAATACACCTGGCCCATGGACCTGTTCGGCGGCGGAGATGCCTTCGTGCGGCTGCAGTACAGCTATACCGATTCATCCTTCAACCGGCTGGTAGACAACGACGGCGACCCCGATGGCGTCGGCTATGGTGGCCGTTCACGGCAACCCTCCTACGAGCTGTGGGACTTGCGCGCCGGTTTCAGTAATGCCGACTGGGAGTTGTCCCTGTACGTGGACAACCTGTCTGACGAACGCGTGGTCAGTTTTCACGACACCGGTGCCGACCTGTTCTGGGGGCGGGACAATATCCGCACCACCCGGCCTCGCACGTTTGGCATGAACATCCGGCGATACTTCAACTGACTTTGTTCTGATCTGTCCTGCGGCCGGCCATGCCCGGCCGCAACTCCCTTGGCCATCGCCTTTCATTAGTCCGTCCTGAGCGCGCCATCCGGTTACCTGTCCCAGCCATCCAGCTCTTCACCCAACAGCTCCGCCAGCGGCGCCAACTGGCGGCGGTAATGGCGCCAGTGGTTCAACGAGGACGTGTACATAGGCTGCCGCACCTGCTCTGAGCTGGCGGTACGCACCGCCCGTTCGGTCTCATAGAAGCGCAGGCAGGCCGGCTCCCAGTCCAGGCCGCAATGCTGCAACAGGCGGCGCGTTTGCTCTTCCTGCTGCTGCACCAGGTTTTCATACCGCACCTCCAGCACTTTGCCGGGCAGCACCAGCTGCCAGTGCCGCATCATCTGTCGGTACTGCAGGTAGTACTCACCCAGCTCCAGCAAGTCATAGCTCCAGCTTTGCCCGTGGGCGAAGTGCTGTTTGAAGCTGCCACAACAACTGTCCAGCGGGTGCCGCCGCGCATCTATGATCAGCGCGTTGGGCAGGATCAGGTGAATCAGGCCTATGCTGGGAAAATTATTCGGCATCTTGTCGGTGAACAGCGGCCGGCCGCTGCGGTGACGGCCACTGCGCTGCAAATAATCCTGCCCCAGGCGGTGCAGCTCGGCGCGGTCCAGATGGCGCACAACTTCGGGATAGGTTTCACTGCCATGGCGCCCTGCCAGACTGCCAATGACGCGGCCGATGTCCGGCAGCTCGGCGGTGCCTTCCACCTGGCTGTGACTGGCCAGTATCTGCTCAATCAGCGTGGAGCCGGAACGCGGCATGCCGACGATAAATATTGGCCGCGGCTGTGCGTCCGGCACGCCTTCGTGTTCGGCGATAAATGCGGGGGTAAATACCTTTTGAATGCGTTCATTGATAACCTCGGTATCCACCGGGTCATAGGAAACGCGCAGGCGCTGT
>JBFIHZ010000208.1:0-7181 GCA_041601535.1 Lysobacterales bacterium | reverse complement strand
GGTTTTCTGGATTACCTGGTTCATGGACAACGGTTTCCTTATGGCTGGGGCGTCCCGGGAAGAACACCCGGAAGCGTGACAGCGTCATGATATAGACCCGGGAAGGGGAATTCCATTGCACGCCTGATCGAGCACCTGTTGCGGGTCGGCTGCTGTGAATATATCTTCAATTTAACATAATATACATTATGCGCATAAGACAATAAGGGCGAAGGGCGGCTAAACAGGCGTTTTTCACGGTATTCAGGCCATTCCAGCCCTTCTCGCGTCTGCGATCTGGCGCATGCAGTCTGCGCAGCGTACTTACCGACGATGAAGAACGCAGACACCAACTGCACTTGGGGCACTGTTTCAGTTCAATCGTTATTTGCTCTGAACTGATGTTCGGTAAACCGGCTTGGCCGTGTCATCACCCGCATCAGCCGGATACGGTCCAGGCGGATACGTTGCGGTTTTCCCTGTTCCGGCTGCAGGATCAGGAATTCTGCTCCGTGACTGATTTGCAGATCCACCGCGGTTCCGGTGACACAGTGGTCTGAGATATGTCCGATCACGCCGCTGCTGGCCGGCTCATGTCCTGTCGTGCCGTCAGCCGGTTCACCGCGGTCCTGATCCTGCTGCTGACTGCCCGCAAACTCACCGGCATCCAGGGTCAGTTCCACCCGGTATTGATCCATACAGGCAATTTCCAGGAAGTCGTAGTCATCACAGGCAATGGGCGAATAATCCGTCATGGCCGGTCCGTTTCTCCTGTGGGCTTAAGACGAAGAATAGCGTACTTCGTCACCCACGCGGATGTGTCCAGCGTCCAGGATACGGCCGGTCATGCCCCCATGGCCGCGCATCGCGTTATAACCACCGGGGCCCAGCAGTTCTTCCATGCGGCTGCAGGGATGGCAGGCACCGGTGATCTCTACCCTGACCGCACCAATGCTTATCACCTTGTCTTTCAGCGCCAGCAGGTTGATGCCGCGTATCAGCAGGTTGCGCCGCAGCGTGTGCGGCTGAATTTCCTTGTGCCCGCTGCAACTGGCGATCACCGGCAGATGCTCCGCCTGTATCAGGGTGACATGGCGCTTGCCGGAGCGCCCCTGGTAGCGGTCGCCGTGCAGGCCGGTTTGCGCGTCGACTGCTACTTCAGCAACGCTCAACATGGCTTCGCGGCGGCCGGGACGCAGGCCTATCCACTCCACCACGCCGCGTTGCGGCAGGGTTTCAAACAGGTTCTCCAGGGTAACGGGCATCTCTTTTCCTGCCCGGCCGCCCTGCTCGATTGCATGGCCGGCCGGTTGTAGTATGGGCACTGCTTGCTATCGATAATTTACCACGCCGAAACAGCGTCGGGGGGGGCGATTGTCATTTGTGCGGGCGGGGGCTTTCGGCTGGCATCAGGGTCAGCGCAGGGGATGATTGTTATGCCCATTGAGATCAAAAGAGCTTATGAAAAGCCCCAGTCTGCGGATGGCTATCGCGTACTGGTGGACCGTATCTGGCCGCGTGGCATCAGCAAGCAGGATCTGCAGCTGGATGAGTGGCTGAAGGAACTGGCACCATCAGATGAACTGCGTAAATGGTTTGGGCATGAGAAACAAAAATGGTCCGGGTTTCGGCAGAAATACCGGCGTGAACTGCAACAGGCTGATGATCAGCTCGAAGCCCTGGCAGCACGTGCGGCTGAACAAACGGTGACACTGGTCTATGGCGCGAAAGATACCCGGCACAACCAGGCGGTGGTGCTGCAGGAAGTGATTAAGGCCCGTTTATAGCCCGCCTGCCCGCCCGGGCACCTATGGGTGGCGTGTGGGGTAATGCACCGGGTAGCCAGGTGGTGACCCATTGATGATGTCGATACGACAATCCGGAAAAATCACAGCATGGCCGGCTGTGGAGGCGTTAAGCTAACTGCCCCGTGAATGTGCTCCGGGCATCATGCGCTGAACATGGTCACGGTAAACATCAATGGTTCGTGGCCACCCCCGGTATCCCTGGCATGGTGGGGAATGGGCACGCCGTCTTCGGAAACCTATGTTCGGAAACACATCCTTTACCCAGCGAAACTCCCCGCCGTCCCCGGACAATTGGCAGGCGGTGCAGGAATGGCGCAAGCAGCAACGCGAGCGGTTGGCGGGTGAACGGGATCAGTTGATCTGTAAAGTGCGCAACCAGGCGGCCGAATCCATCATCAGCCTGCTGCGTACGCACGGGCCGGAACTGGCTGGCAGGAACATCGGGTTTTACTGGCCAGTGCGCAATGAAGTGGATCTTCGGCCGCTGATCCGTGAGCTGACTGGCCAGGGTGCCTGCCCTGCTCTGCCGGTCATCATAGCCCGGGATCATCCGCTGGAGTTCTGGCAATGGGACCCGAAAAAGAAACTCTGCAGCCGCGGCCTGTGGGGTATTCCGGCCCCCACCGAGCGGTTGGTGGTGGAGCCCGAAGTGCTGCTGGTTCCGTTGCTGGGTTTTGACCGCGCCGGCCATCGATTGGGCAATGGCGGAGGCTATTACGATCGCACGCTGGCCGTCACCCGGCCGCGGCCCCTGACCGTGGGTGTGGGTTATGCCCAGGCCTGCCTGGAGTCCATTCACCCGCAAGCGCACGATATACCCATGGATGTGATTGTCACCGAAGCGTCCATCAGTTATTTCCCCCGGACCGGAAACAACCACGGTCCATAGTCCCTGCGGCCCCATGCGGCGGGCCTGTCCGGTTATTTCACGCGAGCCATAACAGTCGGGCCCGTTTACGGTCGGGCCGTGGCAGTTGGGCGTGCTTCGTCATTTATATTTATGCGATCTATTTAAAGTGCTATAAATGTCCTTGTTGTCGATAACAAGGAGGCTGATACGTGGATACCGAACTGGCACGCACATTTCTTACCGTGGTTTCCGCAGGAAATTTCGTCAAGGCGGCCGAGCGGCTGTTTATCACCCAGTCGACCGTCAGTTCCCGCATCCAGTCACTGGAGCAACAACTCGGCTGCAAACTGTTTGTGCGTAACAAGGCGGGCACCAGCCTGACTGCCTGCGGCCGCCAGTTCCAGAAACATGCGGTTATTCTTACCCGTACCGTGGAGCAGGCGCGCCAGTCGGTGGGGACCCCGCATGGTTACCGGGCGTCGCTGAAAATTGGTGCGCGCTTTGGTATCTGGGAGGAGCTGTTGTTGCGCTGGCTGGGGGTGATGCGCTCCACCGCGCCGGACCTGGCGGTCACGGCGGAAATTGGTTTCGAAGAAGAACTGATGCTGGGGCTGGTCGATGGCCGCATCGATATTGGCGTGATGTATACGCCACAAAGCCGCCCGGGGCTGGTGGTTGAGCCGTTGCTGGAAGAGGTGCTGGTGCTGGTCATGAGCGATGCCGGCAGTGGTGGCCAGGTCATGGGCGCGAATTATGTTTACGTCGACTGGGGTGCGGAGTTCCGCTCGCGCCATAGTGAAAGTTTTCCGGATTTCACCGGATCCGGCCTGACTGCCAACGTCGGCTGGCTGGGCCTGCAACACATTCTCGAGTTTGGCGGATCCGGTTATTTTCCACGCCGCCTGGTGCAGGCCCATTTGAATGCGGGCCGGCTGCATCTGGCCGACGAGGCACCGGTATTTCGTCTGCCCGCCTATCTGCTCTACCCGCGCGAATCCGCAGCTGAGGTTTTTGATGTTGCGTTGCGACAGATTCGTCTGATTGCCGAAGAAGTAACTTCCTCGTAACGGGCAGCAAAGCCTGTTGCTGCTTAATGTATTGTTATATTCGATATAAAGCACTATTTTTTATCGTTTGACAAATATTTGAACTGATCCTAATTTTGCCTCGAAGCAGGACGGAGTGCCCGCCCTGCCCGGTCAAAATCAGGAGTTCAAGTCATGTCGTTTGTGCTACCCCCTCTGCCCTATCCGGAGCAGGCGTTGGAACCGTACATTTCCAGACAGACCCTGCAAGCCCACCACGGCCGCCATCACGCAGCCTACATCGCGCGCACCAATGATCTGCTTGCCGACACCGTGTGGCAGGACCGTACGCTGGAAGCAGTCATCATAGGTGCCCACGAAACGTCCGACACGGGCCTGTTTAATGCCGCGGCCCAGGCCTGGAACCATGAATTCTATTGGCAATCGTTGACTCCGCATGGTGGTGGCATGCCCAAAGGGGCAATGGCCACATTGGTGGAACGTGATTTCATCTCTTGGGAAAACCTGGAGCAGAAGCTGGTGACTGCGGCACTGACCCAATTCGGCAGCGGCTGGGTCTGGCTGGTGATGGTGGGCGGACACCTGAGAATCGTCACTACCAGCAATGCCGACACGCCGCTGGTGCATGGCCATCAGCCGCTGCTGGTGCTGGACGTGTGGGAGCACGCGTACTACCTCGATTACCAACACCGCCGGGGCGATTACATTCTGCACTGCGTGCGCAGCCTGCTGAACTGGGATTTTGCCAACTTGAACCTGAGACAGGCGCGCACCAACAGTGCAACGGCCGCCGTGCTGGCCGGCGGCAAGCCGGACAGGGTTTCCGCCGCCCATGCCACGCGGCTGAATACAGAATTGTCGACCATAACTTCACATCATTAAGGTGCCGGAGATGAAAAAAACAGTTATAGCCATATTCTTGCTGGCCCTGGCAGCTGGCCTGGGCCTGCATCGCGTGGATGCCGCGCCGGACCCGCAACTCAATGGGGGTCTGGCTGCTGAAGCCTCCACCAATGCCGCCCTGCCATGGTCCGCCGTGGATCTCGATAATGTATCGGGTGCATTGCACATGATTTATGAGGGCCGGGATACCTTTCGCTACGACAGTTTTGGCGACCAGGCCTTCTGGGGCGATACCTTGCGCCTGCATGAGGCCATCGCGGGTGAAGCGCACGGTGGCGTGGGCCCTGGAGTCAGCCCCGCCACCGCGCTGGCGGTTGGGCTGAAAGTGGACGTTGACGCCCTGCCGCGTCCGTTGATCAATGACTTGCGCAAGGGCCGCGTGGATCTGAACGACCCGGCCACCACGCTGGCCTTGTTGCAGCTCGATGCGGTGGTGGGTGTCAAAGGCTTTTTCAGCGCGGACAACTCTCGCCTGGAATCGGTTGGCATCACCTGCGCGCTGTGCCACTCCACCGTCAATGACTCGTTCGCCCCGGGTATCGGGCAACGGCTGGACGGATGGGCGGCTGACGATCTCAACGTGGGCGCCATTATCGCCTTGGCGCCCAATCTGCAGCCCATCGTGGACCTGCTCGACGTGGTGCATCCGGGCATTGATGACAGCACGGTGCGGACGGTGCTGAACAGCTGGGGCCCGGGCAAGTTTGATGCCGGCCTGCTGATGGATGGCAAGGCGTTCACGCCGGATGGCGATCCGGCCGCCACGCTGATACCGCCGGCGTTTGGTCTGGCCGGTGTCAACCTGCACACATTCACCGGCTGGGGCTCCGTCACCCACTGGAACGCCTTTGTAGCCAACCTGGAAATGCGCGGCCAGGGCACATTTATTGATCCGCGCCTGGACGATGCCGAGCAATTCCCGATTGCCGCTGCCGCGGGCTTCAGTGAAGTCCGTAGTGCCCCTGATCTTGTCACGCCCAAACTGGCTGCTTTGCAGTTCTACCAGTTGTCGATACAGGCCCCAACGCCTCCCCACGGGTCGTTCGACAGCCAGTCAGCCGGGCGTGGCAAGGTCCTCTTTAATGGACCGGCCAATTGCGCATCCTGTCACGTGCCGCCGCTGTTTACCGAGCCGGGGTGGAATATGCACAGCGCGGAAGAAATCGGCATTGATGGGTTCCAGGCAGAACGTGGCCCGGACCAGGCATATCGCACCACCCCGCTGAAAGGCGTATGGAGCCATCCGAAAAACGGTTACTACCACGATGGCCGGTTTGCCACCCTGCTCGATGTGGTGGAGCACTACAACCAGCATTTTGAACTGAATCTCAGCGCTGCGGATCAGGCTGACCTGGTGGAATACCTGAAGTCGCTGTAACGCCTCCGGACCACGGCCAAATATCCACCGATCGGGCTTGGCGGAGGCAGTAAGGCCTCCGCTGCGAGCGGACTTGCGCGCTCACTCAGGCCACCAACGGATATGACGTGAACCGCGAGGGTGCCGTGGAACAGAAAACGCAACCAACCTCAATACTTACAGTCAGGAGTTAATGAAAATGCTTACTCGAAAATCGATCTATACCTTGTTGCTGGCGCTTTGCCTGCTGCCGTTTTACGCTGCCGCAGACGATCAGCCGCCGGCAGACACGCATGCGGTCGATCAGACCAAGATGGTCTTGCGCGACGCCTGGGTGGAGCACGTATTCTGGATACGCAGCTACATACTGGCGGTGCATGCCGCTGATGCAGACCAGCAGACCGTGGCCGAACAACAGGTAGTCGCCAATGCGCGTGGACTGGCCGACAGCATTACGCCGTTTTATGGCCAGGATGCAGCCGATGGACTGTTTAACCTGCTGGCCGGCCACTGGGGGGCGGTGAAAGCCTATGGCGCGGCTCGCTTTGACGGCTCGGCTGACGGGCAGAGCCAGGCCACAGAAGACTTGACCGCCAATGCGCAGGAAATTGCCGCATTCCTGTCCACTGCCAATCCGTTCTTGCCACAGGACGCGGTGTTCGGGCTGTTGTCGGCCCACGGCGCCCATCACGTGGCACAGATCAATGAGATCGAAGCGCATGATTATGCGGCCGAAGCCAAAACCTGGTCGGCCATGCGCCAACACATGCTGGTGATTGCCGATGCCATCACCGGTGCGCTGGCCAAACAGTTCCCCGCTTCATTCCAGGGATGAAACCCCTGTCCCGGCCACGGTGGGTGGCCGGGATATCTGGCCAGGCGAGACTGTTACGATGCCAATGATTCTTCAATGGGCCGCGCTGACCTTTGCCATCGCGGCGGCCGGTGGTGTGCTGCTGGCCCTTAGCCTGATGCGCCAACGGTTTCCGCACTGGCTGATTTCTTTCCTGCACGCGTTTCTGGGGATGGCAGGAATTCTGCTGGTATTTGCCGGCGTGATGCAACATTCCGCTGATACCTGGCTGCACGTCTCGCTGTGGATTTTTGTATTCACCGCCGTGGGCGGCATGGCCATGTCATTGCAGCACGCGCGGCGTCAACGGCCAGCGCGTTCGGTGGTGCTGGCCCATGCCTCGATGGCACTTACCGCATTTGTCATGCTGATACTGACCGTGCAG
>JBFIHZ010000207.1:0-7192 GCA_041601535.1 Lysobacterales bacterium | reverse complement strand
TCCAGCGCTGCTTCCACCTGGGGCAGCATGGCACGGGCCAGCGGCAGGAAAAATTCTTCGAACAGGAATTTCAGCCGGGCGGGCCCGCGCATGCGGTCCGCGCGGTCCAGGAACTCCTGTTGCATGCCATCCGGAAGCCGGTCATCCAGCGCCAGCACGGCCGCCTCAGCCGGCAGCAACTCCCGCACCGCCGCGGGGTGCGCAGCCCATGCCACGGTGTGACCCCGCCGCTGCAGTTCCTGTGCGATGGGCACGGTCGGGTTGGTGTGGCCGGTCAGTGGCGGCACCACAAACAGGTAACGGCGCGGCGCGGTAAATGCCAGCAGGTGTTCGACCACCTGCGTGGTGGCCTCCCACAGAATCGAATGGGTACAGCCGTCAAGGCGTATTAACTCGCAACGCGGTACGCAGCCGGCCACCCGCTGGCCATGGTCAAGCACATCCGAATCCGTGCCATACAGCGCCAGCACCGGGCAGGCAATTGCGGCCAGTTGCTCGTCACTTAGCGGCATGGACACGCGCAAATCCTCCACCAGGCTGGTGTGGTACACCAGTTCGCTGGCATTTGCCGCCAGGCGATTGCGCTTGCGCTCGCTGTGCCGTCCCAGCCAGTTGGCAAACGAGTCCGCGATCATGCGGTCACGTTCCTCGCCCTGCAAACTCAGCGTGGCCGCCATCTGCTCGCCCCAGCCGGCTGCGCTGACATGCGCTTCGATCAGGGCAATGCGCTCCACGCGGCCAGGATGGCTAATGGCAAAAGCCAGCGCCAGCAAACCGCCGAAACTGTTGCCCACCAGGGTCACCGGACCTTCAATGCCGGCCGCATCAAGCAGCCCGGCCAGGTCATCCACCATGTCCTCCAGCCGATAACCCTGCGGCGGACGCTCGCTGCGGCCGTGGCCACGCAGGTCGTAAATCAGCACCTGGCAGTGCCGCGCCACGCGGGTTGCCGCTGTGAAGTACCAGCTCGACAGGTTGTCCATCACCAGGCCATGCAGGAATACCACGGTACGCGGGCCGGTCCCCAGGCGCTGGTAGTGCAGACTGACCCCGTTGGCGCATGCTTCAGCCATGACAGAACCCGGTGAGGCATTCGGTCAGGGCCTGGGTGGCTTCCAGGGGCAGATTATGGCCGCCGTCCAGCAGCACCAGCTCGGCACGGGGCAGCGCACGGGAAAGGCGTACACCCACTTCCCGGCAAGGTGACTGCGTGCCGTAAACCAGCAATACCGGGCATTGCAGCGCAGCCAGGGTTTCATCCGCAATATCGGTCTCCGCCCGCAAATCATCAATCAGGCTGGATTGGGTCGCCAGGTAATGCAGGTTTTTCAGCAGCCGGCCAGCTGCACGGCGGCGGCCGGCAAACATGCTTTTCACCGAATCGGGCAGCACCTGCAGCATTTGTGCGGGTTCCAGCGCCAGGAAATCATTGACTTCACCCGCCGCCGACGGCGGCAACGGCGCTTCCACCAGGGCCAGCCGCGCCACCCGGTGCGGGTGCCGCAGCGCAAACTTCAGCGCCACCACGGCACCGTAACTGTGGCCGACCAACGTGATGGGTTCAGGCAGTTCTTCAGTCACAGCCTCCAGGTCAACGACCATGGTATCGCTGTCGTAACCCAGGGCCACGCGTTCGCTGCGGCCGTGACCGCGCAGATCGTACAGCAGTACGCTGGATTGACGGGCCAGCGCCGGCGCGGCGGTAAAATACCACGAAGCCAGGCTGCCAATCAGCAAGCCATGCAGCATCACCAGCGGCGGACCTTCGCCCAGGCGCTGCAGGTGCAAGCGCACCCCGTTGGCGTTCAGGTACGGCACGAAGCGATAAAACGGACCAGGTCGCCTACCTTGAGCGCGATGATCTCATCCAGATCCTTGCCGGAAATCCACGCTGCGAAATCAACCGATTCACCGTAACGCAGCTGTAATTGTTCGGCCAGGGCGACAAACTCAATACTTTCCAGCTCCAGGTCTTCGTTGAACGAGGTCTCCATGCCGATGGGCTCATCGATCATCAGGTCTTCGCCGACAGCCTCATTGAGCATTTCACGCAGCGCCTCAAGAATCTTTTCTTCGCTGTCTTCAGGTTTCATTTTGGGTTTCTCCGCTACTTCCGGAAAGGATATCCGTTTGCCTGGATGGCTCATCAATAGGGGTGAAGGCGATTATTTCATCACCTTCCCGCACGGTTTCGATCCAGCGTGGCGCATGCGGATCGGGACCCGTCACCCACAGGCGCTCGCCATCAATTTTTTGTATGCCGAATTGTTGCGGCCGGCCTTCCAGACCGGTGCCCACCGACTTGGCGTAAGCCTCCTTGGCAGCCCAGCCGCGCGTGAGCCATTCGGCCTGATGTTCATGCTTCAACAGAGCCCGCTCGGCGGCCGAGAACGATAATTCGGCGAAGCCATCACCCCGTTCCTCGATGGTCTCCAGGTCGATACCCACATCGGCATGGCGCGAAACAATGGCCACCGCGCCGGTTTGCTTGTGCGACAGGGAAACATGGAAGCTGCCGTCCTCGCTGGTTTCCGCCACCGGGCGGCCGCTGTCGAGGTGACGAATCCACACTTCGATGGGGAACATCGGCTTTGGACCATCGGCCCAAACCAGGTCACGCACCGCGTCTTTCGCCGCAATCCGGCTCAGCAGCCAGCCGCGCTGGCTGCGGGGCCCTTTGGCATGGAACTCCGCCAGCTCCGCCTGCCGCAGCACACGCCGCGCGATCAGTTCGCGTGAGGCCACACTGTTCCAGTGCTCGCACGCCCGGTAAAAGCCGCGCGGGTGCTTTTCAGCCAGCAGGGAAGATTCCGGGTAGCGCAGCAACTGGTACAACGGCGTATCCGTTTCAAAGCGGCGATCCGTCCAGCCGGTGATGCGGGCCCACACCTGCCCATGCAACAGCAAATCCAGATCGGCGGTCACATGCAGATCACCTGCTTCGCGGACCCATACCTGGCAATCCACGTTCTCGCCCACGGCGGGCGGCTCGCCATAAAAATCAATGCGGTCGACCTTTACCGGGAACGCCAGTCGGTCGCGGTCGGTATGCGCCACGATCCAGTAGCCGGTGAGCTGGCCGGCCCCGTCGAGCAGTGCCCCTGTCGCCGGCAAGGCAGTCAACTGGCCATTGATGCCGTCTTCGGCCATATTGCCGAACGCAGTCACCGTATGATACGCCGGGCCATGAAACATCCAGCGATCGGTGTACAGGCTTTCGGCCGTTATAGGCGGTTTGCCATGCTGCGCCGGGCGAGGTTGGCGCACCGCCGGCGCGGGAGCAAATGCATCAGCCAGCACCACGGTGCCGGCCGAGTACTCCCCGATCGTCACCGTCACCTTGCTGTCACCATCAAACCGCGCCGTAATCGGCGTTTCCACCGGCGGCAACACGGCCAGCCAGCGGTAAGCCCGGACGTTCTCCAGGCCCACGGGGCAGCGCTCCGGCACCAGTTCGCGCGCCGCCTGCAGCATCAGTTCCAGGTGCATGGTCATCGGCACCACCGGGAAGCGGTCAGCCACATCGTCCCAGCCCGGCGGTTGCCGGAAGAAGGAGTGATCGATCAGTGCCGGATGGTCCTGCAGATTGAACTGCACGGTGCGGGTGTGCTCCCGCGGTGCCAGCCGCCCCGCAGCCAGCTGCCTGGCCTGCCAGTGGGTCTGGATGTCCTGCTGGGTGCTGGCCAGCAGGTCCATCGTGGCGGCCAGTTCGCGCAACACCGGGTCGGCATCCGTGGCAAGCTTGCCCGTCGGGCTGGCCGCAGTCGCGACTGCTGGTGGGCGCTGCAGCACCGGCAGATCATTCGGTTGCACCAGCCGTGAGCCAAGCCGCAGATCCACCGGCGACGACTGAGGCCTGGTCGCGGCGGGCTTGAGCGGATACCCTTCAACCCACATCGCCGCCTCAACACGCTGTAACTGCTCGGCCGCATCGCGCCTGGCGCTGCCGGCGCTGATGGCCAGGTGTTCGCGGCCGCGCAGGGTGTCCTCGACAAACGCGGTCAGGCTGCCGGCACCCATCTGCACGAACACGCGCGCGCCTTGTTCATACAGTGCCTCAGTCAGTTCGCGAAAACGAACCGGGTGCGTCAGGTGCTCTCCCGCCAGCGTCCGTATCGCTTCAGGGTCCTCGGGATAGGGTGCCGCACGGGTCGCAGACCACAATTCCAGCACCGGCCGCTGCAGCTTAAGCTGCTGCAACACGCGCTGGTGCTGCTTTAACTTGGGTGCCAGGAACGGCGCGTGAAAACCGGAACGGAAGGGCAGCATCTGGCACAGCACGCCGTTGCCACGCAGTTCATCCATCAGCTCGCGCACGCGCGCTTCCGGCCCGCAAACAATAGACTGGTGCGGACAATTATCGTGCGATACGAACAGGTCCGCTTCCTGCGCGATCTGCTCGGCTATGCGGCTCGCGCCGCAGCCCAGCGCCGCGAACACCACGTCCGGAAACTCCATGGTCAGGCCGAGCATATGCTCAATAAACGCATCCACCTGATCTGGCGGTACCATTCCGGCCGCTACCATTCCGGTCCATTCGCCAATGCTGTGACCGGCGATCGCATCCGGCTTGATACCGCGCGCGCGAACGGCCTTCTCCAAAATACGCCCGGCGGTGACCACCGCCAGCCCGTGCAGGCCCAGGTCGCCTTTCTCAGGTTGCGGCGGCGGTGCCATACCCAGGGACTGCGCCAGTGCATCCACCCGGGGCTCGAAATCTGTTTCGATCCCCGGAAAGAGGAATACCACCTTGCCTTGCCCTGCGGCCAGCGGAGCGGCGGAGAAATACATATCGCCGCGTCCGTGCCAGGGACGACCGCGCTCCACGATGCGCGCCGCCCGCGCCAGCCGCTTCGGTGTTGGATCAAACACTGCCACGCGGCAGCTGCCCGCCCCGCCCGGCCGGCGCTGCTCAAGCTGTTCCAACAACGCGCTGATGCTGTCAGCCGCGGCAAGAATCAGGGGTTCAGATGCGCGCGCGGCTGCCCGCTGGCGGGGCCTGGCCGTGTGGTGTTGCTCCAGAACAGCGTGCGCATTGATGCCACCAAAACCAAAGGCGCTGACCCCCGCACGCCTGGGCGCTGAACCATTACTCCATTCTTCCAGCGTCTGCGGCACCCGGAAACGGGTTTGCTCCAACAGGGGACTTGGTTGCTCGCAATGCAGTGACGGGTAAATTTCACCGTGGCTGACCGCAAGCGCCGCCTTGATCAGTCCCGCAATCCCGGCCGCCGGCATGGTGTGGCCAATCATTGACTTCACCGAGCCCAGCGCGGCGCGATGACCGTTTGTGGCAGCACCGAAAATGCGTGCCAGGGTTTCCAGTTCCGCCTCATCTCCGGCGGGCGTGGCGGTGCCGTGCGCTTCCACCAAACCAACCGTTTGCGGGTCCAGTCCGGCCCGATCCCAGGCCCGCTGAATCGCCATCTGCTGGCCTTCCGAGCGCGGGTTCATCACCGTGCGCGCACGCCCGTCACTGGCCACACCCACGCCGCACAGCACGGCATGAATCGGATTGCCGTCCCGTTCGGCATCGCTCAGCCGCCTGAGCACCACGATACCGCCGCCTTCACCGATCAGCAGACCATCGGCACGCCGGTCGAACGGCCGGATCTGTTCGCTGCGGCTGAGCGCGCCCAACTGGGTAAATACGCTCCAGAACAACACGTCGTTGCACAGGTGTACCCCGCCGGCCAGCATCGTGTCGCAGCGCCCGGTCTGCAATTCCGTGCAGGCCTGCTCCACTGCCAGCAATGAACTGGCGCAGGCGGCATCGACCGTGTAGGCGGGCCCGTTGAAATCCAGCCGGTTGGCCACGCGGGACGCCGCCAGGTTGGGCACCAGGCCGATGGAAGAATCCGCACGAAAGCCAATGGAGCGCTGAAAACGATCCAGCACCTGTTGCAAGCGCTCCGGCTCGAGATCGGGAATCAGTGTGCGCAGGGTCAATTCGAGCTGGCCGGTGGTGCGCACAAACTGCTCCAGGCGCACCATGCCCGGGGTGAGGTAACCGCCGCGCCCGAGAATGACGCCGGTTCCCTCACCGGCCACGCGCGCCGGTTCGATAGCGGCGTCTTCCAGGGCCCGCGCGGCCAGGTCCAGGGTTAGCAGCTGATCCGGGTCAGTGCCCTCGGCGGCCAGCGGCATGATGCCCCAGGGCGCCGGATCAAAAGCATAGGTTTCACCCAGAAACCCGCCACGCCGGCAGTACAGGCGGTCCGGCCGGTCCGAGTCCGGGTCGTGAAACAGCGCATCCCAGCGCCCTTCCGGCGCTGCGGTGATGGCGTCGAATCCTTCCCGCAGATTGGTATGGTACTGACCAAGATCAGGGGCGCCTGGGAACGCGGCTGCCATCCCGACGATGGCGATGCGCTCATTCATGCAACACGTTTAGGTCCACGGCTTCACTGGCTGCATGGGAGGGGTCCTCGCTTGCCCCGGCAGCTGAGTGCGGAAACTCGTACACGCCCGGCTCGCCCGCAAAAATCAGCCACTGCGAATCACCGGCCGCTGCACCGTCCAGCGCGGCCAGGATCAGGCCCACACCCTGGTCGGGCGGGATCAGTTCGATGCCACGCCGGGCGTACTCACGGGCCAGATCCGGGCCGATCATCCCGGTGCCCGCCCAGGGGCCCCAGTTGATTGAAGCAACGCGTCCATCAATGCGGTGGCGCAACGAGGCCGCCAGCCGGTCCAGTGCTTCATTGGCGGCCGCATAATCGGCCTGCCCGCGGTTGCCAAACACCGCAGACACACTGGAGAAAAACAGCACGAACCGGGTATCGGAACGGATCTTGTCGGCGATCACCCGGGCAGGAACCACCTTGGTGTCATACACCCGCCGGAACGAGGCCTCGCTTTTATCACGCAGCAGTTTGTCTTCCAGTACGCCTGCCCCGTGGATAACCGCGTCAATCCGGCCGTGATCCGCGTAGATGCGTTCGATCAAAGCGCCGAAGGCCGTTGCGTCGGTCGCATCGCAGGCGTGATAGCGCAGCTGTCCACCCGCCTGGCGTACCTCGTCCAGCGTTGCGGCCACCGACCGCGCGGCCAGCAACCTGGCGCATTCGCTTTCGATTTCCGCCGGTGAAGCCATCCCGCGCGCCACCAGCGCCCGGCGCAAGGCGGCCGCGTCCGGGGCTGCTGCTGTGTCTTCAGCTTCCTGCTGCTCATCGGGCGACGGCGTGCGGCC
>JBFIHZ010000206.1:0-7196 GCA_041601535.1 Lysobacterales bacterium | reverse complement strand
GCTGAGTGCTCTACCGCGACGGTTACGATTACCATAACGGACGAGGGCGCACCGACGGCCACCGATGACAGCAACACCACGTCTGAAGACACTCCGGTTAATGGTTCGGCTTTCGATAATGACTCATTGCTGGATGATGCCACCCTGGACAGCTACGACAGTACCAGTGCCAACGGCGGCAGCGTAGTAATGAACCCGGACGGGACGTACACCTACACCCCTGCTACTGGTTTTGCAGGTACCGACACTTTCACATACACCATCTGTGATGACGATGTCCCGACGGCCGAGTGTTCGACGGCAACCGTTACTATCACGGTTATCGATGAAGGCGCCCCGGTAGCAGTCGACGACAGCAATGCGACGGTGGCTGGCGTGGCAGTGGATGGTTCAGTCTTTGATAATGACTCATTGATCGATGATGCGACTCTCGACGGTTACGATGCCACCAGCGTCAATGGTGCAACAGTCACCATGGCGGCCGACGGCACCTACACCTACCTGCCGGACGCCAGCTTCCAGGGTGTCGACACATTCGACTATACGATTTGTGACGACGACTTGCCCACAGCGCAGTGCTCGACCGCCACGGTGACCATAACCGTCACCCGCAGCGCCGATCTGGTCATAAACAAGATCGACCGGGGTGAAACGGCCATTGCCGGAGCGAACTTCACCTACCAGGTGCAGATCACCAATAATGGTCCGTCGGATTCTTCTGGATGGAGTGTGATCGACACGTTCCCGACAGGGATGAGTCTGGCTTTCGGACCGGCCGATGGCGATATCACCACAATTGATAATCTGGACGGTACGGTTACCTTCACCAGCGACAGCGACATTGCTGCCGGTGATAGCCGCACGTTTGATGTGACCGTGTCCATTGCCGCGAACGTGTCTGGTGATGCCATTCTGACAAACAGTGTTGCGGTTCAGGGGCAGGATCCCGACCCCACTCCGGATAACAATGACGACACAGCTGAGACTCCAATTGATACCGACATACTTTTGTCCGTACTCAAGTCCTTCGTGCCGCAGGAACTGACGCAAGGCGCAAGCGGCACCTTCACCATTGAGGTCAGCAATGCCGGTCCTTCCGACGCATTTGATGTCAACGTGACGGATGATGTGAGCGGCGTACTCGAAGTAACCGACGTAACGGTCACTGCGGGAACAGGCAGCTGTGGTGATACCGACAGCAATCCACAGACCATTGAGTGTGACGTGGATATACCGGCTGAAACTTCGGTCATTATCACGGTTACCTTCATTGCCGCACCATCCTTGCCTGAATCCCCGGTTTACGGCACGGTGTCTGGTGATGAGTTTTACTTTGTCTTTGTCAACGGCAGTATCCTGGAAGGCTCCACCGACGGAGGACCTGTTTACCTCGATGGCATTGACGTGACGGAAGACGTCACACTGATTGCTGAACTTGGCAAGAACGACATCGTGTTCAATCCTCCAGGCGCGGATGAGCCGTTCCTGATGCATTTATCCTGCTCTGACCGCTTTATCGGCGGCTGGGGTGAAACGGATGGTCCGGCATTGGGAACTGACGACAACTGGCAGATTGCATCGTACTCAATCACCCGTTACAACCAGAATGGATTCATCAAAAGGTGCGGAGATACACCGGTGCCCTTTGAGGTGACGAATGTGGCAAGCGCAATGGGCGAGGATTCATTCGGACCGGATGCCTCCACGCACGTTGACAGCAACACAGCCTCAGTGCTCATCATGGATCCGTCGCTGGTGTTCCCGGAGGGTGACGCGGTGGAATTCAAGAACCGTGACGTATTCTTCAAGTTTGTCTCGGAGAACCCGGAAAACATGCTGATCACGCAAATCGAGATCAGCTGGCCGCAGGGCACCAACGGCGAATTGCGCAGTATCCAGCTTGGTAAGCACACCATCTGGAACGGCAATGAGGCCGGACCCACGGCAGTTATTACTGATCTGGATGGAGAAGGTGGCTTTAGCGCCGGCTTCTACGGCGATGAATCCGACCGGTTGCTGCAAGCCATGGCGAAAGAAAAATTGCGGTTCTCCTTCCATAACCGGCCAGTGGCTGACCCGGCTCTGGAGGAATATACCTTCGTGGTGACTTTTGCCGACGGTACCGACGTATCAATAAACAGTACTGATACGCCATAGCAAGGTACGGATCAGCCTGGTGTATTCCGGGGTCAGAGTTTAATGCCAGTGCAGTGTTTCAGGCGCTGGACTCTGACCCCGGATTTTCTACTTAATGGGTCTCAGTTCACCAGCGTTTGGATAAACGCCAGATAACGCGGGTGGTTACGGATTGAATCCATATCGGGATCGTTTTCGATCCAGCTGCGTGAATGGATGGATCCTTCCAGCAGGTCCAGTGCCTGCTCAGCCTGACCCTGTCGGGCATAGAAACAGGCCAGGTTGTAACGTGTGGGTGGGTCATCCGGTGTCAGAGCAAGCGCGCGATCGGCCCATTCGGCGGCTCGCTCCACTTCACCCAGCATTTCCAGGCCGCCCAGGCCAAGATAATAGGCCCGTGGGTTGTCCGGGTAATCCTGCAGGTGCCGCTGCACTCGTTCCACGCCGATTCGGGCCATACGAAGTGCATTCTCCCGGTCGCCCTTTTTAAGGTAGGTGGAGACGGAAAGCAAAGGGCTTTCCCAGTCTTCCGGGTCCAGAGCAGTTGCGCGCGAGAAATACTGCAATTCTTCGGCAGAGTGTCCCTGATGATGCGCCGCGCGTGCCAGGTAATGGTAGGCACTGTGTTGCCCGGGATCGATTTTCAACGCCTGCAGGAAGTCATGCTCGGCTTGTTGGTATCGATGGGCGGCGAGGTGACTGAAGCCCCGGGTCATAAAACTCTCCGCGCGATGGGGTGCGATGGCCATGGCTCTGTCCGCGGCGGCACAGGCGATCTCGCACGAGGGGTCGCCGCCGCCGAGGAATATGGCGTGCATGGCGCCTTGTTCCGCCAGCGCAATCCAGGCGCGCTGGAATCCGGGGTCTTCCTCTACCGCTTTCTGGAAAAACACAATGGCCCGTTCCACATCCCGCTTGGTGCGGGTCAGGCTGTGGCCTTTGCCACGTAAAAAATACTCGTAGGCCTTGATGCTGCGCGTGGAGGGGTCGGGAAGTTGCTCTGAACCAAAGCGGATTTTCAGCGCGTCAAGGATCTGCCCGGCAATATCATTCTGAATGGCAAAGATGTCGCTCAGTTCACGGTCGTAGGTTTCCGACCACAAGTGCGAGTCGGTGGCCACCTCTATCAATTGGGCATTCACACGGATGCGGTTGCCATCCTTGCGCACGCTGCCTTCCAGCACATGGGCCACACGGAGCTTTTCAGCCACCTCGGCCATACTGCTTTTTTTGCCCTTGAACGCGAATGAAGAGGTCTGTGACGCCACCCGCAGGTTAGGGATGCGGGTGAGCATGCTCAGCAGTTCTTCGGTCAGGCCATCACAGAAGTGTTCCTGGTTCTGATCCGCTCTTATGTCGGGAAAGGGCAGAACGGCAATGGAAAGCGGATCAATATCGGCAGCAACGCGAATGGCCGGAGTGCCTTCCGGTTCGGAATTAACGGTTGTGGATGCTGCGGTGTCGGTGCGCTGGATGCCTTCCGGCGTCAGGTCAAACACCCAGGCCAATACCAGCGCCACGGGAAACCCAGCGGCCAGCAACCCCAGGGTGAGGGTAATGGTCCAGTCCGGCAGGTTCATGGCGGGAAAGATCACGTCAGCCAATTGCAGTACAACCCAGGCAGTCACCAGGTAAGCAATGGCTATCTTCACAACATGGCGATCACGCAATTGCCGGAAGAAGGTTTTCATTGACCGATTATAGAAAATTTACCCGTTGGAGCGCGCGATTTATGTTTACCCGCTAAGCGAAGCCATTATTTCACCACCGGTTTTTCCTGCACAAGCATTCCCGGTCTGGAAGGTGTGGGCTTGCGATTCCCATTCGTGTAGAACATATTGACCTGATAATGTGGGATATCCAATGGTGAGGGGCTACAAGGTCACGTGACTGCACGAAGGTTCGCATCCGCCTGGCCGCGCCTGGCAGCATTGTTGCTGCTGGGGGTGCTTGAGGCGCATGGCCAGCCCGGTGATCCGGCCTGGGTGGATCGCAGCAGCTGCAAGGCACCGCTGACTGCTGAAGCGGCTGAGCACCTGATGGATAGGGTGCGCCAGGCCCGGCCGGGCGCGGTGCAAGCCGCTGCGGACCCGGCAGCCGGTTGTTTGCTTTTTCTTTCGCTGGGCAGTCCCGATGGGCCCGCCAGCACCGTGCTGGGCACCGGCGTTGATCCCGCTACGGCAGTGGCGGACGCCTTATCCCGTCAGCGGCCGGATTTTCGCAAGCTACCCTGGATTCGCCTGGATCTGGTGGATGAACTGGTCCCGGTCGGCGATGAACCTGGCGAAGACCCGGGAAACCTTTATGGGCTGGCCACCGGCGCGGACCAGCGTATCGCCTTGTTGCCTGACGAGCTGGCGGGATGGCGCCTGCTCAGCCGGGACGGTGTTCTGGTGCCTGAGCGCTCTGCCCGTTTCTTGCTGCATAACCCGCAGCGGGGGTTCACCGCCGCAGCAGGCCAGGCGCAGTGGCAGGGACACCCCGCACCGGTGTGGCGTTTCCGCTTCACCACGCAGGCCTGGTTTTCGGCTGGCGGTCCGGTCACACGGCTGTATCGCGGTCATGAGGCCAACCCATCCATGCAGCCGGATGATCTGTTGCATGCGGTACGGCAGGGTGGGGACTATCTGCTGAGGATGCTGGATGCGGATGGCAAATTCGTTTACATCTGGTCGGCACTGCAAAACCGTGGTGGCGGCGGGTACAACATTCTCCGCCATGCGGGTACCACCTACAGCCTGCTGCAGGTTTATCAGGCCACCGGTGATGCGAAGTACCTGCAAGCCGCGCAAAGCGCTCTGGTCTACCTGCAGCGCCAGATTCGCGATTGTCCGGGTATGCCACAGGCGGCCTGTGTGGTGGAGCGTTACAACATCAAGCTGGGAGGCAATGGGCTGGCCCTGGTGGCGCTGGCCGAGTATGTGCAGGTTACCGGTGACCGGTCTGTTTTGAAAACGGCCCGCCGCCTGGCCGAGTGGTTGCTGGCCGCGGTGCAGGAAAACGGCGCATTTGTGGCCCACCAGTGGCGTTATCCTGAGGGCACACACACCGGGTTCAAATCAGACTACTACCCCGGCGAGGCCATTTTGGGTCTGCTGCGCCTTTACCGGCACGATCCGGATTCACGTTGGCTGGCCGGGGCCGCCGCAGCGGCACGATACCTGGTGGAAGTGCGCGACGGCGGTAAAACTTTGCAACAGTTGGCGCATGATCACTGGTTACTGTATGCGCTGGCCGACCTGTACGCATATGCTCCGGACCCGCTCTACCTGCAGCATGGCATGCGCCTGACGCGTGCCATTCAACAGGCCCAGCAGCGTCGTCACCCCGAATACCCTGACTGGCTGGGCAGCTATCATTCTCCGCCGCGCTCCACGCCTACCGCTACCCGCAGCGAAGCCATGCTGAGTGCCTGGCGCCTGCTGCGGCAGGCGGGTAAACAGGAACAACTCGCTGACATCCTGCGCACCGCCTGTCTGGGTGCGCACTTTCAATTGACCACCCGGTTTACGCCGGCGAGTGCCATGTTTCTTCCCAACCCGGCGGCAGTGCTGGGTGGTTTTCGCTCCAGCCTGACGGGTTTCGATATTCGCATTGATTTTGTTCAGCACAATATTTCAGCGCTGCTGGGCCTGTTGGAGATGCTCGAAGCTTCCGGCGATGCAAGTGCGGGCTGTCAGGACATGGACTGAGGCAATCCGTTCACGCTCAGCAGTCGGATGGTTGCGATGCGGGTATGGGGTTCTGAGAAGGTCGAGCGGAGACGGGGAAGCCGCCTGATGAGGCTGCGGTGACGTCGGGCCTCGGCCGCGGAATCCGGCGAACCAACGCTCGCCGGATTCGTTTGGTCAGTTACGGTTCAGGGCGCCACGTTGAAGCGGGTGCCGTCTTCCAGCGTCAGGGTCTGGCCGTCGAAAGTGGCCTTGATCACGGTGTCTTTCTGGTTGCTGGCTGCATTCGTATCGGCTTGTGACCAGCGGATAACGTTCAGGGTCAGCGCGTCACCGTCTTGTTCATAGGTGCCATAACCACTGGTCACCCCGTTTTCATCGCCTTCCACCAGCACGAAATGGCCATCGACCAAAGCAAACGTACCGTCTTCCAGCGCATACAGCTCACCATCGCCAGGGCCGACGTAGGTGAAGTCCTGCACGGTGCTGGTGCCCATTCCAAAAATCAGGCGCAAGCTGTCACCCGTGCGGGTTACGGTCACGTCATGGTCCGTGTTGGCCCGAAAGCCCAGCGGCTTGTCCTTACCGGGTGCGGTGCTGATGGTCTGCTCTGCCACCAGATGAACCGAACCGGTAGCGGGTTCCGGCCGGTAGGGTCCGGCGTGCGCCATGGAGCCTGCTTGTTCGAACGGGCTGCTATCGAATACAGCTTGCTGCACGAAGATGCCGTCTTTAAACAGGAAAACACCGCTCAAGGGCATGTCCGTGCCGTCACCGGTGGTCAGCCCGGTGTAAAACCACAGGCCGGATACCTGTTGCTCGATGGAAGCCACCGTGGCTTCAGGTGCCGCCGGGGCGGCGGGTGCGGTTTCCGCGGCCGGGGCCGATTCAGCCTGAGCAGGTGCGCTGGTTCCGGTGCTCGCATCGCATGCGCTCGCCATCAGTGTTAAGGCGCACAGACCGACAGAAGGAACTAAACAGGCAAAATTTGCGTAACTCATGATTTGGAACTCCTTGGCTTTTTATTGCGGATTCGCTGCACGGTTCAAAGGCTGAACAGCTTATGGTTTTCTCTTTTATAAGCCGGGCGGTACGGGCGCTGTTGCCAATACCACTGCGGCTTGGCCTGCCCGGCATCGGATTTCGTTAAGGCCATACTACGCGTTTGCCCGGATCACGCCAGGCATATGGTTGTTTGCAGTGCACTGCTTGCTGCCAAATGATGCGTTTTGTGCAACATCAGCAGACTTCACCGTGCCGCCAGCTGGCGTCGCGGCGTTTGGCGTTGTCAAAAATTCGGTTTGGCGGCCAATCTACTCAGGGTTGTGGGGACTGCCAGGAGAAAAATTCAACCGTGTAACCGCCCGGGTCCTGGGCAATAAACCCCCT
>JBFIHZ010000205.1:0-7251 GCA_041601535.1 Lysobacterales bacterium | reverse complement strand
ATGCTGCTGCGCGACACCCGCTCGTTGCTGGGAGCCGGCACCGCAGACGGTGTGCCCACCGTCAGCCAGGTCAACTGTTCTGCCGAAGAATTCGGCGCAGGCTACCGGCTGCGGCGTTTCCGCCTGTGGAACTGCCTGCTGATGCTGAGCGCACCCGAGTCACAACCAGCCGCGGCAGTGGCCGGCGACCCCTATGCCGGCATGAGCCGGGACGAGGCGATGGAGGAATATCAGCGGCAAATCAGCCAGCTGTCCGCCGCCACCCGCCAGGCGCCGTCAGCTCCCTCCTACCTTGAACGTCAATTGCCGCAGGACCGCAGCGGCGACCTGCCACGGCTGCGTCAACTTTCAGCAGCCGGCGAGCCGCCCGAATATGGTGTGATCTGGGGCGGCGGTGAGCTGTCCATCCGCTGGCTGTTCTGGGGCTTGCTGACCGTGGTGATGCTGATCTTTGGCGGTGGCTGCCTGTACGCCGCGAAAGTGGCCTGGCGCCGCAGCAAAGCGGTGCATGTTTAGTCGCCCAGCCCCATCCGGCAACGCCAGGGTCAGCGGGAAACAGCCGCCATGCCGATTGCCGAATCCGATCTATACTCAGAGGTATCAGCAAGTTACTAACCGCTGCCAAAGTGGAGTAACACGGAACCACCGCTTTTGGCAGTATCTGCCCAACCAAACAAAAGGGAGCCAGATATGTCACACAAGTATGCCGGAGGCTGCGAGCACATCCACACGCATGCCGACCATGATCCGATCGATAACCACACCTGTCATTGTTCTGTCTGTAAACGCGTCACCGGCCAGGCCAGCACCCACGTGGTATTTTTCAATCACGGCGATCTCAAAGTGGATGATGCCTCGGCTTTGAAACGTCAGCCATTCAATGACCAGAACCCGGATGGGCCCTTGGAGCTCTGCACCTGTGGCAGCTGCGGCACACCGATCATGCTGGATGACAAGCAGGGCCGTATTCGTGCCATCGTGCCCAATTTGATGGGCTTCGATACCGCCAGCCTGCCGGCCACCTACCACGCTTTCTATGATCCGGCCGCCGGTGCACCAAAACCCAGCGACGGCCGGCCGGTGTACAGTGGCCTGCGTCCGGAATTCGTCTGGCCCGCGGCTGCCGGGTAAAGACTGGCGCAACTGACAGGCTTTATGGTTGCGCAGCCCGGGTGTATCCTGAGACCGCACCAGCATTATCAAAATACCTCAGCGAAACAGGAGCCGGACCGTTGCACAAAACACATAAAGCCATCACCTTGCTGGCGTTGGCCGCAAGCCTGAATGCCTGCACCTGGGTGGAACCCTCACCGGAAGGTGCGCGGGTCCGCGTGGCACAAGCCAGCGAAGTGACCACCTGCGAGCGTAAGGGCGAAGTGGCCTCCATCCTCAAGAGCCGCGTGGCGGGCTTTGAACGCAAGCCCACCAAGGTGGCCGGCGAACTGGAAGCACTGGCCCGCAATGAAGCCGCACTGATGGGCGGCGACACGGTAGTGGCGGAATCACCGGTGAAAGATGGCCGGCAGATGTATGGCGTGTTTCTCTGCCAACCCCGCTGAATGCATGCGGCAGTCCGGTTCATCCGGACTGCCACTTTCACCTCACACCGCCCAGGTATGAATCACCACAACGGGCTGAGTGCTCTTTTGTTATCCCCCACATCGACCCGGCCGCAGGCTGACAAACACGGCTGCCCGGTTGCGGCCAATTGATCCAGGTCAAACAAGGCAACCCCAACGGGTGGCAAAAAAGCGGCTAAACGTCCGTACAGCGAGATGGACCACCACCGCCTTCCTCCACCAGTTCAACCAGACGGGTAAAGGGTTTCCGGGCGAATACCGGAATTGACATTCGTTTGTGTGCTTACTGTCATAACTGTTTTCAATCGCGGTGATCACTTTTTTCAATTCGATTTCCCATACGCCGGGGTATTTAATGGTTCTAATGTAACGATTTGGTTACTTTGCTGAAAGGAGCCAGTTCCATGTACAAACCCACGATACCTTTACTCGCCGTGATGCTTGTGGCGATAACCAGCATGACCTCTCCACTCACGGCCGCCGCACAGGGTGAGCCGAAAACCAACCGCTTCTGGTGGCCTGAGCAACTCGACCTGAGCCCCTTGCGGCAACACGCCGCTGAATCCAACCCGATGGGCGATGATTTCAACTACGCTGAAGCGTTTGCCAGCCTGGACCTGGACGCCGTCAAGAAAGACATCGCAGATCTGATGACCACCTCGCAGGACTGGTGGCCGGCCGATTACGGCCACTACGGCGGCCTGTTCATCCGCATGGCCTGGCACAGTGCCGGCACCTACCGCGTGGCCGATGGCCGCGGTGGCGCGGGTGGCGGCCAGCAGCGTTTCGAACCGTTAAACAGCTGGCCGGATAATGCCAATCTTGACAAGGCTCGCCGCCTGTTGTGGCCGATCAAGCAGAAGTACGGACGCAGCATTTCATGGGCTGATCTGATGGTTCTGACCGGAAATGTTGCACTGGAGACCATGGGTTTTAAAACCTATGGGTTTGCCGGCGGGCGCGAGGATGATTGGGAACCCGACCTGGTTTACTGGGGGCCGGAGAGCGAGTGGCTGGCAGACGAGCGCTACAGCGGTGACCGGCAGCTGGAAAAGCCGCTTGGCGCGGTGCAGATGGGCCTTATTTACGTGAACCCGGAGGGGCCAAATGGCAATCCGGATCCATTGGCTGCCGCTCGCGATATCCGTGAGACCTTTGGCCGCATGGCAATGAACGATGAAGAAACCGTGGCCCTGATAGCCGGTGGCCACACATTTGGCAAGGCGCACGGTGCCGCCAAACCCACCGATTGCGTGGGCGCTGAACCCGCGGCCGCTGGCATCGAGGAGCAGGGTATGGGCTGGACCAGCACCTGCGGTTCAGGCAATGCGGCTGATACCATCACCAGCGGACTGGAAGGCGCCTGGTCGGCCAACCCCACTGCCTGGTCAACGCAATACCTGGACAACCTGTTTGCATTCGACTGGGTGCAAACCCGCAGCCCGGCTGGCGCCATTCAATGGGTGCCTGATAATGACAGCGCCTCCAGCCTGGTTCCGGATGCGTTTGACCCGTCGAAGCGGCATGCCCCCATCATGTTCACCACCGACCTGTCACTCAAGTTTGACCCTGCCTACCGGGAAATCGCCAAGCGCTTCCAGCAGAATCCCGACGAGTTCCAGCAGGCCTTCGCCAAGGCATGGTTCAAGCTCACGCACCGTGACATGGGGCCGCGTGCCCGCTACATCGGCACCAACATACCCGATGAAGAACTGTTGTGGCAGGACCCGGTACCCGCGGTGGATCACGAACTGATCGATGCAGACGATATCGCCGACCTGAAATCGCAGATACTGGCATCGGGATTGACCGTGCCGGAACTGGTCAACACCGCATGGGCCTCGGCTGCCACTTACCGCGGCACCGATATGCGCGGCGGCGCCAATGGCGCCCGCATTCGCCTGGCGCCTCAAAAGGAATGGGCCGTTAACCAGCCCGCCACACTGACCAAGGTACTGCAGCGCCTTGAAAGCATCCAGGCCGATTTCAATCAGGCGCACAGCAAGCCATCTTCGGGCGGCAAACGCGTATCCCTCGCCGACCTGATCGTACTGGGTGGAGCGGCCGCCATTGAACAGGCCGCGAAACAGGCTGGGCACGATGTGACGGTTGGCTTCACACCCGGCCGCACGGATGCCTCTCAGGCGCAGACCGAGGTGGTTTCATTTGCCGTGCTTGAGCCCACCGCGGACGGTTTCCGCAATTACTTCGGTCCCGGCAATCACCGCTCGCCTGCTGAAGCGCTGGTTGACCGCGCCAATCTGTTGACCCTGACCGTACCGGAAATGACCGTGCTGGTCGGGGGCATGCGGGCACTCGACGCCAATGCCGGACAAACGCGCCACGGCGTGCTCACCGACCGGCCGGGCACCCTGAGCAACGACTTTTTCGTCAACCTGCTGGATATGTCCACCAAGTGGTCGAAATCGACCACGGCCGATGGGGTTTACGATGGCCACGATCGTGTCAGCGGAAAGCTGAAATGGTCGGCCTCCCCGGTGGACCTGGTGTTTGGCTCCAACTCCGAGCTGCGCGCCATTGCGGAGGTTTACGCTGCCGATGATGCGCGTGAAAAGTTCGTGCAGGACTTCGCTGCCGCATGGACCAAGGTGATGAATCTCGACCGTTTCGATCTACGCTGACAGCGGCTGGCGGGCCCGGAGCATCCTTTCGTTACCATCGAATGGAATCCGGGCCCGGGCCAGCTGGGCCCTGCCGGTGCAACACCCGCGCAGCCAGTAAACGCCGTAATCGGCTCAGTCCGGCGGCTCCAGCAGGCCGGCAGCAGCCGCAATCTCAAGTTGCTGCTGCGCTTTGGTGCGCAATTCCTGCAGCGATTGCCAGAAGCGGCTGTCATCCCTCAAGGCAGCGAAGCGCGGGGACGACTCAAGATCCTGCCAGCCGGTAAGAAACGGCATCTGTACCACCTGCTCCAGGCGTTGCAGAGCGGTGTCGATGTCACCGGCCAGTGCGTACGCTGCAATGTCATCCAGCCCATAAGCGCTGCCACCCCGCGTTCGATCCAGGCTTGCCAGGCCGGCCAGCCAGTTATGCAGCAGTTCCCGCGCCTGCTCTGTCCGCCCCGCGTTAAGCAAGGTTGCAGCTGCCGCGATCACGGTGTACGACTGTTCCGGCAACTTTTCCGCCACGGCGCTGTGTCCATCGGGCAGTGCGGCTGCCAGCAGTTGTTGCGCCAGTTCAAAGTCACCGGCATCCACCGCTTCCGCCATCACCCATTCCGTCCACTGCTCGGCCACCCACATCGGCCAGTCAGGGGCCTCCAATCCGTTCGCCAGGCGCACGCTGTGGCGAGCCTCTTCAGTACGCCCGTCTGCCATCAGTCCGTAACGGGCCAGCAGCAATACCCGGGGGTCATCGGGGGAACCGGCCAGCATGGCATCAAAACAACGGCGCGCACGCAGCCGGTCGTCGAGGTCGAGCAACACACGGCAGATATAGATATTTTCGAACGAACCGGGCTCCAGCCGCTGGTACTCCCGTAGCACCTGCAGGGTTTGTACCGGTTCACCACGCCGCAGGTAAAGCCATACCTGGTTCAGCCAGCCAAGCGCAAAACCGGGATGGAGTTCAGTCAGCCTGGCATACTCCGCGATGGCCTCATCGTTGCGCCCCAGCTGGGTGTAGGCCCAGGCCAGGTTCTGGTGAATGACCGGATGCAGCGGGTTGAGTTCGTGCGCTTTTTGAGTCAGCTTCAGCGCCTCATCGTACAGTTCCTGGTTTTCCCGCAAAACGGAGAACCAGTGGTATGCCTGCGCCTCACCCGGCGCCAAATCCAGGGCTTTCTGGAAAGCGGCTTCCGAGGCCGCGTAATCGCCCTGGTGACGGTGAATTTCACCCAGCACCGCCCAGGCCTCGGCCAGTTCCGGGTCAAGGTGCATGGCCTGTTCAACCAGTGCCAGTGCCGGTATCAGTGATTGCTCGGCCTCCAGGCCCACGTATTCGTGCAGCAGATGCAGCGCATCCGCCAACAGCACCAGTGCCGCCGCGAAGCCCGGATCCAGGTCAACCGCCCGCTCGGCGTACAGGCGGCCCTCCTGCAACGCGTCGGCGGTGCGCAAGGGCAGCAGCTGGCGGCCTTTGAGATAGTACTGATAGGCCTGTAAATTTGTAGTGGGGGCGTGATCAACACGTTGCAGCTCGTCCGCCGTCAACGCCGCCTCCAGTGCACTGGAGATTTCGCGCGTGATGTCGCTCTGGATGGCGAACAGGTTTTCGGTGTTGAGTGCCCGATCGTAACTGTTGGCCCAGATGCTGGTGCCACTGGCGGCGTCAACCAGTTGCACGTTGACGCGAACCTGATCGGCTGCGCGCTGCACTCCCCCTTCCAGCACGGTTGCAACACCAAGTTGCCGGGCGATGTCCTGGATAGCCAGTTCGGTATCACGGAAACGCATAACCGAGGTGCGGGATATGACTTTCAGCGAACCGATGCGCGACAGTCGCGTCAGCAGTTCATCGTGCATGCCGTCTGCAAAGTAGGCGTCTTCGGCCAATGCGCTGCGGTTGATAAACGGCAAAACGGCGACTGATTTGGATGACACTGACAGCACGTCCGGCGCCTGCTGGCCAAACCGCCCCACCATCAGCGCACCGCCCAGGGCCAGCATCACGGCCAGAAACACCAGTTGCAAGCGGCGGGAAGGTTCCGGCGTGGCCGCAAGCCCGGCTTCATCGGCGCGTTTGATGCCATCGGGGGTCAGCTCAAACACCCATGACAACACCAGGGCAACAGGAAAGCCCAGCAAAACTGCTGCCGCCACCGCCTGCAGAATCCAGTCCGGAGCCTTGAAGATCGGCAACAGGGTTGAGCCAACCTCAATCAGCACCCAACCCATGGCCGCATAGGCAATTGCAACCTTGACGACGTTGCGCCGTTTCAGTTCCGCGAAAAAGGTCGACACCACTGCTCAGGCTCCGTGCCGCCATGGCCCGGCAATTATAATACGGTTGCAGGTTTCCAGATATGGCTTGCCGACAGGTTGGTCGCCCAATTGGCGGCCGCTCAGGGAATTCAACCCGGATTTTCTGCTGGCCAAGCCAGACGGGGCTGCCGCAACTGGATTAACACTGACCGTAGTGCTTGCTGTGAGTTTTTACTCTGACCCCAAATATCGGGGGTAGCGGGATCGGCGGATCAACGCCTATACTCTTGAGTCGGTTTACCCGACCACCACAGTAAGAGATTTCTGGAGACTGGAAAGATGCAAAGATTTAAATCGTTCGTGTTATTGCTTGCCGTTACGGCTCTCTCACCCCTGGTTCTGGCAGTTGATGACCCGGCACAGGAACGGCATGAGCGGATGGAAAAAGTGGGTGATGCGGCCGGACCTCTGGGCGCCATGCTGAAAGGCGAGCTGGAATTCGATGCCGCTACCGCCATGAGCAATTGGGCAACCATGCAATCCGCGATCGACGGTATTGGGGAACTGTTCCCGGAAGGCAGCTACGTGGAAGGTGAGAAGCGTGCCGCGCAGGCCGTGTGGGACAATCGCGCCGATTTCAATCAGAAGATGGCTGATTTTTCCGCCTCGCTGGAGGCCGCCATTGAAGCCCATCCCCAGGATCTGGAAACCTACAAACCCATCGCCATGGACGTGTTTGGCAACTGCAAGGGCTGCCACGAAGAATACCGCACACCGGGCGATTGATT
>JBFIHZ010000204.1:0-7277 GCA_041601535.1 Lysobacterales bacterium | reverse complement strand
TCACCGGTTTGCGCATGCTTGACGCGCAGGCCGGTGACGCCGGAGTCATCCCCCAGCACTTCGTCCACCACGTGGTCCCACAGGATGCGGACATTGCCGTTTTTCTCACGCTCGAACAGGCGGTCCTGCAGGATTTTCTCCGCACGCAGCGCATCCCGCCGGTGGACCAGCGTAACCTCGGATGCGATGTTCGACAGGTACAGCGCTTCTTCCACCGCGGTGTTGCCGCCTCCGACCACTGCGACTTTCTGGTTGCGATAGAAAAAGCCGTCGCAGGTGGCGCAGGCGGACACGCCCTTGCCTTTGAACGCCTCCTCGGACGGCAGGCCCAGGTACATGGCGCTGGCACCGGTGGCGATAATCAGCGCATCACAGGTATATACGCCGCTGTCGCCTTCCAGGCGGAAGGGCTTGCTGCTCAGGTCGGCCGTATGGATGTGATCAAATACCATGCGGGTATCAAATCGCTCGGCATGTTCCAGCATGCGGTGCATCAGGTCCGGTCCCTGCAGGCCTTCGACATCGCCGGGCCAGTTGTCCACGTCGGTGGTGGTGGTCAGCTGACCGCCTTGTTCCAGCCCGGTAATGACCACCGGCTGCAGGTTGGCGCGGGCAGCATAGATGGCTGCGGTGTAGCCAGCGGGGCCTGAACCCAGTATCAGAAGGCGGCTGTGTTGTATATCGCTCATGTATAATCGTCCTGAATATTAAAAACCTGGAAAACAGGCTGTCAGCTGTGGAAAATCCACCCGGTTGAAAGTCATAAGTGGGTGCGGGCGGGGAAATATCAACAAGTGCCGCCGTGGCGGTCAAATTGAACGCGCCAGGGTGCCCGCGCAAGAACCTGTGTTGGGACATTCGGACGCTGCTTGCGGGCCGATGCATCACGCAGAGATTCTTGACAACAATAAAACCAGAAGTTTAACCGATAAGGAAACCCGGTTTGCGCCAAGCCCGTAAAAAATCCACTCCGACTGTGCTTGAGCCGGGCCGACTGCGGCAGCGGCTGGGCGAAAGCTTTTTCATCCTGACCATCCTGGCCGCGGTTTTCCTGGTGGCCTGCCTGGCCAGTTACTCACCCACCGACCCGGGGCCGTTCAATGCGGTCGCCACCCAGGAAGTGCACAACCTGGGGCGCCTGCTGGGCGCCTGGCTGACCAATTTCTTCCTGTTTCTCACCGGCTACCTGGCCTATACCCTGCCACTGGTATTGGTCTACGGCGGCTGGCTGGTCTACCGGGGTTCCGAACAGCCGGCCAGCGAAGTCAGCGCGCTGGATTGGCTGGCGCACTTGACCGGTCTGATCCTGTTTATCCTGTCAGCCACGGGCCTGCTGCACATTCACGCCATGCCGCCGTTGGGTTCGATGCCGGCCGGCGGTGGCGGCGTTATCGGCCTGCAGATCGCCATGCCGCTGCTGAAACTGGCCGGAACCCTGGGTTCCACCCTGTTCCTGCTGTCCATGTTCCTGATCGGACTGACGCTGTTCGCCGGCATTTCCTGGTTCCGCGTGATGGATGCCACTGGCCGTTTCACCTTAACGGCGGTGGCGTGGATTGCCACCACGGTCGCTGGCCTGCGTGACTGGTTCGCTGGCCGCCGCGCCAAGGCCAAGCGGGAGGAAGTACGCAAGGCCGACACCGTGCGGCGCAAGGACAAGCCCAAGCCACGCATTGAACCGCAACTGCCGGTGGAAGAAGTCAAACCCAGCAAGCGCGCGGTCAAGGAACGCCAGCAGAAGCTGTTCAAGAACCTGCCAGAGGGCTCACTGCCACCGCTGGAGCTGCTGGATACCGCGCCGGAGCAAACCCCCGGCTACAGCAAGGAGGCGCTGGAGGCATTGAGCCGCCAGGTGGAGCTGAAGCTGGCCGATTTCGGTGTGCAGGTTGACGTGGTCGCGGTGCATCCGGGGCCGGTCATCACCCGCTTTGAACTGCAGCCCGCCGCCGGCGTGAAATCGGCGCAGATCTCCAATCTGGCCAAGGACCTGGCGCGTGGTCTGAGCGTGATCTCGGTGCGCGTGGTGGAGGTTATCCCCGGCAAGCCGACCATTGGCCTGGAAATCCCCAACGCGGTGCGGCAGACCGTGTACCTGTCCGAGATCCTGCAATCTGAGGCCTATGACCGTTCTTCATCGCCATTGACGCTGGCGCTGGGCAAAAGCATTGCCGGCCGGCCGATGGTGGCCGATATTGCCCGCATGCCGCATTTGCTGGTGGCTGGCACCACCGGTTCCGGCAAGTCGGTGGCGCTGAACGCGATGATCCTCAGCCTGCTGTACAAGGCCACACCGGAACAGGTGCGGCTGATCATGGTCGACCCCAAAATGCTGGAACTGGCTGTGTACGATGGCGTGCCGCACCTGCTGGCACCGGTGGTCACCGACATGAAGGAAGCGGCCAACGCGCTGCGCTGGTGCGTGGCCGAGATGGAGCGCCGCTACCGCCTGATGGCCTCTGCCGGCGTGCGAAACCTGTCTGGATTCAACCGCAAGGTGCGCGAGGCAGCCGATGCCGGCAAGCCGATGCTGGACCCGTTCTGGCAGCCGGATTTACTGGATGCACCGGACAACGCGCCCGAACTGGAACCACTGCCGATGATCGTGGTGGTGATCGATGAATTCGCCGACATGATGATGATCGTCGGCAAAAAAGTGGAGGAATTGATCGCCCGGCTGGCGCAGAAAGCACGGGCCTCCGGCATCCACCTGGTGCTGGCCACGCAGCGCCCCTCGGTGGACGTGATCACCGGCCTGATCAAGGCCAATATTCCGGCCCGCATCGCCTTCCAGGTGTCCTCGCGCATCGATTCGCGCACCATTCTGGACCAGATGGGCGCTGATCAGCTGCTGGGCCATGGCGACATGCTTTACCTGCCGCCCGGTTCGTCGCTGCCTGAGCGCATCCACGGCGCCTTCGTGGACGACCACGAAGTGCATGCCGTGGTGGAATACCTGAAACAATTTGGCGAACCCAATTACCTGGAAGATGTCCTAGATGATGTGCAGGTCACTTCCGACGGCATGGCCATTGGCGCCACCGGGTTACCGGAAGCGGCCAATGGCGAGCAGGATGAGCTGTATGACCAGGCCGTCGCGTTCGTGACCACTTCCCGCCGGGCTTCCATTTCCAGCGTGCAACGGCAACTTCGCATCGGTTATAACCGCGCGGCCCGGCTGGTGGAGGAAATGGAGGCCGCCGGCGTGGTCAGCGCCCCGGAACACAATGGCCAGCGCGAAGTGCTGGCACCGGCGCCGCCCAAGGATTAAACCGCATGGCGCGGTCCGCCATTAAGACAACCAGGCGGGTGGCTGAGCCACCCGGACAAGCCCACGGAGAACCGATTTTGAAGCAGCGTTTAGCCATGATCATGCTGGCTGTAGTACTGGCCGTCAGCCAGGTTGGCCCACTGTGGGCACAGGATGCCACCGGCCGTGCGCAATTGTTGCAGTTCGCCGAGGGCATGACGTCATTGACCGCGCATTTCCAGCAGCGCGTGCTGACCTCGGAAGGGCGCATTGAAGACCAGAGCGAAGGCCGGGTGTGGCTGAGCCAGCCGCATTTTATCCGCTGGGAATACGGCGGTGATTTTCCGGAACTGGTGGTGGCGGATGGCAGCCATATCTATATTTACGATGAAGTGCTGGAACAGGTCACGGTCAAGCCCCAGACGGACTTTGCCACCGACTCACCGCTCAGCCTGCTGACCGATATCGGACGCCTGGACGAGCAGTTTGAAGTGCGCGAGACCGGCAACTTCGAAGGCCTGGACCTGCTGGAACTGCGCTCGCGCAGTGCTGAGTCTGAATTTGACCGCGTGTTGCTGGGCCTGCAGGACAATGAACTGCGCATGATGGCGATGGAAGATGCCTTTGGCCTGCGCACCGAAATCCATTTTGACGCACTCGAGCGCAACCAGGATCTGGACGCCGAACTGTTCCGCTTCACCCCGCCGCCGGGCGTGGACGTGATTGGCGACATGAGCCCGGCCGCAGCGGCCGATGGCGGGCGGTGAGCGCTGAGCTGGTGAAGCTGGGGGCGGTTGCCGCCGGTGGCGCGGTCGGCGCCAGCCTGCGCTATTTGCTGGCCGCCAGCACCCACCAGCTGCTGGGCCACGGCTTTCCCTACGGTACGCTGCTGGTGAACGTATTGGGTTCCCTGTTGATCGGTTACCTGGTGGTGCTGATCCCGGAAACCGAGGCCGGCCTGCCCATCACCCGCCTGCTGCTGATTACCGGCCTGCTGGGCGGTTTTACCACCTACAGCGCGTTTTCCATTGAAACCCTGCAACTGCTGCAGCAAGGCCAGCTCACCAAGGCCGGGCTGAATATCTCGCTGACCCTGCTGGCCTGCCTGCTGTCTGTCTGGGTGGGTTTCCTGCTGGCCCGCGCGCTGCACGCCGGCAACTGAGAAGCTACCTGGCCCAGCGCCTGAACCGCAACCCGACCTGGCTTCCGCCGCCGGGCCGTGGCTGATCCCGCAAATTCCATCCGGCGCTACAGAAAATCCGCCGCGCAAGCGGTACAATGCGTGGTTTTCACCGGCAAGCCAAATCATGCTAGATCCACAACACCTCAGAATAAACGCCGAAGGCGTCGCCCAGGCCTTGCAACAGCGGGGGTACACGCTGGACGTGGCCGCCTGGACCGAACTGGAAGAGCGGCGCAAAGCGCTGCAGATCCACATGCAGGAGCTGCAAAACCGCAAGAACCAGGACGCCAAAAAAATAGGCATGGCCAAGTCCCGGGGCGAAGACATCCAGCCCCTGCTGGAGCAGGTGAAAAGCCTGGGTGATGAGCTTTCCGGTGCCGAAGCAGAGTTCGCCGCGGTGAAGGAACAGCAGCAGGCCTGGGCGCTGGAAATGCCCAACCTGGCCTTACCGGAGGTGCCGGCCGGCAGCAGCGAGGACGATAACCAGGAATTGCGCCGCTGGGGTGAGCCTCCGGAGTTTGATTTCGAGCCGCGCGACCACGTGGCGCTGGGCGAGGGCAACGGCCTGATGGATGCCGAATCGGCCGCCAAGCTGGCTGGCGCGCGCTTTACCGTGCTGAAAGGCCAGTTGTCGCGGCTGCACCGGGCCCTGGCGCAATTCATGCTGGACACCCACACCCAGGAACACGGTTATACCGAGGTTTACCTGCCGTACCTGGTGAACGCGGAAACCATGACCGGTACCGGCCAGTTGCCCAAGTTCGGCGAGGATGCCTTTGCCACCACCGATGAATCGCCGCGCTATTTGATTCCCACCGCCGAAGTGCCGATGACCAACCTGGTGGCGGACGAAATCCTCGAGGCCAGCCAGTTACCGCTGCGCATGACCTCGCAAACGCCGTGTTTCCGCCGCGAGGCGGGTTCCTACGGACGCGATACCCGCGGCATGATCCGCCAGCACCAGTTCGAGAAAGTGGAATTGGTGCAGATCGTGCACCCGGACACCTCCAGCGCCGCGCTGGACGAACTCACCGGCCATGCCGAGGTGATACTGCAGCGGCTGGAATTGCCTTACCGCGTGATGCTGCTGTGCACCGGCGATATGGGCTTTGCCGCGGCGAAGACCCACGACCTGGAAGTGTGGCTGCCGGGGCAGGGCGCCTACCGCGAGATTTCATCCTGCAGCGTGTGCACCGATTTCCAGTCACGCCGCATGAAAGCCCGTTTCCGCAATCCGGACACCGGCAAGCCCGAACTGGTGCATACCCTGAACGGCTCCGGCCTGGCGGTGGGCCGCACCCTGATCGCGGTGCTGGAGAACTACCAGCAACGCGATGGCTCGGTACGCATTCCCAAGGTGCTGCAAGCGTACATGGGCGGACAGGAAACCATTCCCGCCGCGTGAACCTGATGCATCAGGGCGGCTGACGAGGGTATCAGGCGGGTGTGATTCGACCGCTTCCGCGCTACCGGGGGCGGAGCATCACAGGCGCTGGTGCGTGTCGGTCTGTGCCGCCGCAGCCCGCCCAAGAGTTAATTGGACAGGCAAAAAAAAGGCCCGCATCAGCGGGCCTTTTGGTTTACTGCGTTTTGCTGTCAGTCGTCACCAAAGCCGAAGCCCAGCAGGGCCAGCAGGTTATTGAACAGCACAAAGATATCCGCCAGCAGGCCGGTGGCAGCCAGGATGTAATTGGTCTGTCCGCCGCGCACGATCATCTGGGTCTGCCAGATGATCCAGCCGGAAGCCAGCAGGATGACCATGGTGGACAGGGCCAGCGCCAGCGCCGGAATGGCCAGAAAATAATTCAGGATAAAGGCGCCAATAATGGCCAGCGTGCCCACGCCCAGGAAGGCGAACATGCCGCTGAAATCCCGCTTGGTGGTCATCGCGTAAGCGGACAGCGCGAAGAAGATACCGGCCGTCAGGGCAAAGGCCCCGCCTACCAGTTCCGCGCCATTGCCATACATGTACAGCGCCGCGTTGACATTGGTGCCGGTCACCACGCCCAGGAAGCCGGAAAACGCAAAAGCAAAGACCAGGCCCCAGGCACTGTTACGCGTGGCATTAATGGCGAATGACAAGCCGAAAATACCGATCAGAAAGGGGAAAAAGCCAATCCGTAAACCCAAATTGGCCGAGAGGTAGGCCGTCACCGCGCCAAACACAAACAGCATGGCGAGCAAGGCATAGGTGTTACGCAACACGCGGTTGACCGTTACCGTGGGTAAACGGCTGGCGGTGGATACGTTATATACCTGGTTGTTCATCGATTCATCGAACTCCTGTTCAAACCGGTTGAGGTGTCTCGTTGCCCGCATGGCCTGGAAAATACCCGGGCCAGGTCTTGAGCAGCGCACCGATAATACATAGTTTGGGACGCTTCAGGCCGCTTCAAGTAGGCATACTTTAGCCCAAAGACCACCCTGTTGCACAGTTAAACCGCCGGGGCTGGAGCACAGCGCAATTTTCATGTATTCTTGCGCGCCTCAGTGTCATATCCCCCGGCCATCAGGCCTGTCGAGTGGCACGTTATAATAGACAATATTCAGCACAACCGGTTCAGCAGAGCTGGCAGAGCCAAAACCAGCGAGTGCAGGCCGCAGGCCTGCTGGGTGACACGGTAGAATAAGCAGAACACGCACAAAATCAGTTTAGGAGAGGTGGCAGAGCGGTTGAATGCACTGGTCTTGATTCGTTGCCAGGAGCATAAGAACGGCGGCCGCAGGCCGGGGCGAAGCCCCGAGCACAGGAAGTGCGAGCCAAAACCAGCAAGTGCAGGCCGCAGGCCTGCTAGGTGACACGGTAGAATAAGCAGAACACGCACAAAATCAGTTTAGGAGAGGTGG
>JBFIHZ010000203.1:0-7309 GCA_041601535.1 Lysobacterales bacterium | reverse complement strand
GCGGAAGCCAGCAATGAGTCCGGCCAAGATACCGAGGCCGACGATGCCCCAGAAGAGATTAACGCAGGGGACAATGGCGATGCTGACGGTGATGCCGATGCAACAGCAGAAGCCACCGAGGACAGCACGGCTGACGGCGAAGCCACCAAGGCAGACGCAGACAGCAAGGATGATGGCCCGCCTGAGACAGGCGACGCCGCAGAGTTAGCAGAGGCAGACAGCGACCCGGATGATGAATCCGCGCCGGCAGCAGACGACACTTCAGCCCAGCAAGCCGGGCAGGCCTGAGCACCGCTGCCGTCATGCGCCATCGTCCCACCAGCAAACCCCGCCGCGGTAAACGGCAACAGGATACCGCCGCGGCAGCAGAAGCCAGCCCGGAACGGCTGCAAAAAGTCATGGCCGGGGCCGGGCTGGGTTCCCGCCGTGCGCTGGAAAACCACATCCGCGCGGGTGCGGTTCGGGTGAATCGCGAAACCGCGGAATTGGGCAGCACCGTGCAGGCCGGCGACCGCATCCGGTTTCAGGACCGCGAATGGCGGGTGGCAGTGGCCACCGACTTGCAGCACCGCTGCCTGATCTACAACAAACCCGAGGGCGAACTGACCACCCGGTCCGATCCGGACGGCCGCCCGACAGTGTTTGACCACCTGCCCTTCGTGAAGAACGCACGCTGGGTGGCAGTCGGCCGGCTGGACATCAACACCACCGGGTTATTGCTGTTGACCACCGACGGCGAGCTGACCCACGCGATGATGCACCCATCCAACCAGGTCGACCGCGAATACGTCTGCCGCATCCGCGGCCAGGTCAGCGATGAGCAACTGGCAAAATTGAAAGAAGGCGTGCTGCTGGACGACGGTCCGGCGCGTTTCAGCGATATCCAGCGCACCGGCGGCAGCGGCGAGAACCACTGGTTCCAGGTCACCATACTGGAGGGCCGCAATCGTGAAGTGCGGCGACTGTGGGAATCCCAGGGGTGCATGGTCAGCCGTCTCAAACGTGTGCGCTATGGAGCCGCGCGGCTGCCAAAAGGCCTGCGCATGGGAAAGTTTTCTGAGCTCACCCCCAGGGAACACCAGATCCTGCGCGAAGATGTGGGCCTGCCGGCCGCCGCCGCCCAACTGACCCTGCACGCGGTGAAATCGCGCCGCCCGGCCAACAAGCCCGGCGGCAAATCCCCACGTGGCAAACAGCCGCCCAAACGCAGCCCGTCAGCCACCGCCAAAGCCGACCGCAGCTCCCGCAATCCGGGCGGTAAACCCGGCCGGACAGTAAAAAGCAAAAAGCCTTCATGACCCTGAATGATTTGCAAACGGCCTGCGCCGGATTCATGTCGCAGGTTGAAGCCGCCGATGCGGCCCACGACATCAATCACGTGCGCCGGGTGGTGCATAACGCCACCCTGCTGACCCGTGGAGAGCAGGCCAACGCCTGGGTGACCTTGCCGGCCGCCTGGTTGCATGACTGCGTGGCGGTCGCCAAGGACAGCCCCATGCGCGCCCAGGGCTCGCGGCTGGCTGCCGAGGCTGCGGTGGAATTCCTGGATGGCCTGGCTTTCCCGGCGGAACTGCTGCCCGAGGTGTATCACGCCATCGAGGCCCACAGCTACTCGGCCGACATCACCACGCGCTCGCTGGAAGCGGAAATCGTGCAGGATGCCGACCGGCTGGATTCACTGGGTGCGATCGGAATCGCCCGCTGCCTGCTGGTGGGTGGCCGGCTAAACCGCCCGCTGTGCAGTAGCGAGGATCCGTTTTGCGACCGGCGTGAGCCGGATGATGCCGCCTATACGCTGGATCATTTCTACGCCAAGCTGCTGAAGCTGCCCGCCACCATGAAAACCGCCGCAGGCCGTGAGGAAGCGCAGCGCCGGGCGCAATTGATGCGGGACTACCTGGATGCCCTGCGCGAGGAAATGAACGCAGCAGCGCCGCTGTAGGGCCGCCGGGCCCCACGCATCAACTGCGCCTCAATCCGTTCCGGGGTGATATATGGTTCCGGCCCCAGCGGCATAGTCACGTAACACCCGCGCGGCCTCGTCACGCATCACGTCCAGCCTGACCTGGATGCCACGCTGCTCCAGCGTCACCGGCCAGTTCTGCGGCTTGTCACCTTCATCAAATCCGGCGGCCTCGGCGTCCTGCTTGCGTGCGCCGCACACCACGCTGCTCACGCCCGACCACGGCACCGCTCCAAAACACATGGCGCAGGGTTCACAGGACGTCACCAGTTGCATGCGCCCCGCGCTGCCCAGGTTCCAGGACTCCACCGCCACCTGTGCCAGGCTGAGCGCGATGATTTCCGCGTGTGCGATGGAGGCCTGCAGCGAGGTGACCAGGTTGATCCCGACCCCTGCCAGGCGGCCGCTTTCCTCCTGCACCACCACCGCGCCGAACGGGCCGCCGGTTTCGCGCCGGATGTTTTCCGCCGACAGCGCAATGGCCAGTTGCATGCGGTGTTCCACCGTATCCAGCGTGGCGCCGCGCTGATTCAGCCAGTGCCCGACAAACCCATCCACCCAGGATGGCAGGGCCAGATTGATGTGATGATGCAAATTCATGATGCCCTCCTCTGCCGGACGATTTCGTATATGCAGATGGCCGTGGCTACTGATACGTTCAGGCTGCTCACGCTGCCATGCATTGGGATGCGCACGTGGTAATCACACAATTCCGCGGTGAGCCGGCGCAGGCCCTTGCCCTCGTTGCCCATCACCAGTGCCAACGGTCCGTCCAGGCCGACGTCGTAAATTTCCTGTTCTGCCTGATCCGCGGCCCCGGCCAGCCAGATGCCGTGTTGTTTCAACTGGCGCAATACACGCGCCAGGTTGGTCACAAACACGATATCCAGTACCTCGGCAGCGCCGCAGGCGGCCCGCCTGGCCACCGGCGACAGCGAAGCCGCGCGGTCCTTGGGCAGGATCACCAGGTGCACACCGGCTGCCTCCGCGGTGCGCAGGCAGGCGCCGAGGTTGTGCGGATCCTGCACGCCATCAAGCACCAGTACCAGCGGCGTGCCTTCAATCGCGTCCAGCAACTGCTGCAGGTCTTTTTCGGCATGGATATTCAGGGCCTGGAATTCCGCCATCACATCCTGGTGGCGTTCTCCCTGGCAGCGCTGGTCCAGCTGTTTTCGTGGCAGGTGCCGCACCGGCACGCCCAATGCGCCAGCGCGTTGCTCCAGGTCGCGGATACGTGGGTTTTGCGCCTCGGCAGCGATCAGCAACTGCGTCAGCTGGCGCGGGGCTGATTCCAGCGCCGCGCTTACCGGATGGATGCCAATCAGCAGCTGGGATTCGGCATGAGCCATTATTTCACCAGTTCGAAATCCACTTTACGATCATCCACGTTTACTGCCATGACCCGTACCGTTACTTTCTGCGCCAGCTGATAAACCCGCCCGGAGCGGTCGCCGGTCAGGCGGTGCACCACCGGGTCAAAATGATAATAGTCATTGGGCAAGGCCGTGATGTGCACCAGGCCACTGACACCCGTGCGTGTCAGTTCCACGAACAGCCCGAACGAAGTTACACCGGTCACCTGGCCGCTGAACTCATCGCCCACATGCTGTTCCATGAAATAGCCTTTCAGCCGTTCATCCACCGAGCGTTCCGCTTCCTCGGCCCGGCGCGAGCAATGTGAACAATGATCGCTTAGTTTGACGATGTCCTTTTCCGAGTAACGGTAACCCTTGCTGCTGCGATGTTCCAGCACATGGTGAATGGCCCGGTGGAGCAGCAAATCGGGATAGCGGCGTATGGGTGAGGTGAAATGGGCATAAGCCGTCAGTGCCAGGCCGAAATGGCCGCCATTGGCCTCCTGGTATATGGCCAGGCTTTGGGTGCGCAACAGCACGGCCATGATCAGATCTTCGTCATCGCGGCCCTTGATCTGCTGCACGATCTGTTCAAAGTCCTTGGGCTCCGGGCGCGTTTTCCAGGTTTTGCGAATACCCAGCCCGCTCAGGAACTGTTCCAGTTTCAGCACCCGGTCTTCGGGCGGCGGTTCATGGGTACGGAACGGCGCCGGTATGTTGTGCTGCAGCAGGAAATTGGCTGCCTCAACGTTGGCGCTGATCATGCACTCTTCGATCAGCATATGGGCATCATTGCGTTCATACGGCACGATGTCCGCGACCGCGCCGCGCTCATCGAACACGAAGCTGACCGCATTGCTTTCAAAATCAATCGCACCGCGCTTGCGGCGTGCCTTGCGCAGGGCCTTGTACAGGCTGTACAGGTCGCGCAGCGAGGCTGAAACCTGCTGTTCGCCCGGACGGATTTCCGCACTGCCACTGACCAGCCATTTCCACACTTCATTGTAGGTCAGTCGCATCTGCGAGCGCATCACGGCGCGGTCAAAGCGCGAGCGCGTGACCTTGCCTTCATCGTTGATGGACATGTCGCACACCAGGCACAAGCGGTCTTCATCGGGTTTCAGCGAGCACAGGCCATTGGACAGCGCTTCGGGCAGCATCGGAATGACCCGCCCGGGGAAGTACACCGAGGTAGCGCGGCGCAGCGCTTCTTCATCCAGCATGCTGTCCGGCGTGACATAGCTGGCCACGTCGGCGATAGCCACCACCAGCCGCCAGCCATTCTTGCGCCGCTCAGCGTATACCGCATCGTCAAAATCGCGGGCATCTGCACCATCAATGGTCACCAGTGGCAGATCGCGCAAGTCCCGCCGGCCCTCGGTCATGGCCTGGTCAATCTTGTTGCCAAAGGCCTTCGCCGCCTGCTCGACCCCTTGCGGCCATTCGTGCGGCAGATCGAAATTCCGGATGGCAATTTCGGTTGCCATCCCCGGCGCACCGCTTTCACCCAGAATCTCAACGATGCGGCCCAGCGGCGGATTGCGTTCGCCGGGCGGCTTGACGATTTCCGCCACCACCACCTGCCCCGGCTGGGCGCCAGCGGTATCGTCCAGCGGGATCAGCACATCCTGGGTCAGGCGCGGATCATCCGGGGTCACCAGTGCCACACCGCTTTCCTGCACAAACCGTCCCACCAGCCGGGTATGTGCCCGTTCCAGCACTTCGGTGATGGCACCTTCGCGCCGGCCACGCTCATCGACGCCGGTGATGCAGGCCAGAACGCGGTCGCCGTCCAGCACCTGGCGCATTTGCCGCGGCGACAGGTACAGGTCAGATTCACCATTTTCGGGGATGACAAAGCCAAAGCCGTCGCGGTGGGCGCTGACGCGGCCACGCACCAGATCCATGCGTTCCGGCAAGCCGTAGGCATTGCGCCGGTTCTTGACCAGTTGACCGTCGCGCAGCATGGCTTGCAGACGGCGCCGCATGATTTCACGGCTGTCTTCGGACTCCACCCCCAACCGGGAAAGTATTTCTTTTCGTTTCAGAGGCTTGCCCTGATCTTCCAACAGATCAAGTATGGCCTGACGGTCGGGTGCCTCGGCATTGATATGGCCTCGGCCCGGCGTGGTGTCTGACGGTTTTCGATCATTGGTCATGTTTGTATTTACTCATATGTTTATTCGTCTGTTAGCGTTATGCATTGTAGCGTGAATTATTTATCCACCGGTCCGATTCAGCCTGGGCCCGGTGACCGGGCAAGTGACAGGAATCTGGTATTTTGTATTGACACAACAGATCCAAATCACTACAGTACGCACCGGTTCGCAGGTTCCCCCTTACCTTCGAACCAACCCCCTAGGCAGAGGTTCCCCCTTACCTCTGCCTTTTGCCCAGGTGGCGGAATTGGTAGACGCGCTAGCTTCAGGTGCTAGTTATCGAAAGGTAGTGGAGGTTCAAGTCCTCTCCTGGGCACCAATTTCCAAGATGTACCCGAATTGATCGAGTACCCATAATAATAAGAACCAGGGCCCCGCTAGCGGGGCCCTTTTTATTGGGTCGAAGCGGCCTTCGCCGCTCAGCTGAACGGGTATTGATTTACGATATTTTCGTTGCGGTCCGGGCCGGTTGAAATCAGGTGCACCGGCGCACCGACCAGGCTTTCCATCGCATCCAGGTAGCTGCGCGCATTGGCGGGCAACTGGTCCAGTGTCGTCGCCCCGCGGGATGATTCCTGCCACCCCGGAAAACTGCTGTAAACCGGCTGGATATTCGCCCAGTCATCGGCGGACAGGGGCGTTGCTTGCAGGGTTTCGCCACCCAGGCGGTAGGCGGTACAGACCTTCAGTTCATCCAGGCCGTCCAGTACATCCAGCTTGGTCACACACAGTCCACTTACGCCGTTGAGTTCCACCATGCGGCGCAAGGCCACGGCATCCAGCCAGCCACAGCGCCGTGGACGCCCGGTGGTGGCGCCGAATTCATCACCCTTCTTGGCCAGGTGCTTGCCGGTATCGTCAAACAGCTCGGTCGGGAACGGCCCACCGCCTACCCGCGTGGTATATGCCTTGGTAATGCCCAGCACGTAATCAATGGCACTGGGGCCTACGCCGGCACCGGTACATACGCCGCCCACCGTGGTATTGGATGAAGTCACGTAGGGATAGGTGCCATGATCGATGTCCAGCAAACTGCCCTGCGCGCCTTCAAACATGATGCGTTTGCCTTGCGCGCGAAGCTCGAACACCCGGCGGCTGACGTCGCTGACCGTGGAAGCAAAATACTCACCCAGCGCCAATGCCTCGTCCACCACCTGCTGCAACGGCAGGGGGTCCACGCCGAAGCGTTGTGACAAGACAAAATTATGAAAATCGAGCACGTGGGCTACCTTGTCGGTCAGGCTGCCCGCATCCAGCAAGTCCGTGGTACGCAGTCCGCGCCGCGCCACCTTGTCCTCGTAAGCCGGCCCGATGCCACGGCAGGTGGTGCCTATGGCCTTGTCGCCCCGTGCCTGTTCACGCGCCCGGTCCAGCAACTCGTGATACGGCATGATGATGGCACAGGCCGGTGAGATGCGCATGCGCGAGAGCACATCGACACCACGCGCCTCCAGTTCCTCAATTTCCTTTTTCAGCGCCTTTAGCGACAGCACCACCCCGTTGCCGATCAGGCACTCCACGTTTGGCTGGAGAATGCCGGCAGGGATCAGGTGCAAAACCGTCTTGTCGCCGTCAATCACCAGGGTATGTCCGGCGTTGTGCCCGCCCTGAAAGCGCACCACGGCATCTGCGTCATGACTCAGCAGATCCACGATTTTGCCTTTACCCTCATCCCCCCATTGGGTGCCCAGCACGACGATACTTTTATTCATCTTTCCAATCTCAAAGGCGCGTCGCTGCGGTGCAGCGCGCGGCATCACAAAGCTTAAAAATCAATGCATGAACTGCAACAGTACGGCGCCAGCCAACAGGCTGATGATACCGATGGTGCG
>JBFIHZ010000202.1:0-7337 GCA_041601535.1 Lysobacterales bacterium | reverse complement strand
CCCTCGACCTTGGGACACATCATGCTTTGCCCCTGCTCCAGCGGAATGGCAAGATCGGCAAATGCCAGCTTGCGGTAGCGCACCGGCACGAAGTCCTCACGATGAACAGTCTCGAGCAACTCCAGTACCTTGGCATCAAGCACTTCCCACGGCCGCACCTGCTGCTCCACCATGTTGAAACGGGCCTGTTCAAAATCCATGTTCACGTTACGTGCCTCCGGCCCGATTGACAGGCCTTTATACAAACAGACAAGGTTAAGCCCTTGGCGTGACCGCAGCAAGCGCCAGAGTGCGGTTTTGCTCCGTTTCGATTAAGTGCCATAAGTCACATTTGCGTCCGGTCACATGGCTAATTGGTCAATCCGGGGCCGCAGAGATAAGATGTCTGTCAATTTACGGTTCTCCAGGTTCCGCAATCACACACAGGGTGACATTGAATTTTCCTGCTTTTGCCCTTAAGACGTAGCAGTTGGGAATTCAGTTACCGCCAGATGCTCACCCACAGGGGCCTGAATGGCTCCAGGGCCGCCCGAACCACCCTGAATGGGGGCGAAGTATTGAACCTGCAAGGAATTATTTTGAAATGTTATTGCCGGAAAACCGGTCATGAGCAGTGAAGGCCAGCGTTTGGCCCGCTTTAACGAGCTGGCCGCCGCGTACGGCACCGATTTGTACCGTTACGCCATGTGGATATGCGGCAACGATGCGCTGGCCAAGGACCTGGTTCAGGAAACCTATCTGCGCGCCTGGAAGGCGCTGGACAGCCTGAATGATCAGGGGGCGGCAAAAAGTTGGCTGATCACCATCCTGCGCCGGGAATTCGCCCGCACGTTTGAGCGCAAAGTGCCCAAATTCACCGACGTTGAGTCGGTGGAAGTGCCGGAGGACACCGAACTGGAGCCCGATGACCGCATCGAGATCCAGTTATTGCGCAGAAACATCAGCAAACTACCGCCCAAGTATCGCGAGCCCCTGTTGTTACAGGTGGTAATGGGGCACAGCTGCGAGGAAATTGCCGAATTGCTGCAAATCAGCAAAAGCGCGGTGATGACCCAGCTGTTCAGGGCCAGAGAGCAATTGAAAGAACGTTTACAGAGAGACGGAGTTACCGGGAATGTCCATGAACTTTTCTGACTTTATTCGCCAGTTGGGCGCGGATCCTTCCAGCAAGGATGCGGACTTCCTGCGCGCGCGCGAATCGTCTCCCGAGTTTGCCCAGGCCGCCGCTGAAGCCGACCGTTTTGAACAACGCCTGCAACGCGCTGTAAATATCGCGCCACCGCCCAACCTGGTGGCCGAGCTGCAGGCACTGGCCAGTGATGCGGGCGCAACCGGTGAAACGTCCCGTTCGCGGCCCCGGTGGTTCGCCTATGCCATGGCCGCCAGCGTGCTGCTGGCCGTGGTGGTTGCTGGCAGCCTGTGGCGTTCCGGCCCGCAGCCCACCTCGCTGGAACAATATGTCGCCATGCACTACTCGCATGACGGCGAACGGCTGGTGGCACAGGGCGCAGGCCAGACAGCCAGCAATATCGAGGCCATACTGGCCCGTTTTGATGTCGAACTCACCCCCGAAATCGCGCGGCAGGTCGGCCTGATCCAGTTCTGCCCGACACCCGATGGGGTCGGGGCGCACCTGGTGCTGAACACGCCAGACGGCCCGGTCACGGTGATTTTCATCCCCGGCACCACGGCAAAAGATGGCCAGTGGCTCAGCCTGGACGGCATGCAGGGTCAGTTTGTGCAGGTGCCCAACGGTACCGCGGCAGTAATTGGCGGCAACCGTGAACTGGTGGATAATGCACACAACCTGGTGCAATTCGGTTTTGTCGCGCGCAACACCGGTGCCTGACAGCCAGCTGCAGTAGCGGGCTTCAGCCGCCCCAGCGCGGTTAAATCTGCTATCGTTCCCTGGCCATGAGAATCTCTATGCCATTTACTGTTCCCGGAAACCGCTGGTTCTGGGCTGGTCTCGCCGCCGCACTGATACTTGTCTGTGCAGTGGCCATGTTGTGGCTGAATCATGAACCCGATCTGCTGGACCCGCTGGAGGCCAGCGCGGCGCACGCGGCTGATCACGGTCACGCGGAGGTGGTGGGCTACACCACCACGGCAGCGCTGATAGAAACCGTCAACGTGATGCTGGAAAAACGCGGCGGTTACCTGTCCAACGACATCATGCCACCCTGGGTTTTCCTGGATAACGTGCCCAACTGGGAATTTGGTGTACTCACCCAGGTGCGCGACCTGGCGCGGGCCATGCGCAATGACTTCAGCCGGTCGCAGACCCAGTCCACCGAAGACCCGGACCTGTCCGAAGCCGACCCCCTGTTTCATTACGATAACAGCCGCTGGTTTCCACCGGATACCGAAGGCCGTTACCGCAAGGCCAATGCCGCGCTGGAACGCTACCTGACCCGGCTGTCGTCAGCCAGCAATCCGGAAGCCCAGTTTTATGCCCGTGCCGACAACCTGACAGACTGGCTGGCGGTGGTGGAAAAACGCCTGGGCTCGCTGTCGCAACGTCTTTCGGCCAGCGTCGGCCAGGCGCGGCTGAACACGGACCTCGCCAACGACACGCAAGCCCGCAGTTCCACCACGGCCCCGGCCGAGGTCATGGTCAAGACACCGTGGACCGTGATTGATGACGTGTTTTACGAGACCCGCGGTACGGCCTGGGCCCTGGTCGTGTTTCTGGGCGCGATGGAGCAGGATTTCGGCGACGTGCTGAACAAGAAAAACGCCATGGCCAGTTACCGCCAGATCATCCGTGAACTGGAATCCGCGCTGGCACCCCTGCACGCACCCATGGTGCTCAATGGCAGCCAGTTCGGCCTGTTCGCCAACCACTCGCTGGTGATGGCCAATTATATTTCCCGCGCCAATGCCGCCATTATCGACTTGCGCAACTTGCTGCAGGACGGCTGAATCCGCACGCAGGGAATTTGTGCCCTGCAAGCCATCACCCGGCTGCGGTATATTAAGCCGCCCGTATCACTCAGGACCCCATCACCATGCGTTTTACTTTTTTACTAGCCGCCCTGTTTCTGCTTTCCGCCTGTGCCAGCGATACCATCGGCGACCGCCGTGCGGGCCAGCAAATGGTTTGCCACAAGAACAAGAAAACCATCACGGTTTCCAACGCTTCAAGCTTCGCCCACCTGGACCACGGTGACACCCCCGGACCCTGCCCCCAGGGCGGCTGAACCGCGGCCGCCACCTGGTCTTATACCGATATGACCGCGCCTGACATCCAGCGCCGTCTGTTGCCGTATGCACAGGCACTGGAACAGCGCGCCACCGGGGCCATTGACCTGCTGGTGCTGCACTGCACCGAACTGCCGGACCTGGCCACCGCCCGGCAGTATGGCGAGCGGATTGTTTACCCCGGCACGAACACCGGCAACTCAGGGCACTACTACATCGACCGCGACGGCCGCGTGGAGCAATGGGTGCCAAACGAGCGGTGCGCCCACCACGTGCGGGGTTACAACCATCGCAGCATCGGCATCGAGCTGGTCAACCTGGGCCGCTATCCCGAATGGCATCATTCAGCGCGGCAGGCCATGAGTGACCCCTACCCGGACAGCCAGATCGACAGCCTGCTGTCACTGGCGCACTACCTGTGCACCGAGCTGCCCGGCCTGTGCTGGCTGGCAGGCCATCAGGACCTGGACCTTTCCACCGTGCCGGCCAGTGATGATCCGGCGCTGCAGGTACGTCGCAAGCTGGACCCCGGGCCCTGCTTCCCGTGGCCGCGGGTGCAGCAATACCTGGGCCTGCAGCGCTTCTATCCGGCCTGAGCCATCTTTGCTGGCGTCCGGCCAGCCGGCTCAGCGGTCTGCCATATGAATGGCAACCACCTCGCCACGGTAAAACACCAGCTCACGCGGCAGGCTGCGCGGACTGTTCTGATAAAGCCAGCGCTCCACCCGCACGCGTTGGGAACGGCCCTCCATCCTGATCCGTTCGTGCCCTGAACGCTGCCGCAAGGGATCGCCACAGGCTTTGCGTACCGCCGCGGCCGTGTCGCCGTTGCGTACCACCTTGCGTCCACAGCGGTAGCTGTCGGCCAGCAACGGCGAAACCATCATGACCAGCACCGCAGCAACTGTCAGCCAGTGCCTGGTGACTGTGGGGTAGTGCCGTGTTCCCCTCGCTGGATACATGGCCGCAGTATGCCGTCTTGCCACGCAAGGGCCCATGGACAAACACCTCGCTGATGTGTCAGAAATCCCCTTAATCTCCTTGCGCACTGGCGGTCCGTGGCGGATTTGCCGCAACCGGGGGTGACGCAATTTGCCGCAAGGGTGTAGATTGGGCGTCCGAAAGCGCGCGACACCCGCACATGAACACACAGACACAAGCCAGCACAGACAACCCGCGCAGCTGCCTGCCCTGCACCGCCTGTTGTGATGGCTGGGTCAGCGCCGAAATCGAGGGCGTGCGCGTTTCCGCCGGCCATCCCTGCCCACACAGCACGGCATCGGGTTGCGGCATCTACGCTCGCCGCCCGCAGATACCGTGCCGCCAGTTTGTCTGTTCCTGGCTGGTGCCGGACAGCCCTTTGCCCGACTGGATGCGGCCAGACCAGTGCGGGGCCATCGTGTTGCTGTCCATGCCGTGGCAGGGCGAAACGGTAATCTCCGCGATACCGGTGGGCGAAGCAATCCCGCCACGCACCCTGGACTGGTTGCAGCAGTATGCGCAAGCACATCACCGGCCGCTGATTTTCTACCGGCGTGAGAAAGAAGACGGTCAGTTTTCCACACTCAAGCGGTTCGGCTTTGGTCCTCCGGCGTTTCAGCAAAAGGTGGCCCGCTTGCAGGCTGCCGCGGGCGAGCACAACATGGCTGGCGACTTGCTTCAAGGCTCTGGAGCAGGGTGATAGACTGGCCGGCACACGCCTGAAGTGCGGCGCCCCAACGGTTCGCGGAGGCTGAAATGAACATTTTCTATCCGGTATTTGTACTGGTTTTCCTGACCCTTGCCGTGTTGATGCGGCTTGCGGCATTGCGTTTTTCAGCCGTTAAACGCGGCGAAGTAGATCCCGGGTATTTTGTCGCCTATCTCGGCGACGAGCCGCTCAAATCGCGCGTCACGGCGCGTCATCTGACCAACTTGCTGGAAACCCCGGTGCTGTTCTACGTCGCCTGCCTGGTGGCATTCGCCAGCGGCCAGACCGGCAGCACCATCATTGCGCTGGCCTGGGCTTACGTGGTGGTTCGTGTGATCCACAGCCTGATTCACCTGGGGCCCAACACCGTAATCTGGCGCTTTCGGGCATTCGCGCTGAGCATACTGGTGCTGTTTATCCTGTGGCTGGCTTTGCTCACCGGCATGCTGATGCGCTAGCGTCATGACGCATACGCTGGCCGGCAGCCTGACCATTGATCACCGTTTCCGTGGCCCGCCGCAGTCCGGCAACGGCGGCTACGTTTGTGGCCGCATGGCGGCCTATGTTGAAGGAAATGCGCGCGTGCGTCTGCTCAGACCACCGCCGCTGCAGCGGCCACTGCAGGTATTTACCGGTCCGCAGGGAGCAGAATTACGCGATGGCGAGCACATCGTGGCGAAAGCCTGGCCGGATGAGACCGTGGCCACGCTGCTGCCGCCTGCCAGCCCCGGCTGGCAGGCCGCCACCGCGATGGCCGGCCGTTACCTGGACAGCCGCCGGCACGCGTTTCCCGGCTGCTTTGTCTGTGGTCCCGAACGGGATGCGGGAGATGGCCTGAACGTGTTTCCTGGCCCATCCGCCGACGGCAGCCGGGTGGCCTCGCCGTGGGTTCCTGGCGCAGACCTGGCCGATGAACACGGACAAGTGCACCCCTGGTTCGTATGGGCGGCGCTGGACTGCCCCAGCGGCTGGGCCGTTTTGCACCGCATCCAAAGCGCTGCGGTGCTGGGCGAGTATTCCGTGCGCCGGGATGCGCCATTATTTGCCGGTCAGGATTACGTGGTCAGCGGCTGGCCGTTGTCTTCCTCCGGCCGCAAGCATCAAACCGCTTCCGCACTGCATGGCCGCGATGGCGCGCTGCTGGCCTGCGCACTGGCCACCTGGTTTGAGGTGGATCCGGCCAGCCTGTCGCCCGACAGCTAAACGCCGCCTGGCCCGCTCAGTCCAGGTTGGCCCGGTAACCCACGCCGTACACCGATTCAATCAGTTCGCCTTCCGCCTGCACGGCGGCAATCTTCTTGCGCAAGTTCTTGATGTGGGTGTCCACCGCGCGGTCGTTCACCACGCGGTAATCGCTGTACATCTCGTTCATCAGCTGATCGCGGGAAAACACCCGGCCGGGTTGGCGGGTCAGCGCCTCCAGCAGGGCGAACTCCACCGGGGTCAGGTCCAGTTTCTGGCCATTCAGGCGTGCCCGGTAGCGCTGCCGGTCCACCTCCAGGCCGGTGGCTGAAGCTGCACCGGACTGGCCGCCGCGGCGCAGCACGGCGCGCACGCGCGCCACCACCTCGCGGGGTGAAAATGGCTTGCAGATGTAATCATCGGCGCCCAGCTCGAGGCCCAGCAGGCGGTCGATTTCTTCACTGCGCGCCGTCACCATGATGATCGGTATATCAGAATGGCGGCGGATTTCCCGGCACACCTCGACGCCGTCCTTGCCGGGCAGCATCAGGTCCAGCAACACCAGGTCGGCCTGGTTCTGACTCAGCCAGTCCTGCACTTCGTCGCCTCGCGCCAGGTGATGGGTGGCATAAGCGCCCTGGGCCTGCAGGTAGTCGGACAGCACGCGTGCAATCTTGATCTCGTCTTCCACAATCAGGATGGTTTGCGCTGGCATCCGGGCCTCCTCCGTCACACCGTTTCACTGTCGATGGGCAGCCTGACCTCAATCGCCAATCCGCCCAGGGGGCTGTCACTGGCATTGATTTCGCCACCATGCGCCAGCACGATGTTGTGGCAAATTGCCAGGCCCAGCCCGCTGCCGCCACTGCTGCGCGCGCGGCTGGCCTCCACCCGGTAGAAGCGTTCAAACAGGTTGTCGCGCGCCTCGGGTTCCACCCCGGGGGCCGAGTCTTCCACGCGCAGCACCGCGAACCCGTCCTGCGCGTACAGCCGCACCGAGACACAGCCGCCGGCATCGGTATAGCGGCAGGCATTTTCGATCAGGTTGTGCAGCAGCTGCCGCAGGCGCTGCGCATCGGCCTGTAACTCCAGCGCCGGCGGCAGCTGGGCCTGCAGATGCAGCCCGGCGGCCTTGAACCGCTCGGCAAACGCTTCCAGCACCTGCTGCGTCAACGCGGCAAGGTCCAGCGGCGCCGGCCGCAGGTTCAGCGCGCCGGCGTCGGCCAGTGCCAGGGTTTGCAGGTCATCCACCAGTCGGCTG
>JBFIHZ010000201.1:0-7403 GCA_041601535.1 Lysobacterales bacterium | reverse complement strand
CATAAGCGCGCCGGTTATCACAAACATAAGCATTGCAGCGCCCAAAACGATTCCCAGGGCTGAAAATATGACGCCCGCATGGTCCTTGAGGATTTCGACGAGTTGGCGGTAAGTATTCTTTGTTGTGACAGAAACATTTACCGACTTGCCGCCGGCTTCGGACAGCACGATGTCTCGCCCCATGCTGCGCCACCTGAAACCACCTCCGGCTACCGGGAAATCGTCCGACAGTGAGCTGATGGGGCTCAGGCCGTTCTCAATAAGTACAGCGTCGGCGACCGACCGTGCGTGTTCTTCGGTGGCCGGTGAGTCCGCAAGGTTCGATTGAGTGAATACCGACTCTTGCGTATCGCCATTTATACCCATTATGTAGAGCGCTCCGGTCAGAGCGTAAAGGCCAATAATCGGCAGTAAAAACACTGCAACGTAGCCGTGCAGTTTGATCAACGTTGACTGTTTTATTGCCATTCTTGTTTGTCTCCATGCTCAATTACGGGTTTGTACAGCAACTGAAATTCCTGTGGATCGATCCTCAACTGTGGGCAGGTGTTGCTGGTACATCTGCATCGCAGCCCGCACTTGAACGTTGGTACTTTCCGGAAGAAATTCCAGGTACTGTTGCTAAGCTCCAGTCTAATGTAGCGATGCAAACTCGAACAATTGAGTTCTTGTAAACACACAGTTAAGCATGAAGAAATTACTTTCAGTCTTGTGCCGGCAATGTAATGCTCTGTCGCGTATGCCGCGTAGACCGTCAATCAATTGCCGCAGCCGTCAGTAGGTAAACTGTGGCAACCAGGTTGCCAAATCATCCCAAACGAAAATTATCGCCAGACCAACAAGCTGTAAAATAATGAATGGAATGACGCCGCGGTAGATTGTCGCTACGTCAATCTCTGGTGGTGCCACGCCCTTCAGATAGAAAATGGCAAATCCGACTGGAGGCGTTAGAAAGGATGTCTGCAAGCAGACAGCAAAGACCACCGTGAACCAGACCAGATCGAAGCCGAGATTGACAACCACCGGTGCCACAAGTGGCAGAACGATCAACGAGATCTCGATCCAGTCCAGAAAGAAGCCCAGCACAAAGGTAAATACCAGGATGGATATAATAATGCCCGTTGGTTCAAACGGCAGGCCGAGTAGCGCGCCTTCGATAAGCTCGTCGCCGCCCAATCCCCTGAGTACCAGCGAATAAGCCGTTGCCCCCATGAATATGGCAAATATGAATGCTGTTGTGGTCGTTGTCTGACGCAAAACTTTGCGCAGTACATCCATGCTGAGTTGCCGATTGACCAGGGCGAGTAACGTGGCGCCGAACGCGCCAACACCAGCAGCTTCGGTTGGCGTGGCAATTCCGAAAAAGATGCTTCCCAGAACTGCAAGAATAAGGCCCGCAGGTGGAAGCACTGCCTTGAACACTCCCATTACCAGTGCCAGGTCAACCGGTTCGATCTCATCCGGCACTGGTGCGGCATTCGGCCGCAGCCGCGTGTAGACGAGCATATAGACAATGTACAAGCCGCTGAGCAATAGTCCGGGGAATACTGCTCCGAGAAACAAATCGCCCACCGACATGGCCAGCCGGTCTGCCATCAGCACCAGCATGATACTGGGTGGCATGAGGATGCCGAGGGATCCAACGGCGCAGACAGTACCGACGGCCAATTCCTTTTTATAACCATGCTGGAGCATCACCGGTAATCCCAGCATGGCCAGCAGAACAACGGAAGCACCGATAATTCCCGTTACCGCTGCCAGCAACACGCCAATAATCGTTACTGTGATCGCCAGTCCACCGCGCACCCGACCAAACAACTTGACCAGATTGGTCATAAGGTCAGCCGCTACTCCGGAGCGGTCCAACATGAGGCCCATGAAAATGAACATCGGCAGCGCCACCAGGACCCAGTTGTTCATCACGTCCCACATTCGGTCAATGGCAACCGATGTGTAGGCCCAGTCCACCCCAATGGTAAACCCAAGGTCTATGTCCAGGATAATGGCTATTGCCGTGAAGACTATCGACAATCCACCCAGTATCCACGCTACCGGGAAGCCCGTGAAGATCAGCCCGATGAAGGACACGAACATCAGCAAAGACATTACGTCGTTAATCATCATGTCACGATCACCGGTTGGGAGCTCCGCGGGGAACTGCAAACAAACAAGCGCTCACTCTCGACAGCCGGCCGATTCCAGCCACTGCGAGCAGGGCGAAGCCGATGAACAGTGCCGATTTTATGATCCAGCGATAGGGCAGCCCACCCGGCGCACTTGAAATCTCACCGATGGTGAATGAGTACTGTACGAAAGGAATCGAAAACACCAGGACAAGAGTGACGAATGGAAAGAACAGCAACAGGAGACCGTAAAGCTCGATCCATGCTTTGGCACGCAGACTGAGTTGGTCATGAATGACGTCGACGCGGATGTGGTCATCACTATCAAAGCAGATTGACAGCCCCAGCAAGAAGCCCATCGCGTATAAATGCCACTGTGCTTCTTCGAACTCGATTCGACCTTCGCCGAAAACATAGCGCGCGGTGACATTCACCACGATAATCAATAGCAACAAGACCCAGATGCACGACACCACGCTGGCGACCCGGTCGAGACCCCGGCTGATCAGGAGAGACAACCGCGTTTGGGGTAAGCGACGCTGCTCCGCTTCCGACTTGGTCAAGCTGAGTGGATCCATCGCATTCTAGAACTCCCAGGGCAAGTAGGCGAGACGCTTCCAGTAGGCGTAGTCCGCAGAGAACGCAATCTGAGACGCCAGGATTTTCGCGAAATGAGGGTCTTTGGCGGCTTCCTCCTGTAACACCTCATTGCTTAGTTTGCGCAGGTAGTCCAATGTGCTTTGCGACAGTCTGCGTGCCGAAACTCCCTTGTCCGGAAACCCTTTGATGATCTTGCCCTGCGCCGCCTCGCCGGATGCCAGGTGATGGATAACGCCCGCCGTGCAGGCCATCTCAACCATGGCCTGATCGGCATCGGCAAGCTCGTTCCACGCGTCGAGATTAACGGTCAGAAAGTTGGTTGTGAATGGTTGATGCCAGCCGGGGAAGTAATTGAATTTGGCTACGCGATCAAATCCCAGGGCCTGGTCGGCCACCGGCAGGGAAAACTCTGTCGCATCGATGGCGCCCTTCTCCAGGGCCTGAAATATCTCCCCTGCCGGCAGTAGTGTGACAGACGCACCAGCGCGCTGAAGGACCTTGCCACCGAGCCCTGCGAAGCGAATCTTGAGACCTTCAAAATCGCTCGGAGATTCGATTGGCTTGCGGAACCACCCTGCGGTTTCCGGACCAATGATTCCACAAAGTACCGGATGGATATTGTGTTCCTGGAACAGGGCTTCACCCAGTGCCTGGCCTTCACCGTCGTACCACCAGGCCGTAAATTCCCATGGCTCCATGCCGAAGGGTACTGCGGAGATGAGCGGTGCTGCCGGAATTTTCCCTTGTTCGTAGCCCAGCCAGGTGTATCCGGCATCAACCTTGCGATCTCTGACTGCGTCAATGATCGACAATGGTGAAACGAGCTCGTTAGGTTCAAATATTTCCAGGTTGATCGCGCCTGAGCTGGCGCGTTCGATCAGTTTCGAAACGTAAACAATGTTGGTGCCGGTCACCGGTACATTGGTATTAAACGCAGTTGGTACCTTCCAGCGGATGCGCGGGGCACTGCCGGCTTGACCCGTTTGAGCAGTTGTCGAAGTCGCCACAACGCCAGCTGGTCGAATGGCCAGCGAACCCAGGATGCCAACAAGCAGGGCAACCACGACTGCAACTGCGGTGGCGAGATTAGACATTCTGGTGTTATGGGTCATATCTTCCGCCGAAATGCAGGACCGTGCTGGTGTCGATGACTACAACTTCACGAAAAAAGGCGCCATACCGGTGTTAAAGAAGAGTTCCTTGTCACACCGGTATGTGCGCCTTTACATTTGCCGTGCTATCTCAGTTACGCCACACCTTGGTGTAGGTCAGTGAAACCGTACGTCCTTCAATCGGGAAGTAGCGGCTGGTGATATTTCGCGCCCTGTTCCCGGGGGCGATGGTCACTTCGTCCAACAGGTTAGCAACCGCAACAGACAGTTCGCCCAGGTTCTCGCTTTTGAGGCTGACGGAAAAGTCGATCAGCGTTTCAGTTTCGTAATTGCCGCGAGCGAACCCCGAACCAGGCGGGAATCGATCCTTGCCGAAAACGTGAAATGCCTGCAGGCGACTGTGCAACCATGGTTTTGCTTGCCAGTCGACGTAGGCCGTAAGCGTTGTCGGAGACAGGAAAAGATTTTGCAGCTGTGCAGTTGTACCGTCGTCGCGCTCACTTTCTCCGTCGTTCCAGGTAAAGGTGCTGCCGACATTGAGCGTATCGCTCACTTCAAAAGTTCCCGATACCTCCAGCCCCCAGATGTTCTCGGGCTGACGCAAGGGCACGGCAAGGGTGCCAGCCTCAATCACTCTGGTCCGCGACGCCAGCTCGCTTACCGAGTAAAAGGCCGCCGCTTCCAATTGAAGACGGCCGAGTGCTGTGCGAAGACCAATCTCGTAAGCGTCGGTCACCGCGGCTTCGGGGTCCATCTGAGCGGCGCTGTCTACCTGGGCCGCGGCACGCCCGACCTGGGTAACGTCCAGGCCTTGAGAAACATTGAAATACAGGTCGAGATTGGGCAGTGCGTAGTAGACGATACCAGCGTTGAATACCGTAGCGTCATAGCTGACATTTCCACCCTTGAACACGCGGCCAGGGTTAAATACCAAATCATCTGCATCCGCCATTTCGATATCAAAGTCATCGTAGCGAACGCCGCCAGTCAGGAGAAAATCCCCCAATGGCACTTCCAATTGTGCAAAGACCCCCAGGTTAACCTGGTCAATGTAGGGTGTAGTCCGTTGAGTGGTGCGGGTATAGTCCACGCCATTGACAACAGCACCCTCATCCACCGTGTTGCTGATTCGATCTGCACCCAGAACCATGCGGCTGCCCTCTATCCAGGAGGACAGCGGAATATCCAACTTGCCGCGAATGCCCGAACGCTCGCGCAGTCGCTGCTGGCTAACGATCCTGCCTTGTTCACTTCGGGCGGGAAGAATGTCCGGAAATTCATGAGCCAGCAAGGTCACTTCCAGTGCTGAACCCAGGAAATCATCGTGTTGATATCGGAGCGTCGCATTGTTGAATTCTTGCTCCGGAGTGAATAAATATTCCTGCGGTATCGAGTCGAGGTCGGTTGGCGGATATCCGCGCAGCAGGAAATCGGCGTCCGTAAAAAAGGTGCCCGTGAATTCACCAACCGCAAACCGGCCACTATCAGGGTCGCCGCGTTCAGTCAGAACAACAAAATCGGATAAAACTGCTTTCCTGCGGTAGTGATTCCCTGTGAAAAGAAGCCGTTGGTCCGAATCGATATCCCAATCGATGGCACCGTGGATATTGGTGATATCCCGGCCGTATTCGCTAAGGTCATTGGGTATGACAGTGCCGTTGCCGTCGTAACCCACGCCGGTTCTTTGTGTCGACCCGCCGATAAGTACCCCGACATCGCCGAATCTGGCACTAAAAGACGAGTACAGTTCCCGGCTGAAATCCGTGTGCGACGTTTGTGTTGCGCCGCGTACTTTCGCGACCACTTCGTAGCCTTCATCAACAGGTCTTTTGGTAATGAAGTTGATCGCTCCGCCGGTGGCGCCAAAACCAAAAACCGCGTTGGAGCCACGTAAGACCTCGACGCGGCCGATGGCATCGTTACCAATGGTGACGACGTCAAAGTCCGAACTGCGCAACAGCTGGTTTTGAGGCACACCATCAACCAGGATAAGTGCCGTCCGTCCACGCAACAGGGCAGGTGTCTGCACGGTGTTTTCCTGGCCGGCAATTCCGGGTACCGAAAATTGCAGTAAGTCAGATATCCTGGTGCTGATCATGAACTGTTGATCCAGGTCCTCCAGACCAATCACCGTAACGGAATTCGGCATCGATGAAATGCTTTGATTGGTCCGGCGGCCGGAAACCATGACTTCATCGATAACACCTCTTTCCTCATACTTGGTTACCGGTTTCTTGTCACCGTCGTCATCCGAGTCTTCGGTTTGGGCAATGGCTGAAGCACTACAAACGCACAGCATCGCCACGGAAATTGCACCATAAAGCTTTTTGCGATTTAGCAAAGTATTTTGTCTTGAATGGACGGACATCTTTCTGTTTCCCTTTGGACTGAGGTTCAATTTCACTCTACGTATTTAGGCATAACACGACAATTCAATTCGTGTGATTCCTGACTTAAGTTTTCCCGTAATCACTGGGTGTGGGGTCTGTTGAACAGACGGCTTGAGTTACGTGAAATCAACCAAGCCTGGAACAACAGTCGGTGATATCGTCTGCCGTCGGTGACTATGCGACATGCATGGTCGCGCTTGACCGCAGGCAAATCTTTCGTTGGGATTGGGAAGCTGAATGTCTCGCCCTGTATTGCATCAGTGTTTGCCGCAGATGTGGAGCAAGCAAAAAGTGGCCTGAGTAATACAGCGGCGACGCAGGGGCTCGACTCAGCCGCGTCAAAGGCGGCGATCTCAAACAGTGGAAGCCGTTCCTCGGGAACAGACCGCCATCATCTGCGATGCGTTTGCGAAGTGCTTCATCAAAACCGGCCGGTCCGGCCCCACGGGTACTGAACTACTTTAACTTTGCTTCTCCGGGACCACCTCCTTACCTGGAGAAGCCATTATTCTCAACACGTACACCTGGATAAGACTGTTCAAGCGCTTCGAGGTTGAGCGGCTTCCCTTTTGCGAAATGGTCAAACCAGCCAATGAGTGCATCGTTGTTTATGTGGTGCAGCTTCGTCGCGGCGGGGCGCGGTCTTGTATTGTGCGGAAACTCCAGCAGATGCGGGCTGCCAATCGGTGAGAAAAACGGCGCATCCGTAAAACCCCTGTGCAAAGCATGCGGTATGAACACACGGTAGGCGTCAGCCCGCCAGTGTTTGATCCCGTATGGAATATCAAATCGCTCATTATCCGTATAATTTCCTGCTATCCAAAGCATGGGTGTGGCCAGAGGGTCCCTGAGCATAGCGCCCCAGTTCTTGCCATCCATGTTCACGGCGGCTACGCATTTTCCATAGACACGACAAAACTCTGCCGATGTGGGTCCGCCAAAGGACATTCCAAAAGCACCAACCGTCGTCAGGTCCATCAGCTTGATCAACTCCTGGGCATCCGGACTTGAGCTCGCTTGCTCAAGGAATTCGATAACACTCAGCATATCGCCGACCCGCACAACAAGGTCCTGGGTCAGGTCCTGTGGCGTATCGATAATTTTGTTATAGGCGTTGTAATAGGTGCGTTCATTTTGCTCATACACGGCGTTGGAAGTGAGCTTCGCAATGACGGCAT
>JBFIHZ010000200.1:0-7405 GCA_041601535.1 Lysobacterales bacterium | reverse complement strand
GCAGCGGCCCTTACCGGCAGCGTTCAGCGCGTTCCCAGCTCGATATGGCGCTGGTGGTGGCCGCCCTGCAGCAGCCCCTGCGCCTGTATTTTGCCGGGCCGGCCGTGTTGCAGCTGCAAACCGTCCGGCAGCCTGCTGCGGCACAACTGCCGCCGGGTTACCGTGGCTGGGCCAGCCTGCCTGAACTGACGGAGGTATGCGCCTTTGCCGAGCCCGAATGGCAGCAGCGCCTGGTCAACGGCAGCCTGCTGGAATTGCAAACCGCCAGTCCGGCGGAGATGCGGCGCGACTGGCAGGCCTGCGGCAAGGTGCTGGTGTTATGAGCTCGCCACGACCTTTTTGCCTGCACCTGATTCAGGCTTGCCGACAGGACGCCTGGCAGCAATGCCTGGGCTTCAGCCAAGCGGGTGATGTGATGGTGCTGATGGGTGAGGCCGTTAACCTGCTGTTGTGGCCCGGCTCACCGGCGGGTTCCGGGCCGGCTGCAGCCGACGCCAGCCCGCGATTGCTGTGTCTGTCTGAGGATCTGCTGGCGCATGGTTTGCAACAGCAGGCATGCCAGGCGGGCGCGGAGAGCATCACCATGGCGGACCTGGTCGGCCTGGTGTGTGACAGCGAACAGGTTCTGAGCTGGCAATGAGTCAACAGGTTCTGCAGTTATCCGACGGCACGACAATCCCGGTGGATGAGAAAGGCTATCTGCTGGACCCGTCAGCCTGGACGGATGCAGTAGCCCGCCATATGGCCGGCGCGGATGGTATTGAACTAACCGCCGATCATTGGGCCATACTGCAAATATTCCGCGACTACCATGCCAGCTTCGAGATCGAACCTCCGATGCGTGCGCTGGTCAGAAGGGTGGCAGAACAACTGGGCCAGGAGAAAGGCAACAGCCGTTACCTGTACCGCTTGTTTCCACAGGGCCCGGCTACCCAGGCCTGCCGCTATGCCGGGCTTCCCCGGCCGGTCAGCTGCATCTGATCCATGTGGCTGTGGGTGCCGCCGGCAATAAATGCCGCGGGCGGCGAAGTGGGGCGCCGCCGGCGCCCACGGTAACTCGTATATAATATGTCGCCATTTCGAGGCTATCAGGCCCGACAGGAGATAAAAAAAATGAGCCAGGTGATTACGGTAATCAAGGGTGATGGAATCGGGCCGGAAATCATGCATGCGACTCTGCGCGCCCTGGAAGCGCTGGATTGCGGCCTTGAGTTTGAACACGTGGATGCCGGACTGCAGGCACTGGAAAATGAAGGGGACTTGCTGCCTGAAACCACGCTGGAGTCCATCCGCCGCAATCGCGTGGTGCTGAAAAGCCCGTTGACCACACCCGTTGGCAAAGGCTTTCGCTCGATCAACGTGACCCTGAGAACGGCATTCGACCTGTACGCCAATGTGCGGCCGGTGCTGTCCATGCCTGGTACGCGCGCCCGATACGAGGACGTGGATATCATCACGGTGCGTGAGAACACCGAAGGCGCTTACCTGGCCGCCGATGCCATGGTATCCGAGGACGGCAGCCGGGCCGAGTCCAAGATGGTCATTACCCGTAAAGGGTCGGAGCGGGTGGTGCGCTACGCCTTTGACCTGGCCCGCCGGGAAGGGCGGCGCAAGGTCACACTGGTACACAAAGCCAATATCCTCAAGGCCGTATCCGGCATGTTCCTTGATGCCGCACGCGATGTGGCGGATGAGTACGCCGATATTGAATGTGATGAAATGATTATCGATGCGACCTGCATGAAGCTGGTGATGGATCCGCAGCAGTTCGATGTGATCGTTACCACCAACCTGTTCGGGGACATTATTTCCGACCTGTGTGCCGGCCTGATCGGCGGACTGGGTCTGGCACCGGGTGCCAACATAGGGCGCGATGCGGCGATGTTTGAAGCCGTGCATGGCTCTGCTCCCGATATCGCCGGCAAGAAAATCGCCAACCCCTGCGCGCTGATGCTGGCGGCCGCGATGATGCTGACGCACCTGGGTCAGCCGCAGCGCGCGGCGCGATTGCGCGCGGCCATCGTGGATGCAGTTGGCAGTGGCGACCGGGTGACGCCGGACCTGGGCGGCAACGGGCAGACGGAAACCTTTACCGATGCCATCATCGAGCGTATCCAGAGTACTGCAACGGCTGCCTGAACCGTTTGTTGCGCCGATACAACGCCTGTACATCTGGCGGGTGCTGACCGGCAGTTGGTGCCGTTTGGATATGTCAAAATCGAGTTCACCCAGTTTGAAATAAAATCAGTAACTTGGCATTGATCGCTCCGGCTGTTGGGGGATTGCCGGGCAAACCGGGTCCATACCATTGACAGCGTGTTGTATTCCTGCCATATTTCCCGCTTAATCAAGCCAATAAGTGTGGTATAGGTGCCCGGAGTGCGAGCCAAATTTGCCAGTCTGTTGCTGACCCTTGCCGGTCTGACGCCATGTGCGCTCAGTGCCCAGGGCATGGGTTTGCCCGCGGCGGGCTTCGCGGCGGGGGGCACCGGCCTGACGTCCTTCTATGTTCTGGGCTTTGAATTGGGTCCCTGGCAGGAGTATCTGGCACAGGAACTCACACCGTCTTACCTGATGGCTGACAATGCCTTGCCGGTGCATGTCAGCTGGTTGCAATACACCGATGTGGCGATTCTTCCGGACTTCGCCAGCGGTTTGCTGCCAGAAGCGCGCACCCGCATGAAAATGAATTACGAATTCCAGTCTTCCGGCGTGTATTTCGCGCCGCAGGCGAAAGGCGGTTCCGCCAGCCTGATGCAGGCCAACCGTTTTGAGCGCCAGCTGTTTGCGCCCGGGTTTGATCAGCAGATTGGCGACAATGGCGTTTTGGGCGTGGCCGCGGTGATTGCCTATCAGCGCTACAGTACCTCCGCGCTTGGCATGCTGACGGCAAGCACTGCGGAAGCGGGGCAGGGTTATGCTGGCGGCCGTGGGTATTCACCGTTTGCCGAAAGCGGTTATGGCACCGGCGTGCGGTTGGAACTGCGGCAGGAACTGTTTGCAGGCCTGGCGTTGGAAACCGGCTTCCAGTCGCGCATTGACATGGAGGAGTTCTATGCTCTGCGGGGTGTGTTCAGCAACCCGGCCGACCTGGACATCCCGGCCCGCGCGCGGGTAGGTCTGGCCATGCAGGCCAGCCAGCGCTCATCTTTCAGCGTGGCCATCGAGCGTGTGCTGTACAGCGACATCAACGCCTTCCCCAGCCGATTCCTGCCCAATCGCTTCCTGTCCCTGCTGGGTGACTCCACCAGCCCCAGCTTCAACTGGCAGGATCTCACCGTGTATTCCGTTGGCTGGTCCTGGTCGGATGGTGACAAACAGCAATGGAATATAGACCTCAGCACGCGTCCGCAACCGTCGCCGACTTCGTCGGTGCTGAGCCAGACACTGAAGGGTGATGTGGCCAACAGCGCGATGACACTGGGCTATTCACGCCGCACCGGCCGCAACAGCCACCTGAACCTGGCCGCGGCCTACGCGCCATCGGAATACGCGTTTGGTGGCAGCGTGCTTGGCGTGACCACTGAAGATCTCGATCAGCAATTCGAAATCGAAGCATTCTGGAGCATGAGCTTCTGAGTCAGCTTCGCGGTTGAACCAGCACAGGGGCTTGTTCCCGGTTCACCTGATTCCGTAACATACCCGCTACCCTCCAAGCGTCCCGGAAACGGCAAGGTAAATACCATTGGAACTGCTGAAGAACTGGTTCAAGCGCTCTTTTTCCGACCCCCAGGTGGTTATCCTGGGCGTGGTGCTGCTGGCAGGCTTCGTCATCATCATTGGCCTGGGCAAGTGGCTGGCACCGTTGTTCGCGGGTCTGGTCATTGCCTACTTGCTGGAGGCGCTGGTCGGCGCGCTGCAACGTATCGGTCTTCCCCGCCTGCCTGCCGTGGTGATCGTGTTCCTGCTGTTCATGGCGCTGATGTTATTCCTGATCCTGGGCGTGATTCCGCGGGTGTCGCGGCAGCTGACCCAGCTGGTACAGCAATTTCCCAGTTACCTGCAGCAGGGGCAGGTGCTGCTGAAACAATTGCCGGACAAGTACCCGCAACTGGTGTCGCAGGAACAGGTACAGGTGTTGATTGCCAGCCTGGGGCAGGAGATGGCCAATGTGGGCCAGCAGCTGTTGACCCTGTCGTTGTCCTCACTGGCGGTGGTGCTGGGGCTGGTAATCCTGGTCGTACTGGTGCCGGTGCTGGTGTTCTTTTTCCTGAAAGACAAGGAACTGATGATCAGCTGGTTCGTGGGCTTTTTGCCGCGCGAGCGTTCACTGGTCGCGCGGGTCTGGGCGGAAGCGGAAATGCAGATTGCCAATTACGTGCGCGGCAAGGTGATGGAGATCTTCATCGTTGGCGCGGTAACCTACGTGACGTTCGTGTTGATGGGGCTGCAGTATCCTGAATTGCTCGCCACTTTGGTGGGCTTTTCGGTATTGATTCCCTATATCGGCGCGGCCGTGGCCACCCTGCCGATAGCGCTGGTGGCTTTTTTTCAATACGGCTGGGGCTGGGATTTCGGCCAGATACTGCTTGTCTACGCCATTATCCAGGCGCTGGATGGCAATGTGCTGGTACCCTTGCTGTTCTCGGAAGTGGTTAACCTGCACCCGGTGGCCATAATCCTGGCCATCCTGGTTTTCGGTGGCCTGTGGGGTTTCTGGGGCATCTTTTTTGCCATTCCGCTGGCTACACTGGTCAATGCTGTGTTGCGCGCCTGGCCGCGCGTTGAACATCCTGACACGGCGCCATCACAAAGCCTCGGAAGCGAAGTCAGCCAGCCTTGAGCGCTCGCCGCGGCGCAGCGTGATGTGTCCGGCATGGGCCCAGTCCTTGAAACGGTCCACCGCGAAGGTCAATCCCGAAGTCGTTTCGGTCAGGTAGGGTGTGTCGATCTGCTCGACGTTGCCGAGGCATACCATCTTGGTGCCGGGGCCGGCACGGGTGACCAGCGCTTTCATCTGCTTGGGCGTGATGTTCTGGGCTTCGTCGATAATGACAAAGCGGTTGAGAAAAGTGCGCCCGCGCATGAAGTTCAGCGCCCGCACCTTGACCCGGCTGGCCAACAGGTCGTTGGTGGCGGCACGGCCCCATTCGCCGCCTTCCTGCGGATGCGCCAGCACTTCCAGGTTATCGGTCAGGGCACCCATCCACGGCGTCATTTTTTCTTCTTCGGTGCCGGGCAGGTAACCGATGTCCTCGCCAATGGAGACCGTGGCGCGGGTAACGATGATTTCGCTGTATCGTTTGTCATCCATTACCTGTGAAAGTCCGGCAGCCAGCGTGAGCAGCGTCTTGCCGGTACCGGCTGTGCCCATCAGCGTGACGAAATCCACATCCGGGTCCATCAACAGATTGAGGGCAAAGTTCTGTTCGCGGTTGCGTGCATGAATGCCCCAGACATTTTTGCGCCCTTCGTAGTAATCGTCCACCATGCGCAGCAGGACCGAATCAGAGTCGAGGCCCTTGACTATGGCCTCCACGCCGCCGGAATCACCGATGGTGACGCACTGGTTTGGATACCAGCCGTTTTCTTCTTTCAGGTTGAAGCGGTAACAGGTGCGCCCGTTTTCATTCCAGGATTCCAGTTCCGGATACTCATCCCAAAAGTCGGCTGCATGGCTGCGGGTGCCGCGGTACAGCAGGCTGAGGTCGTCCAGCGCACGGTCGTTGTAGTAATCTTCGGCCGGCACCCCGAGGATGGCGGCCTTGATGCGCAGATTGATGTCCTTGGACACCAGCACGATGTCCCGCGGCGGCTCGGCGTTTTGCAGGGCCAGAGCGGTGCTGAGAATTTCGTTGTCGGCAAAGGATCCGTCACGCAGCAGGCTGGAGTGAATGTCCGGCATGCTGGTCTGAAAATACAATTTACCGCTGCCAGCGGCCAGCTCAATGCCCTCCGGCAATATCAGGTCCAGCCCTTCATCCAGCCGGTCCACTTTCTGGCGTTGCATCATATCGCCGATAAAGCGGCTGACCTGGCGGACGTTGCGTGCCACTTCTGACAGTCCCTTCTTGGCCGCGTCCAGTTCCTCGAGCACCATCATCGGCAGGAACACATCGTGTTCCTCGAAGCGGAACATGGAAGTCGGGTCGTGCATCAGAACGTTGGTATCAAGGATGTATAAACGCTTTTCACTTCCCATCGATGGGCAGTTCCTTTTGCTGTGCTGGGGCGGGGGAATTACGCTGGCAGCGCCTTGACGGCCTGCAGGACTTCATCAACATGGCTTTTTACACGGACTTTGCGCCATTCCTGGCGCAGTATGCCCTGCTTGTCGATCAGGAAGGTGCTGCGGTCTATACCCATGTATTCACGGCCATACAATTTCTTTTTGCGGATCACGTCAAATTGCCGGCAGAGTGTTTCGTCGGCGTCTGACAAAAGGTCAAAGGGAAAGTCATGTTTGGCCTTGAAGCCTTCGTGCACCCGGACACTGTCGCGGGAAACTCCGAGGATGGCGGCTCCGGCTTTGACGAATTTCGGCCAGGCATCACGAAAGTCCTGACCTTCGGTGGTGCAGCCGGGTGTGTTGTCCTTGGGATAAAAGTAGAGAACCAGGTGTTTGTCTTTAAAATCTTGCAGTGACAGGGTCTTGTCGCCAGTGGCGGGGAGGGTGAAGTTTGCAACTTTCTTGCCGATGCTGATCATTGCACTCCGGGTCCGGTGTCAGGAATTTGCTGCGCAATTGCAGGATACTTGTCAGCCCGTATTACCGCAAGTACCATGCATGCCTCTTCCGGCAGATCTAAGAACATGTTTAAAGGCAGCATCGTAGCATTGGTTACCCCTTTTGATGAGGCGGGCGAAATCGATTTTCGTGCCTGGTCAAAGCTTATTTCCCTGCACCTGGATGCCGGGACAGACGGGCTGGTAGTTGCCGGCACCACCGGCGAATCGGCAACCCTGAGGCCGGGCGAATTTGAGCAGTTACTGGCGACGGCCATTGGCCAGGTGAGCGGCCAGGTGCCGGTGATCGCCGGTACCGGCAGCGCCTGTACTGAAAAAGCAGTGGCGCTGACTCATCTGGCTGCAGCGGGCGGTGCCGACGCTGCGCTGGTGGTTACGCCGTATTACAACCGTCCCACCCAGCACGGCCTGCTGGCCCATTTCACCGCGATCGCGGACCACAGCAATATTCCGCTGATACTGTACAATGTGCCGTCGCGCACCGCAGTGGACATGTTGCCGGAAACGGTACAGGCACTGGCCGGCCATGAGCGTATCGTTGGAGTTAAAGAAGCGGTTGGACAAATGCAGCGTGTCGAGGAGCTATTACGCTTGTGCGGCGATGGCTTTACGGTGCTGAGCGGGGATGACCCGACCTGTTTACAAGCCATGCGGCGGGGTGCCTGCGGGGTGATTTCGGTGGCCGCCAACGCGGCACCGGACCGGTTTCAACGGATGT
>JBFIHZ010000199.1:0-7425 GCA_041601535.1 Lysobacterales bacterium | reverse complement strand
AGGCTCCATCCTGATTCTTGACAGCGAGCAGCGGCTGCGCATGGGTGCCGCACCACGGCTGCCCGAAGCTTACAACGACGCGATTGACGGCGTTGCCGTCGGGCCGAGCGTGGGTTCGTGCGGTACCGCGGCATACCTGGGCCGTCCGGTCATCGTAGGGGATATTGCCAGTGATCCCTTGTGGGCGGATTACCGTGAACTGGCGCTCACCCATGGCTTGAGGGCCTGCTGGTCCTACCCCATTGTTACCGCTGAGAACAAGGTGCTGGGCTCGATAGCCATGTACTACGACATGCCCAGATTACCCAGCCCGAACGATGAAGAAATCACCGAAATGGCCCGTTATGTGGCCGGGATCGCCATCAGCCGCTGGCACGCGGAACAGGCCCTGCAGCAGCGTGCTGCGCAGTTGGCGGAAGCCGATCGCCGCAAAAACGAGTTTCTCGCCATGCTGGCGCATGAGCTGCGCAACCCCTTGTCGGCGCTGGTGACTACTCTGGAGCTGATTCGCCAGACCTCGGATGCTGATCAGCGTGAAGAGCGCATGGAGGTGCTGGAGCGGCAAAGCCAGCACTTGTCACGCATTGTGGATGATCTGCTGAACGTGGCCCGCATCAGCCGCGGCAAAATGGACTTGCGTCACGAGCCGGTCAACCTGGTGCGGCTGGTACAGCATCTGCATGAAGCAAACAAGGCCGTTGCCGAATCCGGGGCGGTGGACTTTAGCGTGGAGGTTGAACCGCCAGAAGTCGAGTCAGACGGGCTTTGGGTGCAGGGTGATGAAGACCGCCTGCTGCAGGTGCTGGGCAATCTGTTGTCCAATGCCTTGAAATTCACCCCATCAGGCGGACGGGTGCGGGTGACGGCCACGGCCGACGGAGAAAACGCCTTGGTGAAAGTGATCGATACCGGCGAGGGTATAGAGCCTGCTGTGCTGGACAGTATATTTGAACCGTTCGCACAGGGCTCTCGTTCGCTGGAGCGCAGGCAGGGCGGGCTGGGTATTGGCCTCACCCTGGCCAAGTCACTGGTGGATAATCACGGCGGCAGCCTGGAGGCGCACAGTGAGGGTGTGGGCCAGGGGAGCGAATTCATCCTCAGGTTACCCCTGACCGCGGAACGGTCGGATGCTGCTGCAAAGCGGCCCGCTCCAGCGGATGAATCCAGGCCGAAAAGCGGATTTCGTGTATTGCTGGTTGAGGATAACGCCGACAGCGCCAAGGCCCTGTCTGCCCTGATCGGTATTTGGGGCCATAGCTGCCGGGTGGCAGCAGACGGCCGTACCGCGCTGGCTGTGGCGCAAGAGTTCCAGCCCAACCTGGTGTTGCTGGATATTGGCTTGCCGGAAATGGATGGATACCAGGTCGCTCGCCGGCTGCGTGCCGAGGAACGCTTCGGGCACGATCGTTGTACCCTGATCGCGCTCACCGGTTATGGCCAGGACAGCGACCGCAAGGCCGCCCTGGAAGCCGGCTTCGACCAGCATATGATCAAGCCGGTTAATGTGGCAAGGTTGCAACAGACCCTGGCGGAACTGGCTTCCTGAACGCATCTTTCAGCGGCTATTCAACGGCCCTTTATTGACTGCGCAAACGCAAGCGCAATCAACCCGGCTGTTGCCGACAAGCGGTTTGCAATTGAGCCAGGTGTTCGTCGGGTAATACCAGCGGCCACAGGAACCCCTCGCTGATGCCGCTGTTTTGTGGCTGGAACCGCAGCCTCACCGCTGCTGTCTTAATGCTCTACACTCATAAACAGACCCAATAAACCAGGGGCTCCAGATTGATGAAACACATGCGGGTAGTTGTACTGTCCTGGCTGCTGGCAGCTGTGCTGGGCTCAGCCGCGGTTTGCGCGGGTGAACTCGGCATTCCGGTGGAACTGGATTATCGCATCGTGCAGCAAGAGCTGACGGAGCACGTGTTTGACGGTCCGGGTGAGAGCCGGGAAGTATTCTCTGATGCCACCCGCTGTAACTGGCTGGTGTTATCCGAGCCCAGGGTCAGTGGATTGGACAGTGGCCAGGTGCGTGTCGTCTCCCGCATGCAGGCGCAAACCGGCACGCCACTGGGCAGCAGCTGCCGGCTGGCCAAAACCTGGCACGGTCTGGTTGAAACCCTGCAGTCCGCGCATGTTGGGCCGGAGGGTTCCAGCGTGGTGTTCCGGGTGGTGGATTCCACCCTGCTGCGGGCCGAGGACCAGCAGGACATGTTCCCCGACTTTTTACAGTCGTGGATCAACGACTACGTGCATCCGCGGCTGGCGACCGCCAGCGTGGATATTGAGCCCGCCCTGCAGGGTATCCGTGAAGTATTTGATTCCCTGGTGCGGGCCACGCCGGGGGATTCCCGCGGCGCTGAAGCCGGTGCATTGTCGTCTCTGCGCCTGTCCGGCGTAAGCCCAAGAACGGACTCCCTGGTGGTGGTTTTATCGCTGCAGGTGCCGGATGCACCGCCTGATTGGAAACCCGCCAAAGAACGGCCCCTGAACCCGGACGAACTGCGTGAATGGGATGCAGCCTGGCAGGCCTGGGACGGGTTTGCCACCTGGATGATCAAAACCATGGCGATAACCGCCGGGCCGGAGCTGCACGCCGCATTGGCAGAAACCCTGCTCGAGGCGCGGCATGACCTGCGCGCCGCGCTGGCCAGCGACGTACGGGGACGCGACCCGGTGCGTGAGCTGTTTATCAAAACCTGGAGCCGGCTGGCGCCCTTGCTGGAACAAACGCAATTGGCTGTGCCGGGCAGCCGGGCGCTGCCTTATGCCAGCTTTATCAGTGCCGGCAATGCCCTGCAGGCGCTGGACCTGATGGCCCCGCACCTCGGTACCCAACTGGATCAGCACGCATTGCGCAATCTGGCCAGGGTATTGATTCCCGGTGTGAGCGACTACGAACTGCGCTATGACACCGCGGTGGATCCGGAGCTGCGTGAGCTGTTGGGGCTGGACCCGGAGTTTGAAGATGAAGCGCCAGCCGTCAGCTGGCTGGACTGGCTGATACCCAGCGCCTATGCCTCGCTGATTCCACCTGAGCTGGTCAAGCAGCTGAGCGGCTGGGTACCGGCACGCAAGGACCTTGACCGTTATCTGCAGACCGTGGAGAAACTGCTGGACGCCATTTCGCAGGAAGAGCGTAACAAGGCCAAGGTACCCGCTGAATATGCCGATGTATACGATGCCCTGCTGCGCGCCACGGCCTGGCAGGAGTCCTGCTGGCGCCAGTATGTGCATCATCAGGGCGAGGTGCAGACCATCCGTTCGTCGGCCGGTTCGGTGGGGCTGATGCAGATCAACACGCATGTCTGGCGTGGCGTTTATGACCTAGACCAGATATTCAGCAACGTGGCTTATAACGCCCGCGCCGGCAATGAAATCCTGGTGCATTACCTGGTGGATTACGCCATCCGCAAAAACGAGCATGAAGTTACCGACCCGCCCGATGCTTTGGCGCGCGCGACCTATGGGATGTACAACGGCGGTCCGGGGCAACTCAGCCGCTACCGCAAGGCCGGGGTATCCAGCCGCGCCCGGGCCGTTGATCAAGCCTTTTGGCAAAAATACCAGGACATTCAGAAAGAAGGCGCCGCGGCAGTGAAGCGCTGCCTGGCCGGGTGATTCAGCCGGCCCGGATGGGCTTGACGAACGGTTTACCGGTGCTTTCTGGCCGCGCCATCAGCCATCACCACCCATCGGCAGGGGTATCAAGGTGACAGAATGATCCGGGCCGAGCGCACCCGGGTATCGTCTCCCGATGCGTCAGTCCAGGCCATCAGCAGGTTATTGCCATCGGCAGCTATTTGCGGAAAACCTGCCGGCCGGGTCGTGGCGCTTGGCGCAATCACGTATTCCTCGCCGGGGACATTGTCAGGGGAGATGATTCTCACCTTGATAGCGCCCTTCTTCTGTTCGTCGCTGTCCAGCCAGCTGACCGCCGCACTGCCGTTGGCCAGTAAGGTCACGCCCACACGCCCCATGGGCGAGTCCTGGTCAATGTCCAGGGCCGGACCGAAACTGCGGCCGGCATCGTGTGACCAGGCAAAACGCACCTTTGGCAGGTCCCGGGCCATGGTGAACCAGGCCACCGCGACCCGGTCACCCGCCGCCGCGATGGCCGGGCCATTGACCGGGCAGCCGGCGATTTCCCAGCCGTCATTGGCCACGGCAATTTCTTCCTGCCACTGGCCGCCTGCTGAGCGGGCCAGGTAGATATCCCTGATCTCACCGTCTGTGCGGTTGCGATATACCGCGATGGGGCCGTCGCTGCCAAGGGCTACCCCGGTCTGACAGCAGTCACATACCAGGTCATCCATTTCGGTTTCAGCGCTCAGGCTGCCGTCGGCTAACATCACGGCTGACCGCAGGGTCATACCACCGCCTGCTGCATGGGCGTGATCCGAGCCTGCGGCGGTGGTGTTGCGCCCGTCCAGCCACACCATGCCGACACCGTCCTGCCACGGAAACAGGCTGACGAAACCGTGCTCGGTGGCGGTGCCGTCGCGGTGGGGTGTAACTGGTGCGCCCCAGCTTTTACCGCCATCGCGTGACAGTGATACCGATACATCATAGGCATACACGCCGCCCGGCCGTTTGCTTAACCAGTGAGCCGCCCAAAGCGAATCCGAGATGGGCACTACCGACGGAAAATCCGCCCAGTTGACGAACCAGTTATCGCCCTCTGCCACCGTTGCAGGTTTACTCCAGCCGGCTCCGTCCAGCCTTGAATAGCGCAGCCGGGTGGCTTTGCCGGCGGGTTCCAGCCAGCTCAGTACCAGTGTGCCGTCGGCACCACGGCTGAGACGGGGTTCGGCGCTGCCGGCCGCGGTGCTGGTTTCCAGCGGTTGCAAAAAATCACTGGCCAGAGCCGGTGCCGGGCTGGTGAGCGCCAGGCAGATCAGCCCCGCAACCCAGCAAGCACGAATCGAAAAACAGTCAGGTATCGCCATTGCTTACTCCATTCAAATGTCGTGTACCGGCCCCTGGGAACGGTCCCGGCCCGTTCAGCCCCGGTTAAGCCGGGGTTCAGAGGCAGTTCAGCATGCCTGTCGTAGCATAATCCCGCAAGCCAGTACAACCCCGGAACGACCGGTTTGCGCAGGGAAGGATCCGCCGCTCTTTGCCACGGAAGGTAACTGACAGGAGCGGCTTGACAACCGGAGGCGGTGACACCGTGAACAGCCCCGGCTGGAAAGACTTTTGGAGGAAACTGTTATGCGTACATTATTGACAACATTGATTCTGTTTTTTGCAGGCACCGGGCTGGCATTTGCTGGTGGTGGCTACGGCCAGTATGGATATGGCCATGATGGTTACGACCGGGGTGGCTATGAGCGCCGCGGTTATTTCCCTGTCGAAAGGGCGGCCGACCGCCTGGAATCTGCGGCCCGTCATTTCTACAAGCAAATGAAACACGATTCATATGACCGTCATGCGGTGAAAGATGCCAAGCGCCTGTCGCGGGCTGCCAAGCATTTCAATCGCCAGGTGGAACGCGGCAGAAACTTCCGTCACCTGCAGCGCGATTATGCGGACCTGGTGAATGAATTCATGCATGTTCGTGGCCAGATAATGGGGCGTCACGTGGGGCGCCGTAACGGTCACCTGCGGCGCGATTTTCGCGATGTGCAGTTTGCTTTTGACGATCTTGACCGTGCCATCCGTTATGCCCGCCACGGGTATCACGACAATCGCTATGATCACTATGGCCGTCACTACGGACGTCACGACTCCGGACTGAGCATTTCCATCAGCGGCAGCTTTGGCAATTAAGTGCCAAAACCTATTTAAAGCCCGGCTTCAGGCCGGGCTTTTTTTATACCCCGGCCACATAACGGCATCCTTTGGCGGTCCGGCGAATACCCGGCGTGAGTTGGCGAATGCGGCCCAGCTCACTACGGCGTAGCGCAGGCCTGAGGTGACTTTTTCGGCGCGGTGTTCATAGCGGTTGTCAGACGGAAAAACCAGCAAGTCGCCGGTCCTGGGACGAAAATGGAAATTGAAATTCACAAAACTCAGCCCGCCACCGGTGTAATCTTCATTGAGGTAGAGCAGCAGGCTGAGGTCGCGGTCACGCACCTTGTACCAGGCATTACCCGGCTGCACGACCTGGCAGGCGTCGGCGTGCCGGTGATAGAAGCCGCCAGCCACGTACCTGAGTATGCGCGGCATTTCAAACCAGGCCATTTGCTGGCCGCTGGCCTGAGCGGCCTGGTCAAACCCCTGTTTGACGCAGTCATTGACTTTCTTGCGCAGTACGCCGGGTTTCACATCGTCGCAAACCCGGCCAGAGTCCTTGAAGGATACCGGCGGGCGGTTCGGATCGCGGTTGACATCGGTCACCGTGGCCGCCTCGCGCGGCTGCTTTTCCAGCCGGCTCACCCATTTGCGGCAGGTGGCGGGGTCCAGGAAGGCGGGAAACAGTTGCACACCGGCGGGAAGTTCACGGTCGGCAGCGCGCGAGCCGCAGCATTCCCCAAAAGTCTTGCCACTGTTGCAGAAACAGGCTCCGGAAAACGTCGGGGAAAACCCGGGAACTGGAAATCCAATTTGCATGCGCATCATCCGTTGTGTGCTGGGTGCTGCACGATTGCCCAAACGGGCAGGCGTGAGCTGGAATTCAAAACAGTTTAACGAAAACCCTCAGGGACGTGCCATCCCCGCGCGTTCCGCAGGGCAAGCTGAAAACCCTGCCGCACAGCCATCAACACTTTGCACAGTGGCGGGTCCCGGTCAAACCCTTGCTGCGCGTCACTCCAGCCCGCAGCCTCGCCGGACAAGCCATGAGCCGGCGGCGGAAACGGGATATTGCGATCTGCAGTTCGCATTTAATGGGGTTCTAACATTCTTTTAATGCGCTGATAACGCTATACTCTCGTCGATACCATACGGAGATCAGAACAATGCGTTGTCAGCTGCTTATAAGGTTTCTCTGTTCTTTAACGGTCGGCATGGTTGTTGCGGCCAACTTGTTTGCGCAGGACCTGATGTTGGAAGAGGTGCTGGTTACCGCCCAGAAACGTGAACAGACCCTGGCCGATGTGCCGGTGGCGGTGTCCGCGATTTCCGGCGAAATGGTCAGTGAATACATCAACGGCGCTCAGGATATACGCGCACTGGCGGCGCGTGTTCCTGGCCTGAATATCGAGACTTCCAATGGCCGCACCCAGCCCCGCTTTTACCTGCGCGGACTGGGCAATATTGATTTCGATGTGAACGCCAACCAACCGGTGGCGATGATCTTTGACGAGATTTCACTGGAAAATAATACGGTTCGCAGTTTGCCGCTGTTCGATATCGAGCGTGTCGAAGTTCTCAAGGGCCCGCAAGGCTCCCTGTTTGGCCGTAATACCAACGCGGGTGCGATCAAGATCGATTCGGTCAAGCCCAGCGAGGACCGTAATGGCTACTTTACCGCCGCTTACGGTT
>JBFIHZ010000198.1:0-7472 GCA_041601535.1 Lysobacterales bacterium | reverse complement strand
GGCTGGATATCAATGCCTGGGTCAAGCACAAGTACCGCGGCTTCTACCGTGACGCGTCCGCCAGTGATCATGCCTTGCTGGATTATGGCTGGCTGGAGCGGCTGGTGCGGCGTCTCAGCGGCCGCCCGATGGACCGGCTGAAGCGCAGCGATGATGATGCCAGCTAGTTTTGATCAAGACCGGACGGGTCCATCAACCCTGGACAGTGCGGTAGATCATGCGTATCGCCACCAGTAACAGGAAGGAGCCGAACAGCAGGGTCAGGTGACGTTTTTGCATGGCATGGGCCAGCCGCGCGCCCAGCGGAGCCGTCAATACCGTGGTGGGTGCGATCAGTGCCAGGCCAACCAGGCTGACGAATCCGATATTGCCAAACGGCAGCAGCGGGTTGCCGTAGCCGGTAACCACAAAACCCAGGGTGCCGGGCAGGGCAATCAACAGTCCAAACAGCGCTGAAGTGCCCACCGCACGGTGAATTGGCTCGCCCAGCAAGGTCAGTGAAGGCACCGTCAGCGAACCACCGCCAATACCCATCATGGTGGAAATAAAACCGATCGAGGTGGGCACCGGGATAATACGCCAGCCGCGTGGCACGCTGTGGCTGAAACGCACGTTATCCAGCGGCAGCATCATTTTGACCGCCACCAGCAGGGCCACCACGGCAAATACCGCCGACAGCGTGCGGCTGTGGACCTGGCTGGCCACCCAGGCGCCGCCCAGGGCGCCGAGAAATATCCACAGTGCCCAGTTTTTGGCCAGCGCCACATCCACTGACTGGCGTCTGAAATGAGCCAGTGCAGATGAGATGGAGGTGGGAATGATGGTGGCCAGCGAGGTTGCCACTGCGATGTGCATGCGGATGGAGGCGTCCACCCCGATAATGCCCAGTGCGTACTCCATCATCGGCACGATGACCAGGCCACCGCCCACACCCAGCAAACCCGCCAGTACGCCAGCCACAACGCCGGTGATCAGCATGGCAATGGCCAGCAGGGCGAGCTCAGGCACCGGTGTGTTTCCTCATGGGTGTTTTCATGCCTGGTCCCTTCAGGTTGAGTACTGCTTCAGACGTGCCAGGCCTTCGCTGATGGACACCTGCGGGACATAAGCCAGGTCGCGGCGTGCCGCGGAAATATCGTACCAGTGGGCGGTGGTCAGCTGGTCAGCGGAAAAGCGCGTCAGTGGCGGTTCTGAAGACAATGGCAACACGCGCCAGATGGCTTCGCACAGCGCACCGGCCAGGCGAGCGGGCAGAGCGGGCACCGGTCGTATCACCACGCTGATCCCGATGGCCTGCAGCAGCCGCTGAATGATGTCACCTTGCGGCAAAGGTTCATCATTACTGATGAAGTAGGCTTTGCCGGCTGCAGCAGCCTGGCCGCACAGTTCGTTCAGGGCGAGGATATGGGCTAGCGCGGCGTTTTCCACAAAAACCGTGTCGATGCGCTTGTCCGCTCCGGGCAGGGCCAGCTTGCCGTTTCTGACCCTGGCCGCCAGCCGCGGCAGAATGTGCGGATCACCGGGGCCCCAGATCAGGTGTGGGCGCAGTGCAGTGGTTTTCAGCTGCGGGCAGTTGGCAGCCAGCACACGCTGCTCAGCCGCTGCCTTGGTTTGCGGGTAGGCCGCCAGAAAATGTGTATTGACCGGCAGGCTTTCATCTCCGCCCTCGATATCGCGGCCCCCCTGCACGATGCTGGGTGAGCTGGTGTGCACCAGGTAAGGGATGGCGTGTTGCCGGCAAACCTGCAACACAGTTTCAGTACCGCCCACGTTGATGCGCTGATAATCGTCAAATTTGCCCCACACCCCGGCTTTGCCGGCGGTATGGATAACGGCATTGCAGCCACTGGCCGCGGCGGCCAGTGCGTGCGCGTCGCAGATATCACCGCGAATCACGCGCACTCCCAGTTGCGCCAGCTCAGGTGCATCGCTGCGCTGGTAGGCAGTCACCTGGTGGCCCAACTGCAATAACTGTTTACAGACAGCAGAACCAAGAAAGCCGGCCCCGCCGGTTACCAGCACGTTCACGCGCCGCCTGCCAGGTACGTATTGGATAAAGTCCGTTGTGGACCCTGCGCCGATGAATTTTTAATTGAACCTAGCGGCATGGGACGGCGGCGGGAGTCATGCCTTCTCCTGCATTTTCCGCGTGGCCCAGGCAGCCAGTTCTTCACGTCGGATCTTCGAGTTATGGCGGATATCCACCGGAAAGCCATCGTGAAACAGCACGGTGCGCACGGAGCGGGTCAGCGCATGCGCCTGCGCCAGTTGCAGCAGGTCAAAATGCACCCGCTCGTAATCCACCGGCGCCAGCTTGCCTTTTACTTCAACGCACAATACCGGTATTTGCCGCCCCGGCGCGCCCACACCAACCAGCGCGGTGCGGACCGCGTCAGGGTGCTGATTGAATATGCCTTCGGCCTGGTCGGCGAACAGGATTTCCTGCCCGGTTTCTATGCGCTGCGAGGCACGGCCGCAATACCACAGGCAGCCCTGACCATCGATAATGCCGATATCGCCCATGCGGTGCCAGATATTGCCCATCTCATCCTTGATCTTGGCCAGCTCGGTCTCGCCAGGGCGCCGCCAGTAGGTGTCGGTGCAACTGGGGCCGGAGACGATGATTTCACCCGGCATTCCGGGTGGCATTTCAGTGGTTTCGGCCAGTTCCCGGAATACGTTATCGCTGATGGCAATCACCCGCAGCTGGTTCGGTGATACCGGGTAGCCGACACAAATACCTTCGCCGGATTCGGTCATGGCCGCGATGCGGTCGTTCAGTTGTTCGTTGGCGATGCTGGTCACCGGCAGGCACTCGGTGGCGCCATAGGGTGTGTGGATTTCCGCATCATTGGCCAGGGCGTTTTCCATCCGCCGGATGGTGCTGATGGGAACCGCCGCGCCGGCGGTGATCACCCGCCGTACGCTCCACAGGCGTTTGCCGTTTTGTTCCGCCCACCTGCTGACGGTGTCCAGCAAGGCCGGCGAGCCGAATATATTGGTGACCTTGAACTCATCTATGGCCCAGGCCAGCCGCTCTGCATCCACCTCTGCTGGCCGGGTCGGGTCCATTTGCGGAACCACGGTGGTCATGCCCAGCGCCGGGTCGAACAGCGCAAATGGCGGGAAGGTTGGCAGGCTGACTTCACCCGCTTCAATATCAAATGCCCGCCGCAGCATATCCACCTGCGCGCCGAAATGGCGGTGACGGTAGACCACGCCCTTGGGCGCGCCGGTGCTGCCGGAGGTGAACAGGATGGCGGCCATTTCGTCCGGTTTGGCGGCGTGCAGCACAGGCTCGGTGGACTCGCCGCCCATTTGCCGCAGTTTTTTCAGGCTGATACCGCCGGTCAGAAAGCCCAGCCCCAGGGTGGGCGCCGCGCTGACAAACAAGCTGCATGAGTCTTTGGCCCAGCCCAGCGAGCGGCGGGCCAAATGGGCCTTGGTGCTACCGATAAAGGCTTCCGGCGCGGCTTCGTCGAGACACTGTTTCAGCGCATCCTTGCCAATACCCGGGTCAATCAGCACCGGTACCGCGCCGGCCTTGAACAAGGCAAAAAACAAAGCGAAAAACTCCAGCCCCGGCGGCACCATCAGGGCGGTGCGGGTGCCCGGTCCGATGCCATAGGCGGTCAGCCCATGGGCATACTGGTTGCTGAGTTCTTCCAGCCCGGCATAGCTGACAGAGGCGTATTTTTTGCTTTTGAATGAACGCCTGGCGGGGTAATGAATGGCTGTGGCGCGTGGTTGCTGGCTGGCTTGCCAGGCCAATGCGCCGGCGATATTACTGGTGGTGTCGCTGTTCCAGGGTTTAGTCACCGCTGTGTCCATGGCTCGTATCATCCTTGATATCGATAAATTGTCGGATTGTTTCGACCAGTGCCGGTCCGCCATCTTCAAGTATATAGTGGCCGCAATCGGCAAAGCGGTGAACTTCTGCCTGCGGATAGATTTCCAGCCACTTCGCCAGGAAGGCCCGGTCGAATACAAAATCCTTTTCTCCCCAGGCTATCAGGCAGGGAGAATCGCTGAAGCGGCTTAAATGCTCCGCGGTATTGAGCAGAATGTCAAAACCCGGATCTGCCTCACACAGCGGAATATCCTGTACAAAGCGCAATGTGGCAATACGGTTTGCCGGCGAATCATAGGGTGCGGCATAGGCTTTGCGCACCTGCCGGCTGACCGGTTGCTTGAAGCCGACGCGGGCCGCGCTGGCGGCAAAGGCGTTGCAGTGCAGCACCAGCCAGGCACCCAGTTTGCTGTCACGTGCCAATGCCAGCGCCGCTGGCAGGCGTTTTTCCGCCGGCAGCGGAAAGGCCGCGGTGTTCATGATCACCAGCCGTTCAACCTGTTGGGGGTGCGCCACCGCCCAGGCCATACCGATCATGCCGCCCCAGTCATGCATCACCAGTGACAGGGGCTGATCCAGGTCCAGCTGGCTGATCAGCGCTGCCAGGTCCTCCAGCCGGTTTTCCAGCCGGTACGGATAGGCGCTCAAGGGAGGCTTGTCGGAAAGCCCGCAGCCGATGTGATCGGGCACGATGCAACGGTGTGTTTCGCGCAGCGCCAGCACCAGGTTGCGGTAGTAAAACGACCAGGTGGGGTTGCCATGCAGCATCAGCACCGGCGGGGCGTCGCACGGGCCTTCATCCAGGTAATGCAGACGATGCCCGCCCCGCTCCAGCCAGTGGCTGGTGAAAGGGTAGAGATGTCGGGGAGGCTGGTAGATGATGGCTCTGCCGGTGGTTAAGGTTCAGGGTTGCAGGCGGAGCGGTGGTGGCCGCTGCTTGACCGTAAACTCTACCGCATTACCACACGATTTCCGCCATGGAACAGTTCAGACCGGAACCGATACCCAGCAACGCCACACGGTCACCTTTGTTGATTTTGCCGTTTTCCAGTGCCCGGGCCAGCACGATGGGCACGGAAGCCGGGCCGATATTGCCCATTTCCGGGTAGATGGCATGCACTTTCTTCGGGTCCAGTCCGAGCATTTGCACCAGTGATTCGGTATGCACCTTGCTTACCTGGTGAATGACGAACTGGTCGAGTTCACTGACAACCCAACCCAGCGCGATACGCGCGGCATTAAACGTTTTGGCGGCCAGTTTCAGGCCTTCGCTCAACAGAATCTTGGTTTCGGTGACCATCTGGTCCATCTGACCGCGGCACAACTGGTTGAACTCGGTGGCGGAGCGCGACACGCTGCCGACGTAGCTGTGGCCCTGCGGCGCCAGTTCACGGCGTGCCATGATCATGGCTGCTGCTCCTGAACCCAGGGTCAGGGAGGCGAACTCGGCACGAAACTGCTTTTCGTCTATGTCCGGGCCCAGCATGCGCTCAATGGTCGCCTCGGTAATGGGGCCGCTGGATTCGCCATCGACGATCAGGGCGTAGTCAATTTCTTCGCGTTCTATCATGCGTGCCGCGATGTCCATACCGTTGAGGAACGCCAGACAGGCGTTGCCCACGTCGAAATTCATGCACTCCTCACTCAGGCCCAGGTTGCCGTGCACGATGCAGGCGGTGGAGGGCTCGAGGTAATCGCGGCACACCGAAGTATTAATGATTACGCCAATGCGGCTGCGGTCCAGCTGGGTATCAGCCAATACTTTTTCCGCGGCCAGCGTGGCTGCATCAGAAGGCAGCGTGCCGTTTTTCCAAAACCGGCGCGCCACGATGCCGGAAAGCTCCTCCAGCAAGTCAGTGCGAATGCCCAGGCGCTTCAATGTGGGCGCCAGGCGTTCGGAAAGTTCTCGCGAAGTGACGCGAATAGGCGGCTCTACGGCAGTAATGGCCTGAATAACAACGTTTTTGAAGATCATGAAGAGGGTACGTAAGGCTGGTAACCGTCCTAAGGTATAGCCGAACGCCGCTGTGATCAAGGGCCGGTGCCGATTCAGCCTGTGCAACGGACGATTCAGCGGGCGGGCACGCGCGCGCCGATTCAAACCAGCGCAGGCTTAGGCTAGACTGATCGGGGCAGCCGGGCGGCAAGCCGCCCGCAAGGTCAGCCAGGAAACAGTGTGGACGTGGAATGCGAAAGCAAACAGAAACGGATTCTGCCTGAGGCATTCAAACTCAGGCACATGCCTGTGTTGGAGATGCCGCTACCTGCTGAGAACGAGGTGCATCTGTGGTATCTGCACCTGGGTCAGCTGGGTGGGACCCTGCAACGCGCACTGGGCGGAGACCCTCAGGCGGCAGAGGAGCAGCACCCTGGTGCCCGTCAACTGCGTTTGCTGCGTCGTTTTTATCTGCGCCTGCTGTTGGGAGCCTATCTGGGCCTGGCGGGCAAAGATGTGGTGGTGAATCGCAGCAACCGGGGCAAACCGGTGCTGGATACTTCCGTGCATGACGTGTCGCTGCATTTCAGCATGGCGAAAAGCGAGGATCGCCTGTTGATTGGTATTTCAACCACCTGCCCGCTGGGTGTTGATCTCGAACCCTCCTCGCGCCGTGCCCGCAGCGCCTTGCGCCTGGCCGAGCGGTACTTCAGTGCCGATGAGTTTGCAGCTCTTAAGGCCCTTGGACCACAACGCCTGGATGAAGCGTTCTTGCGCGCCTGGTCATGCAACGAGGCGGTGGTGAAGGCCTCCGGTCTGGGCATCGCCAACCAGTTATGCCGTTTCACACTGGAAATGAACCCCGATCTGCCGCCCCGGGTGCTGGCGATGGATGATGATGAAGCTGAAGCCTGGTCGCTGGCACTGGTTAATCCAACCGATGATTTTGTCGGCGCGGTGGCGGCGCGGCAGCCTGAGCTGAACATTTCCTGTTATCAGCTGATGCCGGTGCAGTGAATTCGTGATTCTGCCGCAGCTCCGCCCAACCAGCCTTTTGGCCCACTTTGCCGTGTCACGTTTTGGCTTGATGCTGCTGTGCCTGGCGCTCCTGTCTGGTTGCTCACTGTCGGCCTGGAGGGTAGAGCAGGTTGATCAGCGGGTGGCGCTGGCACGCCAGCAGGCACTGAGCTGCAAGCCCGAAAAGCCGGACCGGTGCAGTGAAAATTCCCCGCTGTTGCAGTTCGCCGCCACTGCTATTGCGCAAGACCGCCATCACGTGACCCTGCTTGAGGTGGGCGAAGATGCCCTGAAAGTTCGACTACACCTGATCCGCGCGGCGCGTCGGAATATCGAGGTGCAGAACTTCATCCTGCGCAAAGATGATACCGGTGAACTGTTCCTCAACGAATTGCTCAATGCCGCACGGCGTGGTGTGAAAGTGCGGCTGTTGCTGGACCAGATGTTCAGCGTGTCGGACCTGAAATACCTGGTCAACCTGACACTGGCTCACAGCAATTTTGAAATCCGCTTCTACAACCCGTCGTTCAACAAGGCCAAAATGGCCCGGCGAGACTGGATCAGCGCGGTGGCGTGTTGTTTTCGGCGTTTTAACCAGCGCATGCACAACAAGTTGTTTGCGGTGGATGACCTGGTCGGTGTGGTGGGTGGGCGCAATATCGCCGACCG
>JBFIHZ010000197.1:0-7481 GCA_041601535.1 Lysobacterales bacterium | reverse complement strand
GGCCAGGCTGCACAGCAACAGGCAGCTGACCCAGCAGGTCAGCCCAAGGCGAAATTGCACGCTTGAGCCCGGGTTGCATTGCGGTGGGTGTGTCATGCAGTTGTCCTCCCGGTTACACAGCCGGCTGTTCAAAGATTGGCGGTTTCGTTTTCCGTGGTTCCTGGCCGCGGCGTATCGCCATTGCGGGTGACGCCACCGGTGAGCACCAGTTTCATGCCCTGTTCAAACGTCAGGTCCACCGGCGTCAGGCAGGAACGCGGCAAAAACAGGGTATAGCCGCCGATCTGATAACTCATGGGCAGGTAGACCGCCACCGGCTCATCCACGCTCAGTTGCAGCGGCAGACCACTGAAGTCTTCGCGTGTGACGAAGCCGAGCTGCTCAAAATCCTGCCCGGGTATGCGCACCAGCACCACCTTGCTCATCGCATCGCGGTTACCGGGGCTGAGGTAATCGATAAAATCCTTGATGGCGGAGTAAATGGTTTTCACCAGCGGCAGCCGGTTCAACAGCGCTTCACCGTAGGAAAACAGCTTCTGGAAAATCAACACATGGGACAGCAGTCCGATCAGTACGGTAATGGCCGCGGCGGAAATCACGCCCATGCCGGGCACGTACCAGCCGGTGGGCAGGAATGTCACCAGCACCGGGCTGAGTAACTGCTCGGAACTTTTGGCCAGCCACCACAAGATGGCCAGCGTAATGCCCACCGGGATCACCACCGCCAGGCCTTTCAAGAACAGTTTGCCCAGCCGGTTCATGGCCGGACCTCCCCCCGGGATTTCTGCAGTAACTCCGGGCTGCGGTCCACCGGCGGGCTCAGGTGGTCCGGGTGCACCGACAGACCGGCAATGATTTTATATCCCTGTGGTGAGTACTCGGCATGTAACACCCGTGCGGGCACCTCCACCAGCGCGCCGGGACCGGCACGCACCGTTTCACCGCTGGCGCAATCGGTAATATTCAACTCGCCCGCAAGGATGTAAATGCGGGTGGAAAATTCATGCCAGTGGGCGGTGTTCTTTACCGGCGGCACATCGTAGACCACCCGGTGCAGTCCGTGCGCGGCCAGATCCTGGTCGGCACGATCCGCATCGCTGAAGAAATCGGCAACAACACGCACGCTCATGATGGGCCGGCTTCCTCGCGGCGGATGACCTGTTGTTGCCGCAGAATATGCTGTACGCGGTCGTGGGGCAGGGCGTACATGGTATTGCCGTTGATGCCGCTCATGTTCCGTCCCGCCACCAGGGCGTTGATAATGGCCTCTTCGGTGGCCTGCACCGTGGCGGCGAACAGCGCGTCCATGTCGGGCAGCATGCTGAGCCGGTTGATGTCCTTGCCCCAGTAGGCCGTCATGCGGTTGGCGGTGGAAAAGGCCAGGAAAATATCACCGGACCCACTGTGGCCGTGGCTGCCCACCCGTCCCAGCCCCAGGCTGGCACGCCGGGCCAGGCGCCTGAGCTGGGTCGGAATCAGCGGTGCATCGGTGGCGATGAGGACCACGATGGAATGGCCTTCGGCCTCAGCCGCATCGCCGTATTCAGGCATCAGGTCGCTGATCGCCTGGCCAACCGCCGCACCGGCAATGCGCAGCTCGGAACGCACACCAAAATTGGATTGCACCAGCACCCCCAGGGTGTAGGTTCCAAAGCCGGTATCCACCCGGCGCGAAGCCGTGCCGATACCGCCGGAAAACTGGAATGTGCGCATGCCGGTGCCACCACCCACGTTGCCTTCCGCCACCGCACCGGAAGCGGCACTGTCCAGTGCCTGGAACACATGCTGTGCCTTGACGTGCTGGCCATAAATATCGTTGACAAAACCGTCCCAGGTTTCCGCCACCAGCGGCAGGCCGCGCGAGTACAACTCGTCCTCCAGCGTCACATGCTGCCGGTTCCATTCGATCACCGCGGCGTGCACGGTGCCCACGCTCAGGGTATTGGTCAGTGCAATGGGGCCATGCAATTCGCCGAATTCATCAACAAAACGGCTGCCGGTCATCTCGCCATCGCCGTTAAAAGTGAAATGGCCGGCGGCCACGCCTGCCATTTCTGCTTTGCCCAGCGGAAAGACCACGGTAACGCCGGTGCGCGCCGGGCCCTGGCCGGTCACCAGCGGGCCATCCCCGTGCACCACCGTGCTGTGTCCCACTTCTACCCCGGCAACATCGGTAATCGCATTCAAAGGTCCGCTGACGCCTTCAAACGGAATGCCCAGGTCACGTGCCCGCGGGCGGTCCTGCGCCAGAAGCTGAGCGGCGCACATGGCAGTCAGCAGCCCCATAAACACAGTCAGCACGATGGCATGGCCACGCGGCCTGGTTTTGCCTGCCGGCCAGGGAAGCGAAGGTTGGGTGCCGGTTTGGTGGTTCATTCGTATCATCAGGTCACCGCATGCACCAGAAAAACTGCAAAGCCCAGGCCCAGCAACAACCACAGGCGTAGCCACAGGCTGGACAGTGAGCCAGCCCAGTCAATCAGGCGGTCCACCCGTTGCCGGCCCAGCAGCAGCAAGACTGCGGCGGCAAAAATGGTCAATGCGCCAAGCACCAGCAGCGCGGTGGGATAGCGCGAGCCGGCGGCGGCAAACAGCAGGTTCAGCCCCAGCAACAGCCGCACCAGCACGGCCATCACCATGCCATCGCGGCGGTTCCAGATGGTCATTACGTTTTGCATCAGGCGCTGCGGTGAAAACACGCCGTAAACACAAAGCAGCGCAATGGTCAGGCCGAACACCAGTACGATGGATGCCGCAATTGATTCGATCATTTCCTGATACTCCCTCTGTTTACGGGCCAAGCCGCTGGTGGAGTGCCGCCATGGCTGCAGCGCGCCGCCCGTTCCAACGGCATGGCGGCGTTGGTTCAGGCACCGGCCAGCTTCAGGCCGATAATACCAGCCAGTATCAGGCCTGCGCTGATGAGTCTCAAGGCCGAGGCCGGTTCGTGAAACAGCACAATGCCCAGAATCACCGTGCCCAGTGCCCCAACCCCTACCCACACCGCATAGCTGGTCCCCAATGGCAGGCTTTTCATCGCCAAGCCCAGCAACCAGACACTGATGGCCATGGCCAGCAGCGTGCCGGCACTGATCCACGGGCGGCTGAAGCCCTCACTGTATTTTAGCCCCACGGCCCACGCCACCTCGAACAGGCCGGCCAGCAACAGGATCAACCATGCCATAAGCAATTCACTCCGTGGCCTGCTTCAGCGCCGCATAGCGCCGCAGGCTTTCCTCCGGCCAGTAACGGGAACTCTGGTAGTACTCGTCTACCGCAGGGGTATCTTCCGGCAGGATCACCCAGGCTTGTTTTGAGGCGGTGAAGATGTGGATATCCGGTGGCAGTGCATCGGGCTGGTCCAGGCTGCCCACGCGGACGAAACTGATCCGTTCCCCGGCCCCGGCATAATGGCTCCATACAGTGATGCAGCACTGCGGGCAGCGCACCACGATCTGGCCCTTGCCGCTGTTGCTCGGCAGGGTGGTGCGCCGGGTTTCCCCGCTGGTCACCCGCACCCGGCTGGATTCAATCATCGCGTTGATGGCAAAGGCACCGCCGCTTTCGCGCTGACACCAGCGGCAATGGCAGCAATGCACAAACAACGGCCTGCTGTCCAGCGCGTAGCGTAGCTGGCCGCAGGTGCATCCCCCGCTTAGTGGGAAGGCCTCCTTTGCAGGGGAGGGCGTTACGGTATTCACGGATCGATCACTCCTGTCAAGAAATTGCGCTTTAAGACATGTCGGGGCAGGGTCACAGAATTCATGCCAGCACGGCCACGCTTTTCGCCTGAACATACAACTGCTTGCCTGGCTGCAAGCCGAGCGCGGCCGCGGATTTGCGCGTGATGCGCGCCAGCAGCGGCACCTCGCCGGCCAGCAGACGAACCGTCTGTTGGGCTCCGCCATCCGCGCTGATCGCGTCCACCGTGGCCGGAAAAATGTTCAGAATACTGGTGTCCTGCTGTCGCTCCAGCGTCAGGCTGATATCGCGCGCTGCCAGCTGCACGCGTACCGGCTGGCCGGTGTCCAGCGGCACGCGCGGCACGATAAATTCGCCGGCGGGAAAGTCCAGCACACTGAGCTGATACTGGTCATCATGGCGCGCCACGGTGGCCCGGATGATGGAGGTGGCGTCCAGCTCATGCGCCAGTGGCAGATCCAGCCGGGTCAGTAATTGTTCTATCGGGCCCGCCGCGCTGATGTGGCCGTGGTCCATCAGCACCAGGTGATGGGCCAGCCGGGCCACCTCTTCCGGCGCATGGCTGACGTAAATCACCGGAATATCCAGTTCGCGCTGGAACCGTTCAATGTAGGGCAGGATATCCCGTTTGCGGCTCAGGTCCAGCGACGCCAGGGGTTCGTCCAGCAGCAAGAGGCGCGGACTGACCGCCAAAGCGCGTGCCATCGCCACCCGCTGGCGCTCACCACCGGACAGTGTGTCGGTTTTGCGCGGCAACAGGGCAGGCAGGTCCAGCAATTCGATAAGCTGCTCCACCTGCACCCGGCGGTCTTGCGCCGGCACACGCCGGTAGCCATATTCGATATTGCCGCGCACATCCAGGTGGGGGAACAGGCTGGCTTCCTGAAATACCAGACCCACCGGCCGCTGATGCGGTTTGAGAAAATGCCCCGGGCCCTGCCACTGGTCGCCAGCCACGCTGAGCTCGCCACCGCGGTGATAATCCAGGCCAGCCATGGCGCGCAGCAGCGTGGTTTTGCCACAGCCGGAAGGGCCGAACAGGGCCGTAATGCCCTGGGCCGGTACATCCAGGTCTGCCGCCAGTTCGAATCCGCCCAGGCGGGAATGAAAATGTGCCCGTATGCTCATGTTTTCAGCACCCGCACACGGCCGTTCAGTGCGTAGACGGTCAGTAACAGGGCGAAGGATACCGCCAGCAACAGGCCCGACAGCCAGTGCGCCTGCCCATACTGCAGGCTTTCCACGTGGTCGTAAATGGCAATGGAAGCGACCCGTGTGGCACCGGGAATATTGCCGCCTATCATCAGCACCACGCCGAACTCACCCAGGGTATGGGCAAAACCCAGCACTGCGGCGGTGATAAATCCCGGCCGGGCCAGCGGCAGGCTGACACTGAAAAACCGGTCCAGTGGCGATGCCCGCAGGGTGGCGGCCACCTCCTGGGGTCTGCGGCCCGCGGCGCGGAACGCATCCTGCAAGGGCTGCACCACGAACGGCATGGAGTAAATGACCGAACCGATCACCAGCCCGCTGAAGGTAAATGCCAGTGAATGTCCGCCCAGGGCGGTCATCAATGCGCCCAGCGGCCCGTTCGGACCCAGCATCAGCAACAGGTAAAACCCCAGCACGGTCGGCGGCAGCACCAGCGGCAGCGCGACCACCGCTTCGAGTATGTAACGATACCGCCAGCGCGTGCGCGCCAGCCACCAGGCCAGTGGGGTGCCCAGCAGCAGCAGGATAAGCGTGGTGATCAGCGCCAGTTTCAGCGTCAGGAAAAAGGCAGTGAGATCGGCCGGGCTAAGCGCCATGGGGCACCTGTTCGGGGCAAACCGGGCGGGATGTATCGGCCTGTCTCATCACGGCAGCTCGTAGCCATAGGCGCGGATGATGGCATGTGCCGCCGGGCTCTGCACAAACTGCATGAATTGCCGCGCAGCCGTGCCATCCCGCACTATGACTGCCTGTTGCCTTATGGGTGCATGCAGCCCGGCAGGCACGACCCACCAGGATCCTTGCGGACTGCCGTCGGCGAAGAGTTGGGATGCCGCGATAAAACCCAGCTCCGCGCTGCCGCTGAACACGAACTGGTAGGTCTGGGCGATGTTTTCACCACGCACCAGCCGTGCTTGAATCTGCTGCCACAGTCCGCGGGCTTCCAGTACCGCCTGCGCCGCAGCGCCGTAAGGCGCCAAGGCGGGGTTGGCAATGGCCAGATGGGTGAAGTCATCGCTGCCCAGTACCTCGCCACGGGCATCAACCAAACCGGTTTGCCGGCTCCACAGCACCAGCCGGCCCAGCGCATAGGTAAAGCAACTGCCAGGCACGGCATACCCTTCTGCTTCCAGCCGTGGCGGCCGCGTGTCATCGGCGGCGAAAAACAGGTCCACCGGAGCACCGTTGATGATCTGCGCGTAGTGCTTGCCGGTCGATCCCGCCATCAATACGAGCCGATGACCGCTGTCCTGCCCGAAGCGTTCGGCCAGGGCCTGCATCGGGGCCTGGAAATTGCTCGCAACGGCAACGTTCAGCGTATCGGCTTTAACGGCCAGGGAGCCGACCAGGCACCACAGCCCCGTCAAGCTGGCCAGCAACAGGTTTACGCCGGTCCGATACATACCGCTTCAAGCAGATGGCCGTCCGGGTCGGTGACAAACGCGGCGAAATAATCCGGCCCGTAGTGCGGGCGCAAGCCGGGTTCCCCCATGGAGCTTCCGCCGTTCTCCAGCGCGGCGCGGTAAAAGGCCAGTACCGCCTGGCGGCTGGGCGCGGAAAAAGCCAGATGAAAGCCGGCACCCGGCGGCTTGCTGCCCGGTTTCTGCTTGATGGCGAACAGGTCTTCGCCTTCCTCCACCCCATAGCCGGCCGCGGCCGGCTCGCTGGCGCTGCCCGGAGCGTCCCAAACCCGTTGATAGCCCAGGCAGGCCAGCGTCTGGTCGTAGAACTTTCTGGCCTGGCGGATATCGTTTACGCCAAAGGAAACGTGGTGCAACATATCAGCCGCCTTTTGCCTTGGCCTGCGGCTTGCTTGCGGGCTGTTTCATCGCCGCAACCGCCTCGCTGGCGGCTGTGCCCAGGAATAACACATCCACGCCGACAGCCATCAGGCTGAACCCTGACCTGGAGTAGTTCAGCAACACCTCGGGTGACACCGAGAACAGACCCAGCCGGGTATCGGCAGCGCGGCAGGCTGCGGCTACGGTTTCGATGCTCTCCAGCACGCGCGGGTGCGATAACTGGCCGGTGACGCCCAGGCTGGCAGCCAGGTCAGACGGGCCAATCAGCACGGCATCAATGCCCTCGACCTTGCAGATCTGTTCGATGCCCGCCACCGCATCCACGTGTTCGGCCTGTACCACCACGGTGACATGGTCGTTGGCGGTGTCCACGTAGCCGGCGTGATTGAAGCCATAGGCATGCGCCCGTGACAGTCCAATGCCACGGCGGCCCTGCGGCGGATAGCGGCACCAGCTAACCACCTGCTGCGCCTGCTCGGCACTGTTGACCTGTGGCACGATGATGCCGGCCGCTCCGGCATCCAGCGCTTTCTTGATCCATACCTCATCGGTGGCCGGCACCCGCACCAGGCACGGCACACTGCCGGCCGCCTGCAACAGCATTTGCAGGTCGGACGGATCCAGCGGTGCGTGTTCGGCATCCAGGAACAACCAGTCAAATCCGGCCAGGCACAGGATTTCCACCACTTCCGGAGAATTCAGTGTCACCAGGCTGCCCACCAGCTGCTCGCCGGCCAGTACGCGCTGGCGGAAACCGTTCATCGT
>JBFIHZ010000196.1:0-7491 GCA_041601535.1 Lysobacterales bacterium | reverse complement strand
CGTCGAACCTTGGCCCTGGCCAGGCCGACCGACCATCAAACCCGCAGCAGGCTCAGCCAAAGCAAGATCAGCCACAGCGGGAGCGACCCAAGCGGGCGCGTAGCCTCTCGCGAGCACGGACCTTACAATTCTGACTCAAACCCGTCCATCAGGATAATGTCATGATCGTCATCACGGTTGATTACGGCTACGTCTGATGGGTTTCGTCCTGCATAGGCCTTGTCCGCGCTGCTGGCGCTGCCGGTAACAATCAGGTAGGGCTGGTTACCGTCGCTATCTGCATCATCCAGCCCGGTCACCGTTATCAGCTGCGCCGCGGTGGTGCCGGCGGGCAGCACCACCTGCGGGGTCACCGAGCCTTCACCCGGATCGCTGCTGCTCAGGGGTATGGTCACCGGAGCAGTTGGTGGGGACAGGGCCGCTATGGTAAAGGTGGCTGTGCCGCCGCCTTCGGTGGTGTCGCCACTGATGGGCGATACGTGGATGCCGGCGGGAATTTCACCAACGAACCAGAGCTTGTTTTCCGGGTTGATATCAATGTGCTCCTGGTTGGCGACGGGAAAATACACCTGCTGAAACGGCGTGTTCTGCAACAGGTTTTGATCGCCGGCCACATCGTAAAACGGATCATTGCTGTTCAGCGCCAGGGCGCTGACGGTCGGGATAAAGCTGTGGCTGTCATGGGTGGCCACGATATCCCCATAGGGTGCCGTAGAATCCGCCAGTTGCTGCATGGAGTTGCGTGAGCCTCCCGGCGAACTGTCCCATGGCAGGGTACCGGCGATGGTGACCTGCTTGCTGCTGCTGGAGCCAACCAGGGGGTCGATGCGCCCATCGAAGATCAGCTGGCTGCCGCCATCCGGCACGGCCCAGACATCGCCGTCAATATCCACCAGGAAACTGCGGTATTCATAAATGATCAGCTGATCACCGGCGTCGAAGCCCTGGTCCGCCTGGGAACTGCTGCCGTTGATGATCGAAACCCGCCGGGTTTGCTGCGGCCAGTTTCCCATCGATGAAAGTTCGGCGTTCAGCGCGGCCATCAGCGGATCGGCTGCAGCGGTGGTTCCTACGGTGCTTTCCAGGTGGTACAGCAGCATTTGCCTGGCAGCCGGCGCATTCAGCCGGGATGCGAGATACTCGGCCTCCTCCGCCTCCCCGGCGAACAGCGCCACCCATTCCTGCAGGCCGAGTGGAATATTGGCACCCGAGTGCGGGGAATCAAATGAAATGAAAGAGCGGGCCTGGTGGGGGATATTCTGCTGTTCCATCCACAACAGGGCATAGCGGGCCACCAGACCGCCCATGCTTGCACCGACCAGTACATTCGACTGCCCGGCTGGCGCGACCGCATTGACCTGTTGCAGCAACTCCGTCAGGACGAAGGCATTGCGTTGAATGGGATCCACCGCCTCGGTAAAGTCCAGCACCACCAGGTCGTGGCCGCCGGCGCGCAGGTCTTCCAGCAGGTTTTGCCGGTTGAGCAGGTCATACAGCACCGGCCAGTCCATGGAATTGTCGATGTCGAAACCCTCCACTACCACCAGCGGGTTGGTCAGCTGCGCGTGCCCGTCGGCCAGGTACAGGTAAGCCTGGCCGCTACCCGCCTGGCCCTCATACGTCTGGCTGGCGGTGATGGACCAGGTCTGCGTTGGTTCCGGCGTGGCCAGTTGACGCACATACAGTTCGGACACGGCCAGCCGGCTGGAGCCGTCAGCCAGCGTGGCCCGCAGTTGCAGGGTTTTGCTGCCGGTGGTGGCATAACTCACGCGGTAACCTGCTGTCGCATCAAAAGGCTGGAATCCGCGCCCGTCACCGGCATCCAGTTGCAGGCCAATAATCGGCACAGCCGCATGGCTCAACAGACTGGAGGCGGGCAGGGTAAATGTGGTCTGCGCCCCGTGGTAAGTGACCGGGCGCAGCGGGGTAAAAGCGAAAACTTCCTGGCTGCGCGTCCCTCTGTCGGCTTGCAGACGGTCATAGCGTGCCCACACCAGACCCAGCGGGATGGTGCCGCGTGGCGCTTGCCGCAGCGACTCATCGGCCACCTGCCGTGCCGGGTTCCATCCCAGCCCGCTGTCAGAAGCGTGGCGCAGTTGAAAAATCGCCTGGCGCCAGATGGCGGGTGTCACCCGGTTCGCCGCCGTGCTGCCGTTATAGGCTTCCAGCCGGGCCCGATCCGTGGCCGGGTCGATCAGGATGCCGCTGGGAGCAGCGGCGGGCAGTTGCTGCGCGGCAACGAGCGAATACCCGCAAAGACATATCAAAAGCAATAGTGTTCGGTGCATGTTTAACGGCAGACAGCGGTGATGACGGGGTTCCAATGGTACCGGCATTGACACCATAAGTAACCGAGCCGCGCTGCAGGGCAATCTGGTTGCTACTGGTTTGGCTGTTCAGTCCGCACAGAATCAATCCATCTGTCCACCTTGGGGCCGAGCTGGGACAAAGGCATGGCTCCGTCTTCCAGCACCAGGTCGTGGAAAGCGCGAATATCAAACTGCTCGCCCAGCATGGCCTGCGCGTGCTCACGCAAGCGGCGGATTTCCAGCGCGCCGAGCAGGTACGACGTGGCCTGTCCCGGCACCGCGATGTAGCGGTCGATTTCGGCTGCATTCAGTGCAAGCGTCGACGCATTGTGGGCATTGAGATAATCCAGTGCCTGTTGGCGTGACCAGCCCAGGCCGTGCATGCCGGAGTCCACCACCAGGCGGGCAGCTCGCCAGGCCTCGTTGGACAGCATGCCCAGACGGTCCAGGTCGGAACTGTACAAGCCCATTTCGTCCGCCAGCCGTTCGGTGTACAGGGCCCAGCCTTCACCGAAGCCTGACAGATAGAAGTAGCGGGAAATCGGATGCAGGTCAGTGCGTTCCTGGGCGATGGTGAACTGCGTGTGATGACCGGGGTAGGCTTCATGGAAGGCCGTGGCTTCCAGGCCGACCTTGCTTTGTGTTTCTGCCTGGTAGGTGTTGATCAGGTATTTGCCCGGGCGAGTGCCATCGGCGGAGGCAGGTACAGCCTGTCCGAGGGGCGCCGATTTTTCCTGGTATGCCGGGTAGGGTTCCACAATAACCGGCGCTTTTGGTACGCGGCCGAACCACTGCGGTAACAGCGGCTCGGCACGGGCCAGTGCGGCTTCGGCATAGCGCACCATTTCTTCACGCGAGCCGAACAGGAATTGCGGCTCGGCCCTGACTTTTTTCAGCAAGGCGATCGGGTCGTTTTCCGCAAAACTGCGGGCCCCGATTTCGCTGATTTCGGCGAGGATGCGGTCCATCTGCTGCAGGCCGACCTGATGAATTTCCTGCGGAGTCATATCCACCGTGGCCCAGGCACGCACCGACGCCTGGTAGCAGGCGGCGCCGTCCGGATTGCCGTCGATGCCCACCGACTCGCGCGCAGCCGGGATGTACTCCCGCACCAGGAAGTCACGGTAGCGCTGCATCGCAGGCATGATCTGCTGCTGCACCAGTGTGGTCATTTTCTGCTGGTAGCCGATGTCCTGATCCTGCGTGGCGAGCACAAACGGCGTTTCCTCCGGCGGCAGGTCCAGGAACGCGTCCAGCAGGCCGTTCAGTGCCTGCGCGCTGTTTTTTGGCGCGGTGTAGCCCAGTTCAATGCCTTCGCGCAGGTTGATGATTTCGGTGTCAAGATAATCCGCGATCTGCGCCAGGCGCTGCAGTGCATCTGAGCGTTGTTGCTCGGTATCAAACGGCAGCTGGCCGGCCAGTTCGGTAAAGCCTGCCATCCAGCCGGTCCAGGTCGGGCTGACTTCCATCAGCTCGGTGCGGCACACGGCCAGGTCGCGCGCCGATTCGAGCTGGTTACGTAAAAAATTTGCGGTCAGCACCGCCGCGGGATTGGTAATGGCCGCCACGTCTACCTCGTCCAGCCGGGCCAGCAGCTCCTGTTGCCGTATGCGCCAGCGGGCCAGGTTATCCAGTGATGGGTCGGTCAGCCGGTCGGGGTCCGGATCTTCCGCGCCCGCGCCCAGGGCCTTTTCCGGAAACATGTCGAAATAGCCGCTGACGTATTCATCGGCCAGTTCCGTAACCGTCCGCGCCGCAGCGGCAGCATGATCCTCGCTGCCCATGCCGGCAACTTCAGACTCGGTTGTGGTTTCGGCAGCGGGCTTCTGGTCGTCGGGATCGGCGCCGCAGGCCGTTAACATCAGCGCCGCAATAAGTGGCAAGGCATACACACTGGCTGGACGTAACGGCGGGTGGGTCACCATGGAGTTTTCCTGTGGAATGGGGGCCGAGCCAGTATAGCCGCTTGCGGGGCCGATTCGACAGGCAAAATAAGTTCGCCAAGTGGCCTGGGCTGGCACCCGCACGCCAGGCTGTGATGCCGGATACCTGCTGCGGACATGGCCGGTTGGCAAGCCAATCCATGCGTGTCGCGGCCGGGTCCGCGCGCCGGCGTTTGTTGCAACTCTTTCCTGGCGCTTGTAATTAATACCGCGAGATCAGCCCGTGGGCAGCTCAATCGCCATGGCAAGAAACCAATGTGATGCCCGAAAGCACTGGTACTGCTTGTTCCGGGAAGAACCCACTCATTTGGCACTTATATTGCATTGCTAAACCTGATGATGCTGAAAGCAGGCCGTGCGGCCCAACCGATGAGTTTGCGGTCGCTTCTGTTCCGGCATCTTGCACTACAGGAGTCGATCAGCCATTTGGCGGCGCAGGTAAACACACCGGGCCCGCTCCGTGGCATCGACATGCTGATCAACCGCACAAGAGGAGTGAAGATTATGTTGCATTGGGCATTGGTATTTCTGGTCATCGCCATTATCGCCGCCGTACTTGGCTTTACCGGTATCGCCGGCGCGGCCACCAACATTGCGTGGATTCTGTTTGTTGTTGGCCTGGTCGTGGCCCTGGTCCTGTTCCTCAAACGAAAAGTCTGAGGCATGCCGGACTGTCAACTGGCCTGCCCCTGCCGGGGCGGGCCAGGTTCGGAAATCGATCCGCAACGGTTCTGACCGGGGGTTAAATGAGTAATTCATCCCAACATTCCATGGCGCGTTACGCTGAAGTTGCGCGGTTTGCCTGGAAGTATCGCAATGCCGGAGTGTTCAAATCTGAAGAACACCTGAGCCAGCTGATCGGCAACTCGATTGAGGAAGAGCCGATAGCGGCAGGCACCCCGGAAGATCTGGTAAATGATCTGGAAGCCATGGGGCCTGCGTTCATCAAGATCGGCCAATCACTTTCCACCCGGCCCGACCTGATCCAGCCCGCCTACATCGAAGCCCTGAGCAAGATGCAGGATGGCTGCGAGCCCATCGGCTTTGAGATTGTGCGTGACATCATTGAGCGTGATCTGGGCGTGCGCCTGACCAAGGCATTTTCGGAATTTGATGAGAAACCTTTGGCGGCTGCCTCGCTGGGGCAGGTGCACCAGGCATGCCTGCGCGACGGTACCCGGGTGGCGGTGAAAGTACAGCGTCCCGACGTGGATGTTTCGGTCGCCAATGATCTCGCCGTGCTTGATCAACTGGCCTTACAGGCCGACCGGTTCAGTGAAACCGGCAGACAGGTGGGTTTTGCCGACTGGATTACGCAATTACGCAGGTCCGTTACGCGTGAACTGGATTACGAGGCGGAGGCGGGAAACCTTGAGACGCTGGCTGAATTGCTGCAGCCCTACCCCTTGCTGGTGGTGCCGCGGCCGGTAATGGACCTGACCGGCCGGCGGGTGCTGACCATGGAATACATCCCGGGCACCAAGATTCCCAATCGTTCCGGTGTCAGCCGGATCGAGGAAGATGGTGCGGCACTCGCCACCCAGCTGACCCAGGGATATCTTGACCAGTTGTTTGTCCACGGATTTGTCCACGTAGATCCACACCCCGGAAACGTGTTGCTGACCGATGATGGCCGGCTGGTGATTCTGGACCTCGGCATGGTGACCCACCTGAGCCCGCGCATGCAGGAACACATGCTGAGCCTGGTGTTGAATATTGTTGATGGACGCGGCGATGAAGCGGCGGAACGCGCCATACAAATGGGCAAGCAACTCGAAGACTTCGATCGCAGCGGCCTGATTCGCAGCGTGTCCCAACTGGTTTCCGAATACACGGCCAGTAAAGGCAAGGTCAGCGAGGGGCTGTTGATGCTGCAGCTTACCCAGATCAGTGGGCGCCACGGGCTGCGCCCGCCACCAGAAGTCGTCCTGCTGGGCAAGACCCTGCTGAACCTGGAACACCTGTCGCTGGCGCTGGCCCCGGATCTCGAGGTGCGGGAGATCGTCCACAACCACCTGGGAGAGTTGGTACAGCAGCGTGCCCGGGATCAGCTCAAACCTTCAGCGGTGATCTCCAACCTGTTGGAAATCAACAGCCAGGTACGGGAAATGCCGCGGCAGGTTTCGCAGATCCTGTCATCTCTGGCTGAAAACCGTCTGACGGTAAAAGTCGATGCGTTTGACGAGACCCGCTTTGCCGCCAATATGCAGAAAATTGCCAACCGCGTGACGGTAGGCCTGATCGTGGCGGCATTAATCGTGGGTGCGGCCATGCTGATGCGGATTGAAACCGAGGCCACCCTGTGGGGCTATCCCGCTTTTGCCATGGTGTGTTTCCTGGCAGCGGGCTTGCTGGGGGTTGGCCTGGTGCTGACCGTTCTGATCAACGACCGCGAGCGCAGGTAGGGCCAGGTCCATGAGCCTTTCATCCAGCCGGGAAAAACTTTTGTTTTGTGGAGGTGTTTCATGAGCAATGTCCATCGTAAACCCGCCTGGAAATACTTCGGCTCCCTGTTTGCAGCCGCCGTCATACTATGGCTGGCCTGGGAACTGCTGCCAGTTCTGGACTGGGCCCGCTCACTTACAGACTATGTTTCACAGCTCGGTTTTTGGGGGCCGGTGATCTTTTGGGCCATTTACGTGGTGGCAGCGGTCGTGGGTGTGCCGCGCACACCGCTTAATGTAGGTGCTGGCATCATTTTCTCTTATCCCGTCGCGCTGGCGGTGGTGCTTATTTCTGCGTTCACTGCATTTCTCGCAACGTTCGAGATCGCGCGGCATTTCGCACGGGACTGGGTGATGAAAAAAGTAAAACAGTTCCCCTTGGCCCAGCAAATAATGGAGCTGGTTGAAGCCGAGCCATTCAAGATGGTGTTTCTGGTACGTATCAATCCGTTTGTTCCCGCCGCATTGAAAGGCTATGGTTTCGGCACAACCGCCATGCCATTACGTACCTATTTGCTGGCCAGTATGCTGGGCTTTCTGCCGATTGCTGCTGCGCATGTTTACCTGGGGTGGCTGGGGGGCATTGCCATGATGCAGTCTGAACAACACCCTGACGGAATGAAATCCATCATCCTGGTGGGGGGCGCTATTGTCAGCATCGCGCTGGTGGCCGTGATGTCGTGGTATGGCCAGAGATCCTTGAAAAAGCGCTCCGCCGCCTGGTCAGCGGCCTGAGTTATTGCCGCCAGAAAGGCCGGCTTGCGCCGGTAATGCGTCCCGTTCTTTCCTGTTGGT
>JBFIHZ010000195.1:0-7511 GCA_041601535.1 Lysobacterales bacterium | reverse complement strand
GCGGCGCATCATCGGTGTGCAGGCGGAAATAGCGGCGGAAACTGGCATCGCCCGAAACCGGGCTGACGCGCTGCACGGGCCGTGGCAGTTTGCTGTTGGCCCAGACCAGTGCCTGCCGCAGCCGGTCATCGGCGGGCGGGGGCGTTACCTGGGTAGTCATCGGAGGCAGGTTTCCATCATCGGCGCCATTTTGCATCATCCACGCCGCAGATTGCACCGTTGATTGAAGCTTGAAACAGGACCAATGTGGTACTATTTAACTGGTAAGAGGCTATCAGGGGGCTGTCAGGGGCCGTCAGGCTCAAATTAACCGGTAACGACATGCTGCGAATATCAAAAATGACCGACTACGCGATTCTGCTGATGGTGGAACTGACGCGTGAGTGTGAGACGCTCAGCGCGCATGCGCTGGCCGAACGCATCCACGTGGAGGTGCCCACTGCCAGCAAAGTCTTGAAGCTGCTGGCCGGTGCCAACCTGGTGCGTTCGTATCGTGGCGCCAGCGGCGGCTACCGGGTGGAGCGGCCAGCCGGGGATATCAGCGTGGCGGAGGTTATTGCCGCCATCGAGGGTCCGATTGCCATGACCGAGTGCAGCGTCGAGCCCGGCCTGTGTCACCAGGAAAGCAGTTGTAACCTGCGCAGCAACTGGCAACGCATCAGCGTGGCCGTGGCGCGCGCCCTGGAAGACGTCAGCCTGGCGGAAATGTCCACGCCGCTGGCGCGTAACTCCGGGGCATTGCACATAGCCACCTTTAATTCGGTGTGAAGGAAATTGGGTTGAGATGAGTTCCATAGAGACAAGCAAGCCAAGTGAATCGTCTGTTGATCACTTCGTGCAGCAGAAATACCGGCATGGTTTCGTTACCGACATCGAGTCGGAAACGGTACCGCCGGGCCTGAACGAGGACACGGTACGGTGGATCTCGGCGCGCAAACAGGAGCCGGAATGGTTGCTGGAATGGCGCCTGAAAGCTTACCGGCACTGGCTGAAAATGCCACGGCCACGGTGGGCTCACCTGAATATCGATCCGATCGACTTCCAGGCCATTTCGTATTTTTCCGCGCCCAAATCGGATGCGGACCGGCCGCAAAGCCTGGACGAGGTGGACCCCAAGTTGCTGGAAACCTACGACAAGCTGGGCGTTCCGCTGCACGAGCGCGCACGTCTGGCCGGCGTGGCGGTCGACGCGGTGTTTGACTCGGTTTCGGTGGGCACCACCTTCCGTGCCGAGCTGAAAAAGGCCGGGGTGATTTTCTGTTCGTTTTCCGAAGCAGTGAAAGACCACCCGGAGCTGGTGCGGCAGTACCTTGGCACGGTGGTGCCGGCACGTGACAATTTCTTCGCCGCGCTGAACTCGGCGGTGTTCTCGGACGGCAGTTTCGTATTCATACCCAAAGGCGTGAGCTGCCCGATGGAACTGTCGACCTATTTCCGCATCAATGCGGCCGAAACGGGCCAGTTCGAGCGCACCCTGATCGTGGCTGAAGAAAGCAGCAGCGTGAGCTACCTGGAAGGCTGTACCGCGCCGATGCGGGATGAAAACCAGCTGCATGCCGCGGTGGTGGAACTGGTGGCGCTGGATGATGCCAAGATCAAGTACTCCACCGTGCAGAACTGGTATCCCGGCGATGAAAACGGCGTGGGTGGCATTTACAATTTTGTCACCAAGCGCGGCGAATGCCGTGGTGACCGTTCGCGCATTTCCTGGACCCAGGTGGAAACCGGTTCAGCCATTACCTGGAAATACCCGTCCTGCGTGCTGCGCGGCGAGGGTTCGGTGGGTGAATTCTACTCCGTGGCGCTGACCAATAATTACCAGCAGGCGGATACCGGCACCAAGATGATTCACCTCGGCCGTGACACCCGCAGCACCATCATTTCCAAGGGCATTTCGGCCGGCAAGGGCCAGAATGCCTATCGCGGCCTGGTCAAGATCGACCGCAAGGCCGCCAATGCACGCAATTTTACCCAGTGTGACTCCATGCTGATCGGCAAAGGCTGTGGTGCTCATACCTTCCCCTACATTGAAGTGGGAAATGCCTCGGCCAAGGTGGAGCACGAGGCCACCACCTCGCGCATTGGAGAAGACCAGTTGTTTTACTGCCTGCAACGCGGCATCGCTGAAGAAGACGCGGTGTCCATGATTGTGGACGGTTTTTGCAAACAGGTATTCAAGGAGCTTCCGATGGAATTTGCGGTAGAAGCAAAAGCCCTGCTGGAAGTCAGCCTTGAAGGCGCAGTGGGCTAAAACCCGGCCATCCGTGGCCTGCTCATTACGTCCTGTTGAACCATTATCGGATTGGAATATGACAAGCATGTTAAGTATCAGGAATCTGCACGCATCGGTTGGTGGCAAAGCCATATTGAAAGGCATCAACCTGGAAGTGAAAGCCGGCGAAGTGCACGCCATCATGGGGCCCAATGGCTCGGGCAAAAGCACGCTCGGCAACGTGATTGCCGGGCGTGACGGCTATGAGGTGACCCAGGGCGAAGTGCTGTACCAGGGTAAAAACCTGCTGGAACTGTCACCGGAAGACCGCGCCTGCGAAGGCGTGTTCCTGGCGTTTCAGTACCCGGTGGAAATTCCGGGCGTGAACAACACCTATTTCCTGCGCGCCGCGCTGAATGCCCAGCGCAAGTACCGCGGCCAGCCCGAACTCGATTCCATGGAATTTTTGCGACTGGTGAAAGACAAGCTGGAAATCCTGCACATCAGCGACAACCTGCTGCACCGGGCGGTCAATGAAGGGTTTTCCGGCGGTGAAAAAAAGCGCAACGAAATTTTCCAGATGGCGGTACTGGAGCCTTCGCTGGCGGTGCTGGATGAGACCGATTCAGGGCTGGATATTGATGCCCTGCGGCTGGTGGCGGAAGGAGTTAACCGCTTGCGCAGCGAAGACCGTTCGCTGATCGTGGTAACGCATTATCAGCGCCTGCTGGAGTACATCGTGCCCGATCAGGTGCATGTGCTGGCAGATGGCAAAATCGCGGCCAGCGGCGATGCCGAGCTGGCGGTTCAGCTAGAACAGCAGGGCTATACCTGGCTGGAACAGGGTGGCATCGCCAGTGTCGACGCGGCCAGCGGTCAGCGTCCCGGTGCGTGAGGGGCGGGTGAATCATGAATATTTCGCCTGACATTCGCACTGCCGGCCTGGCTGACCGGCTGGTTGCCTCGCGGCCCGCGGAATTGGCCGCTGGCGGGCCGGAATGGCTGGACGCGATGCGGCAGGTTGCCCAGCAGCATTTTTTGCAGTCCGGGCTGCCGGGTAATCGGGACGAGGCCTGGAAGTACACCTCGCTGCGGCGCCTGGAGCAACTGGCTGCGGACATGATCCCGCCCGGCGACCGGCCAGCGGACCAGGCTGAGGCGCCCATTGAGCCCATGTGGCCGATGGATGCCCCCGGTTTCAGTTACCGTGCCGGTCATTGGGCGCTGCGGCCACAGGCGCTGCCTGCCGGTGTCAGCATTCAGACTCTGCAGGAGTCATTGCAACACGCCGATAAAGCACACGCCAGGGTATTGCGCGATATGCTGGAGCGGGTTGATGTACGGGGCCGGCAGCAGGCTTTCGCGGCACTGAATACCGCCGCAATGGATACCGCGCTGGTCATTCGCGTGGCGGCCGGAGTGGATGCCGGCACCTGCCTGGCGGTATGGCAGTCAGCCGGGCAGACTGCGGCGCAGCTGGCCAATGTGCGCGTGTTGCTGGTGCTGGAACCTGGTGCACGATTGCGTTTGCTGGAACAGTTCCAGGCAGAACAATTCGGTGACAGCGCGGTGGCCGGCCAGGCCATGAATTTGCTGTGGCAGGCCGAGCTGGGTGATGGTGCGGAATTGTCGCACGTGCGGGTGCAACGTGATGGAGCAGAAAATGTGCTATTGACCTTCACCGACCTGGCACAGCAAGCGGGCAGCCAGTACCGTTACGCGGGCTTTGAGCTGTCCGGCGGGCTGGTGCGTCATGATATTTCCAGCCGTCTGCTGGGGCCGGGCGCGCATGCCGATGTCAGCGCGGCATTTGTTACCGACGGTGAAAGGCACGTTGACCACCATGTGAAAATCGACCATGTCTCGCCGGGTTGCAGCAGCGAACAGTTTTTCCGCGGCGTGCTCGGCGGCCACAGCCGTGGCGTATGGAACGGCAAAGCCATCATCCGTCCCGGTGCCGATGGCAGCAGCGTACGGCAATCCAATGCCAACCTGTTGTTATCTGATCTGGCGGAAATGGATACCAAGCCGGAACTGGAAATTTATGCCGATGAAGTGGAGGCCAGCCACGGTGCCACGGTGGGCCAACTGGATGAAAAGGCGGTGTTTTACCTGCGTTCAAGAGGCCTTTCCGAAGACCTTGCACGACGCATGCTCACGGCCGCGTTCTGCCATGAGGTTACCGGACGGCTCGAGGACAAGCAGTGGGCTGAACGCATCGGCCAGTTGCTGGATGAGGCCTTGCAGGCCATGGGCCTGAAAGCCGCAGGAGATCTTTGACATGAACCGGATTCCGCAAGCCACAGCAGAGCCGTCAAGCGGCCTCATCAGCGGCGTGGCAGCCAACGCGCCGTTGGATGTGCAACGTGTACGGCAGGATTTCCCCATTCTGGCCCGCCAGGTCCACGGCAAGCCACTGGTCTACCTGGATACCGCCGCATCCAGCCAGCGGCCGCTGGCGGTGATCGAAGCCACCGACCGGTTTTACCGCGAGCACAACGCCAATGTGCATCGCGGCGTACACAGTCTGAGCCAGGAAGCCACTGACCTGTATGAATCGGCGCGGCGCACCTTGGCCGGCTTTATCAATGCCCGTTCCGAGCGCGAGGTTATTTTTACCCGCGGCACCACCGAGTCGGTAAACCTGGTGGCCCAGTCCTGGGGACGTTCGCGGTTGGGTCCGGGCGATGAAATCATCATCACCCACATGGAACACCACTCCAACATCGTGCCGTGGCAAATGCTGTGCGAACAGACCGGTGCCAGCTTGCGGGTGGCGCCGATCAATGCCCGCGGCGAGTTACTGCTGGACGAACTCAAGGCCATGTTGTCCGAGCGGGTGAAACTGCTGGCGCTGGTGCATGTCTCCAATGCGCTGGGCAGCATTAACCCGGTGCAGCAGATTTGCGCAATGGCCAAAACTTTTGCCATACCGGTGCTGGTGGACGGCGCGCAAGCCATGCCCCATACCCAGGTGGACGTGCAGGCGCTGGGCTGTGATTTCTTCTGCCTGTCTGGCCACAAAATGTATGGTCCCACCGGTATTGGCGCGTTGTGGGCGCGGGAACAGTTGCTGGAAGACATGCCACCCTGGCAGGGTGGCGGCGAAATGATACGCACCGTTACCTTCGAGAAAACCGAGTACAACGAACTGCCGGCAAAATTTGAAGCCGGCACGCCCAATATCGCCGGTGGCGTGGGTCTGGGCGCTGCGGTGGAATACCTGCAGAGTCTGGGCATGCAGGCCATCGCCGAGCACGAACAACAGGTGCTGGAATACGGCACGCGCAAGCTTTCCGCGATAGAGGGTTTGCGCATTATCGGAACGGCCCGGAACAAAGCCAGCGTGTTGAGTTTTACGCTGGAAGGTGCCCACCCGCATGATCTCGGCACCATCGTGGACCATTTTGGTGTGGCCATTCGCACCGGTCACCATTGCGCCATGCCGGTAATGCAGTTTTTCGACGTGCCAGCCACCGCGCGTGCCTCACTGGGCCTGTACAACACTTGCGAAGAAATGGACGTGCTGGCTGATGCGGTGGCAAACGCCTGCCAGATGTTACGCTGAAGCAAGCGTTCAGCCCTGCAGCTGCCGTCGGGCACGGACGGTTACGCGGCTGTTCTCGCCATTCCAGTACCTTGTGCCAGCCGCTTGCCCCCGCGTGGCTGTGTGTCTGTTGCCACTGCCGAGGGTAAAGTCCATGCAGACCCGCCTCCATGACGCCCGCTGAGACACGTTTCCGGCAAGCCACCGAGGCCTGGCGGCGCGGCGACCACGAAAACGCCGTGGCGCTGTGTGACCGGCTGTTGGAGGAAATTTCCGACAAGCAGCAAAACGCTGCCATTCTGAACCTCAAAGCGCTCGCCCGTGCGGCCCAGGGCCAGCTGCTGGCAGCCATGCAATGCCTGCAGTCCGCGCTGCGGCTGCAACCGGAAGATGCCGCCTTGCAGCACCATGCCGCGCGGGTCGCACTGGCGCTGGGCTGGCGCGATGATGCGCTGCAGTACGCTGACGCCGCCTGCCAGCGGCAACCCGACAACGCCGCTTACCAGTATCATCTGGCACGCGTTCATCTTCACCTGGGTGACCTGCAACAGGCACAGAGCGTGGCACAAGGCTGTGTCGAACGTGAACCGCGGCTGGCTGAAGCCTGGGTTCTGCTCAGCGAACTGGCATCGCAGGCCGGCGACCAGCCTCGGGCGGTGGAATGCCTTGAGGCGCTGCTGCATCAGGCTCCGGATGATGCGCGTGGGCTGGCCCTGCTGGGCAGCCTCGACCCCGCAAGGGGGGCGCAGGACACCCTGATGCAGCGCCTGGAGCACGTCGCGTCTCAATCCGAGTCAGAGGATCAGCGCCTGATCGCCGAATTCGCGCTGGCCGATGCGGCCCGGCAAAACGGTGACCACGCCACAGCGTTCCGCCATTATCAGCGCGCCAACAACGGGCGCGCCCGGCAGAACCCGTTTGACATTGACGCCTGGGAAAGCCGGGTGGAGCGCATCGTCGGGCAGGATGATGCAGCCAGGCCTCTCGCTGGCCAAATCGGTGCTGCCTCGGTGGATTCGCCGGGCAGCCAGTTGGTGTTTATCGTTGGCATGCCGCGCTCGGGCACAACTTTGTGCGAGCAGGTGATCAGTGCCCATCCCGACGTCTGGGGCGGCGGCGAGCGGGCCAGCATGGAATATATCGAAAACGCACTCGATCTGGCCGGCGCTGATGGCGGCGGTGCCGACCTGGCCGGTTTGCGGCAGGCCTACCTGCGCGGTCTGCCCGGGCAGCCAACCGACTACCGGTGCTTTACCGATAAGGCGCCGCGTAACTTCGAGCGCGTTGGCCTGATCAAGCAACTGTTTCCCGCCAGCCGCATCCTGTGGTGTCTGCGCCACCCGCTGGATACCATTCTGTCGTGCTATTTCCAGGACTTCTCCGGCGGCCAGGCATTCAGCCACTCGCTGCAACACACGGCCCGGGTGTACCTGGGACATATCCGCCTGTTAAGGCACTGGCAGGGGATTTACGCGGATGACATCCTGACGGTGGATTACACCGGCCTGGTGCAGAATCTGCAGGCCGTGGCGCATGGCATGGCAGATCATATTGGCCTGCCGTTTGACGCACGCATGCTGCAACCCCACCGCAACCGCCGCTGGGTGCACACCGCCAGTGCCAGCCAGGTGCGGCAGCCGGTGCACACCGCGTCACTCAATTACTGGCGGCATTACCGTGATGAGCTCGGGGCAGTTGCCCGCTGGCTGCAGCAACAGGGCATGCTGGACGAACATTTGCGCAGCGCCGCCT
>JBFIHZ010000194.1:0-7561 GCA_041601535.1 Lysobacterales bacterium | reverse complement strand
ATACACGCCAGCCCCCGGCCATAAGACCGGCCGTGGGGCTGAGGCAGGCAAGCTGTCAGCCGCCGAAGACCTTTTTCAGCAGATCCGTGGTGCGTTTGGCGGGGTTCTTGCGAATGGCCGCTTCCTCTTTGGCCAGGTAAAAGAAGATACCGTCCATGCCCTTTTCGACCACGTAGCTGCCAAGGTCCGTATCTACCTCCGACACAAAGGGCAGTGTTTTATATTGCTTCATCACGTTGTCGTAGCTTTGCACCGCTCCAACGTCTGCCAGGCTTTCGTCCACCACGGGTTTCATTTCTGCGGCCAGTGGAGCAGACATTTTCTGCCGGAAGTACTGCGTGGCGGCGTCGTCCGGACCCTTGTAAATGGCCATGATATCGTCCAGCGTCATATCCTTGATGGCATCAACAAACAGGCTTTTGGCCTTGGGTGTGGCAACTTCCGCCGCCTCATTCAGGCGCGATTCCAGGTCACTGAGCAGGGATGACATGCCCAGCTTGTCGAGTACGTTCTGCACCTTGTCCAGTTGAGCCGGAAGCGGGATGCGGATCAAGGGATCGTCGCTGAAACCACCCGGTTCACCCAGTTGGGCTACCACGTTTTCGGTACCCACGGTGAGGGCTTCTTTCAGGCCCATGCCGACTTCTTCAGTATCGGCGCCGGACTTGTTACTGCTGCCCAGCTTGTCTTTGAGTTTGTCGAACAGGCCAGCAGATGCATTGCCCGCGAACAACAACAGCATCAGGCTGCAGACTGCCAACAAGCGTGAATGAGTTGCTACAGTAGCGTTTCTTTGCGTGATTGTATCTGCCATGACCGGATCCTCCCGCTGGCTATATAAGTGCTCCAGTATACAGCGGTGGAGTTTGGGTTAGCCGGCGAACAGGCCACCGGACGGGTTGTGCAAGCCAGTGCCGCCCTTTCTGATCAGCCTTTTTCTGCTGAACATGAACCGCATGCGGTCGCGGAATTTCTCCCAGCGGCTGCGGCGTATATGGGTTTTTGCGAGCGAACTCCAGATGTGTTCTTTTGACATGATTTACCCCCTGCTAGTGGTTGGTGATGATGGAGATTCAAAATTGTTGCCGTACCGATTCAAGCGCGTGGTTTGCATTAGTTGTGCGTTTTCATCAATCGATGAAAGCAGTCTATCGGCCGGCCGTTTAAAGTCCGTCAACGTCATGTGAATGAGATATGAATGGCTGTTAAGTGCAGTCTGCCCGGGCGCGGAACAATTTGTTTGAAACAGAACTGTCACGCATGCCTGCTCTTGCGCTATCCTGCCATGCCAAACAAACTGATTGAGCAATGGAGTGGGTCATGAACGTCTTGCGTATTGTCTGCCTGTGTTTTTCCCTGGCGCTGCTGGCCTGCACGGAAACCGCGTCCACAGACCCAACGCCCGATGCAGCCACCGACGGCTCTGTGACGGCCACCACCCAGGCCGAACATGGCGATGGCGAGACCACCCGGACCGTGCACGAATTGTTCGAAGATTATTTCGAACGCTACCTGGTGCTAAACCCGGTATTTGCCACTTTTATAGGTGACAACCGCTTCAACGGCAGCTACGCCAACGACATAAGCCCACAATGGCGCCAGGATGCCCGTCAGCTGGAAGAAGAAGCGCTGCGGCGCGCCAGCTCCCTGGATGCCACCTTGCTGGATGGCACTGACGCCCTGAGCCTGGAGATCTTTATCGCCGACCGCGAAATCGCGCTGGAGGCTTTTGACTTTCGTGAACACCTGACGCCGATCAATCAATCCCGCAGCGTGCCCAACCAGTTCATCCAGTTGGGCTCAGGCAGCGGCATCCAGCCGTTCAACACGGTGGCGGATTACGATAATTTCCTCGGCCGCATTGACGGTTTCCTGGAGTGGATGAAGCAGGCTGAAACGAATATGCGCGAGGGGATCAGCCAAGGGTATACCCAGCCGCGTATATTAATGGAGAAAGTGCTGCCACAACTCGAGTCCCAGTTGGTGGGGGGGGTGGAGGACAGTGAATTTTATCGTCCGGTGCTGACCATGCCGGACGGGTTTTCCGGCGCCGAGCGTGACCGCCTGGCATCGGCTTATGAGTCGGCCATCATGGACCAACTGGTTCCGGCCTACCGCGCCCTGCGTGACTTTATTCGCGATGAATACCTCCCGGTGGCTCGTGAGACTGTCGGCCTGAATGCCCTGCCAGACGGGCAAGTGCACTACGATTACCTGGTCAGGCGAAACACCACAACAGACCTGCAAGCTGCTGAAATCCATGCCATTGGCCTGCGTGAGGTGGACCGGATCCATACGCAAATGCGCGATGTCATGGCCGAGGTTGGGTTTGAAGGCGATCTGGACGAATTCTTTACCTACGTGAATTCCGATCCGAAATTCTTTTTTACCGATCGGCAAGACCTGCTGGATGGTTATAAAGCGCTGCGCGTCATCATTGAGCCAAATGCACCCGCGCTGTTCAATAACATCCCGCGGGCGGATTTTGAAATACGCCTGGTGGAGCCATTTCGTGAAAAAACCGCTTCGGGCGGGCAATACCGGGGCACGTCGCCGGATGGCTCCCGGCCCGGCGTATTTTTCGCCAATGCGTATGACTTATCCGCGCGGCCGCGCTGGGCCATGGAGTCGTTGTTTTTGCATGAAGCCATTCCGGGTCATCACTTCCAGGGGGCACTGACCCTGGAACTGGATGAATTGCCACGCTTTCGTCAGTTTGGCGGCTACACAGCTTACGGCGAAGGCTGGGGTCTTTATGCCGAGTCGCTGGGCCGTGAACTTGGGGTCTATACCGACCCCTACCAGTATTTTGGCAAATTGAACGCGGAGCTGTGGCGCTCCATCCGGCTGGTGGTGGATACCGGTATTCACCACTTTGGCTGGTCACGCCAGCAGGTGCTGGAATACATGTACGCCAACTCCGCGGTGGCCGAAACCCGCGCCGTGTCAGAAGCCGAGCGTTTTATGGCGCGACCGGGTCAGGCGCTGGCTTACAAGATAGGGCAGCTCAAGATCCAGCAGTTGCGTGAACGGGCCGAGGCCGCGATGGGTGAGGCCTTTGACATTCGCGCGTTTCACGAACAGATACTGGGTGCCGGCGAGTTGCCACTGAATGTGCTGGACCAGCGGGTCAGCCGCTGGATACAGAATACGCAGCAGACCTTATAGATCCGGCTCTTCGGTCGCGCGCTGGCTATCCTGGCGAAATGTGCGGGCCGCCAGGATAAAATGCACCACGCTCCAGCTGCCCACGATCAGGATGACCGACAGCAAAGCATAGCGCAGGGAGGCATCACCATAGGATGCCTGCAGCGCGTCGCTGACCATGCCGACAGTCAGGGGGCCCAGCCCCAGGCCAATCAGATTGACCACGAAAAACAGGATGGCTGAACCCACGGCCTTGGAGCGTATATCCACCAGTGCGTGAGTGGATGCCAGAGACGGCCCCAGGCTGACCGATTGCAGACAGGCCGGTACGATAAAAATCAATAAGGCTACCGTGGCATTGGCTGACAGCAGCACGGCACACATAAACGGCAGCAGAATCAATGCAGCCAGCGCCGGCACCCATTGGTAATAACGCAAGTCCCGCACGGCCAGCCGGTCGGCAACCCAGCCACCGGAGAATGTGCCTAACGCCCCCGCAGCACCGGCGGAAAGCGCCAGCCAGGTTCCCAGCTCGCCGGTTCCCATGCCGTGTGTGCGAATCATATAGGACGGAAGCCAGTTGATGGTGGCATAGCCAACAAAGGATTGCAGCGCGGTGGCCAATGCAAGGTGGCGGAACGCAGGCTTGCGCCAGAGCTTCTTCAGAGTGACGAAAAACGCCGGCGGTTGCGATGAAACTGCGATGCCTTCGCTGCCCCCTTTGACCGGTTCGCGTATGGTCAGGCGCACCACCACAGCCAGCGCGATGCCTGGCAGGCCGATAATGATAAAGGCCATGCGCCAGCCAAAAAACTCATTGACCCAGCCGCCCAGTAAAAACCCCAGCAGGATGCCCAGATTGATACCCATGGAATAAAACGCCAGCGCGGTGGCGCGGCGGGAGACCGGGAAAATGTCCGAGATGATGGAATGTGCCGGAGGGCTGCCACCGGCTTCACCCACGCCCACAGCGGCGCGTGCGATTAACAGTTGCGTGAAACTGGTCACCAGGCCGGTGAGAGCGGTCAGGCCACTCCAGGTAGCCAGTGCCAGCGAAATCATGGATCGGCGATTCCAGCGCTCGGCAATCTGGGCCAATGGTATGGCCGCGGTAACGTACACCATCGCGAAAGCCAGACCGGACAGCAGTCCCAGCTGGGTATCGCTCAACCCCAGCTCAAGCTTGATGGGTTCCTGCAGGATGACCAGTAACTGCCGGTCGAGAAAGTTGAAAATATAAACCAGGGTCAGAACACCCAGAACGTAATGACGGTTGGTTGCCTTGGGCAGCTGGCTGGCGCTGCTTTGATTGCCGGCTGCTGCCGGGCCGGGGGGGGGCATCATGCGTGATGGAATCCTGACAATCGGTGTGTTTGTCTAAACTACACCATTTTCAGCCCGGTTTGTGCGTGGCGGGATTATTCAGCATCCATTCAGCCACAGGCGCATATCCTGTAATCCACGGTTCGCTGACGTGATAACAGGAGTTGATGATGAAAAGCTTGAACATGATTCTGCTGTCTTCTGGCCTGGCGCTGACCTCCCTGCCGGCATGTGCTGCTCATGGCACGCCGGTCTACAGTTATGCCAAGGTGGTGGATGCCCGGCCGGTTTATGAAACGGTGCGTTACCCGGTGGATCAGCGGGTGTGCTGGGAAGAGGAAAGTCTGCAACGGTATTCTTCCGGGCACTCTGCGGCGCCGACCATTATGGGTGCCATTATTGGTGGTGTTGTAGGACATCAGTTTGGTGGTGGCCACGGCAAGGATGCTCTGACCGTGGCGGGTGCGGCACTGGGTGGCTCCATTGGCCATTCCATTTCCAAGCAGAAGCATCCGGACCGGTACTACCCGGTGGTGGAGCAACGTTGTGAAATCGAACGCAGCTGGCAAACGGAGCAGCAACTGGCCTATTGGGATGTAACCTACCGTCACCGGGGCAGGCTGTATCACACCCGCACGATGGAGCAGCCCGGCTCGCGAATTCGGGTGCGGGACTGACCACCGGGCTGTATCGCGCTGGCTGGCTTGACAGGGCCTGGCCAGCGCTACCAGCCTGCCGGTGGCAAATGTGCCGGCGGAAAATTACCACACTCTGCTATGCTCGACCCTGCTTTCGGCGCCACACGGCGCCGATTTTTTTGTCTTTTACCAATGCTCTGAGGTGGCTCGACGGTTGCTGCCGAGGCCTTTGGGCGGAGGCTTTGCCATTGATTTCATGGTATCTTTCAGGGGCCGGCATGCACGGCATGGGGTACACGTAGCAGGAATTTATTGCTGCGGGATAACCGGGCGTTCGGGTTTTCTTGAACAGGGAAGGCGGGAAAATGAACAGCACACGGTCCAGCAAACGCAGGGATTTTTTAAAAACCGGAGTCGGTGGCCTGGGTGCTGCCGGTTTGGGCCTGTTGGCCATGCCGCTGAACAGCGTACAGGCGGCAGATTTGCCTGCCGGCTTGCGGCCACTGTACTCCAAATCCAGGCAACAGCAGGCCGCCCGGGCGGCCGAGGCTGCGGCCACCACGTCCACCCCGCCAGATGTCCACGTGCGGGCCTTACGCCGCCTTACCTTCGGTTATACGCCGCAGGACCTTACCGACCTGCTGGCACTGGGCGCCAATTTTGATCAGCGATTGCAAGCCTGGGTAGACAATCAGCTCGGCGGTTACCAGCCTGTTTATCCGCCGGTCAATGACCCACCGCTGAGCGCCGTGCTGAACCAGCCCGAAATCAATTTCGAAACACTGGATGACAGCTTGACGACCTTGTGGCAGGAGCGGGTCGTGGCGGCACCCGACTGGCCTTATTACCAGTATCCATTAATCGAAACGCAATACCTGACATTGATTCGCGCGGTGCACAGTAAATGGCAGTTAGCCGAGGTGCTGGCTGATTTCTGGCATAACCATTTCAGCGTGCAGGGCAGCAAATTTGAAGTCTCACCGGTGTTTGTGCATTACGACCGCGATGTAATTCGCCCGAATATGCTCGGTAATTTCCGTGACATGCTGGAAGCCGTGACGAAAAGCACGGCCATGATGTACTACCTGGATAATGTGTCGAATTCCAAGTATGGGCCTAACGAAAACTATGCCCGTGAAATCCAGGAATTGCACACCCTCGGTGCCGTTCATTCCTGGGGATTCACCCCACAGCAGGATATCCCGGAGGCGACGCCGCTGGTTGGCTCCAGCGCGGTGTTGCCTGCCGGCCTGAAAGCCGGTTATTCAGAGCAGGACGTGCTGCAGGTGACCCGTTGCCTGACGGGCTGGACCATCAGTAACCCCTACAACGATGGCCTGAACACGGGTGAATTCATTTACTACGGCGACTGGCACGACGACAGCAATAAAACCGTGCTGGGTGTGGCCATTACGCCCAATGGACAGGATGAAACCAGCCAGGTTCTGGACCTGCTGGCGGTGCACCCCAATACCGCCAAATATGTGTGCACCAAGTTGTGTCGCCGCCTGATCGGCGATGACCCGCCTGCGTCCATCATTGACCAGGCAGCCCTGGTATTCAACGACCAGTGGGATCAGCCGGACCAGTTATCGCAGGTAGTGCGTACCATCATACTGTCCAGCGAGTTCAAGGATGCGGCTTATTGGGGTGCCAAATCCAAGAGGCCGTTTGAACTGATGGCGGGCGCGATGCGCAGTTGTGGCGGACCTACGGTGCAGTTGCTGCGCCCCGATCCGTTTGGCGATTATTATGCCAACCTGTTGCTGGGCGAGAGCCACACCTTCAGCCAGGACCTCTATTGGCGCAGCATTGATGCCGGCAATATGCCGTTTACCTGGGTGACACCGGACGGCTTTCCTGACACCCAGGCTGCCTGGCTGGGCAGTACGCCGCTGGTTATGGGCTGGCGCCAGGTGAATAACCTGTTTATTGGCTGGTTTCCCGATGACCCCGCCAATCCGGACAGCTCTGACTGGCACGAGTATTTCCCGGTCGACGTGGTCAGCGTGACCCAAGGCGCCTTGGCCAGTAACCAGCGCACGGCGCGCAACATCGTTGACTTTTGGGTCAATCAGTTCCTGGGTTACGACAGTTCAACTCCGGCGCAACCGCAGCTGGACTCCGCGGTCAGGGATCAGCTGATTGCCTTTATGCAGCAGGACGCGCCGAGCGCTGATGAAGTGCTGGACCTGGATGCCAGTGGATGGAACAACACCACCTGGCTGGCCTATGTGCCGCAGCGGGTGCAAACCCTAGTGGCCAGCATCGCGATGTTGCCAGACAACATGCTCCGTTAACGGCTACAGGGATTGTCAACCATGAAACGCAGAAACTTTTTAAAAACGGGTGCGCTGGGAACCCTGGCGGCCGGTTCCCTGTCGCCGCGCATCAGCCAGGCGGCTGGCGCGGATAATGAAGAAATACTGGTGCATATATTCCTTCGCGGCGGT
>JBFIHZ010000193.1:0-7582 GCA_041601535.1 Lysobacterales bacterium | reverse complement strand
TTCAAGCCATTCAGCTGGCGTGCCGGACTGGTGTATGACATCACCCCCGAGATCGCGGCCTATGGCCAGTTCACTACAGGTAAAGACCCGGTGGGTACCGAATTGTTCTCGGTTGAATTCACCGAGAAGTTCAAGCTGGCGTCTTCACGCATGTGGGAAGTGGGCCTGAAAGCCGTGCTGAACGAAGGCGATACTGAAGTCACCTTCGCGTACTACGACATACTGCGCGAAGACCTGCTGACCCAGATTGGCCAGGATGAAGTTGCCAACGTCGGCAGCCAGGAATCAAGTGGCTGGGAGTTTTCCGCCTCCACCTCACTGACGGATACCTGGCAGGCCAGCTTCAACGTGGCCTATACGGACGCCTCTTATGGTGATGTCTTCCTGCAGTACCTGGGTGACGCCACCGGCAACACGCCGCCCAACGTGGGCAAATGGACAGCCAACGCCTGGACGTCCGTCAGTGAAGTATTCGGGTTGCCACTGGAACTGGGCGGCGGCCTGCGATACATCGACAACCGCTATGCTGATATCAGTAACACCATTGAGTTGAAAGAATACGTGGTGGTAAACGCCTTTGCGGCCTACAGCATCAACAACTACCGCATCATGCTGCGTGTGCGCAACCTGCTGGACGAGGACTATGTGCCCTGGGTCTCGCCCTGGTACACCAACCAGGTAGCGCTGGGCGCGCCGCGTACCGTGGAATTGTCGCTGGAAGCCCGCTTTTGAGACAGTAACAAGCGCTAAAAAGGGCAGGAACAGCTGCCGCTGTTCCTGCCCTTTTTTTTGTGGCAATTACCGGGAGCGCTTTGTTCAGCAGTTCTCAGGCAGGCAGCCCGGATGGCAGAATGTCGCTTACGGTGGCATAAAAGTCTCCACGGTTGATCACTTCCACGGCCCGGTTTATATCCGGCGCGAAAAACCGGTCCGTTTCCAGCCTGCCCACTTGTGCGCGTATATTGGCCACTACCTGCTGCAATGGCGCGGATGTCAGGCAGGGCGCATGGCATTCCACCGCCTGCACCGCGGCCAGCAATTCGATAGCCACCACCGCAACTGAATTTTCCACCATATCCTGCAAACGGCGACCGGCATAGGCGGCCATGCTGACATGGTCTTCCTGGTTGGCCGAGGTGGGTATGCTGTCAACGCTGGCCGGATGCGCATGGGACTTGTTCTCCGACACCAGGGCGGCCGCCGTGACCTGGGCGATCATAAACCCGCTGTTCAGGCCGCTGTTCTCCACCAGAAAAGCCGGCAGCCCGCCGTTCATCTTCGGATCTACCAGCAGGGACAGCCGCCGCTCGGACATTGAAGCCATTTCCGCCAGCGCCAGCGCCAGTGTGTCCGCAGCAAAAGCAACGGGTTCTGCGTGGAAATTTCCGCCGGACAGACTTTCCCGGGTATCCGGAAAGATCAACGGATTGTCCGTCACGGCATTGGCTTCCAGTGCCAGAGTACGCGCCGCATTGTTCAGCAGATCCAGGCAGGCACCCATCACCTGCGGCTGGCAACGCAGGGAATACGGATCCTGCACCTTTTCACAATCCACATGCGACTGCAGAATATCGCTGCCGCGCAACAGGCCAAGGTATTTTTCCGCCACCGCGATCTGTCCGGGCTGGCGCCGCAAACGGTGGATGCGCGCGTCAAATGGCGCAGTGCTGCCTTTCATGGCGTCTACCGACAGCGCGCCTGTTACCACCGCTGCGGCAAACAGGTTTTCGGCTTCAAACAGCCCGGCCAGGGCAAAGCCGCAGGATACCTGCGTGCCATTGAGCAATGCCAGACCGTCCTTCGGGCCGAGCTCAACCGGCTTTAATCCACAACCAGTCAGCGCCTCGGCTGCCGGCATCAGGCGGCCCTGGAAACGTACTTCGCCCACGCCAATCAATGCGCAAGCCAGATGGGCCAATGGCGCCAGATCGCCGGATGCACCCACCGAACCCTTGGCGGGAATACAGGGCATGATGCCGTGGTCCAGCAAATCGATCAGCGCTTGCACCAGCTGCGGGTGCACGCCGGAATGACCCTGCGCCAGGCTGATGATTTTCAGAACGATCATCAGCCGGGTCAGCCGGTCATTAATATATTCACCGACACCCGTGGCATGTGACAGCACCAGGTTACGTTGCAGCTCAGCCAATTGCTGGTTTGGGATACGGGTGCTGGCCAACAGGCCGAAACCCGTGTTGATGCCATACACCGGTTTGCCCCGGGCCACCATCTCATCTACCGCCCGATTGCTCGCGTCAAGCTGCTCCCAACAACCCGGTGACAGCCGGACGGACGCACCTTCAAAATAAACCCGCCGCAACTCTGCAAGCGTCACATCATCATGCGACAGGTTCAACACCTGGCCATCTGCTGTCATGCCGATGGCGCCTGCGCTGTGATCATGGGCAAATTCAGGCCATGCTCGCGGGCACAGTCCATGGACTCCTGATAGCCCGCATCGGCGTGACGGCACACCCCTGTTGCCGGGTCATTCCACAGCACACGCCCCAGGCGCTGGGCAGCTTGCTCTGTTCCATCGGCAACAATGACCACCCCGGCGTGTTGCGAATAGCCCATGCCAACCCCACCGCCATGATGCAGTGACACCCAGGTCGCTCCGCTGGCCGTGTTCAGCAAGGCATTGAGCATGGGCCAGTCGGATACCGCGTCCGAACCGTCGCGCATGGATTCCGTTTCACGGAACGGACTGGCTACCGAACCGGAATCCAGGTGGTCCCTGCCAATAACGATAGGCGCCTTAAGTTCCCCGCTGGCCACCATGTCATTGAAGGCCAGGGCCAGCTTGTCACGCACACCCAGACCGACCCAGCAAATACGCGCTGGCAAACCCTGGAAGCTGATACGTTCACGCGCCATATCCAGCCAGTTGTGCAAAGCATCATTACCCGGAGTCAGCTCTTTTACTTTCTCGTCGGTCTTGTAAATATCTTCCGGGTCACCACTCAGTGCCACCCAGCGAAACGGACCAACGCCGCGGCAGAACAGGGGCCGGATATAGGCGGGCACGAAGCCAGGAAAATCAAACGCATTGCTGACACCTTCTTCCTTGGCCATCTGCCGAATATTGTTGCCATAGTCAAAGGTTGGAATGCCCATCTGCTGAAATTCCAGCATGGCACGAACATGAACAGCCATCGACTTCTTTGCTTCACTCATAACCCGCTTGGGATCGGACTTCTGCCGTTCCTTCCACTCATCCACCGTCCAGCCGATGGGCAGGTAACCGTGCACCGGGTCATGTGCCGACGTCTGGTCGGTGACCGCATCCGGGCGGATCCCGCGCCGCAGCATTTGCGGAAGTATTTCGGCGGCGTTGCCCAGCAGACCCACCGAAATAGCTTCGCCATCGGCGGTTGCCGCATTGATCATGTCCATAGCCTGATCCAGGCTGGTAGCCTTCTTGTCCAGGTAGGCGGTACGCAGGCGGAAGTCGATGCGGCTTTCCTGACACTCAATATTCAGACTGCAGGCACCGGCCATGGAGGCGGCCAATGGCTGGGCTCCTCCCATGCCGCCCAGGCCGGCGGTCAGTATCCACTTGCCGGTGAGATCTCCGTCGTAATGCTGGCGGCCCATTTCGACAAAAGTTTCATGGGTGCCCTGAACGATACCCTGGCTGCCGATATACACCCAGGATCCGGCCGTCATCTGGCCATACATCATCAGACCCTTGCGGTCCAATTCGTTGAAGTGTTCCCAATTGGCCCAGTGCGGCACCAGGTTGGAGTTGGCGATCAGCACCCGCGGGGCGTCGGTGTGCGTGCGGGCCACCAGCACCGGTTTACCGCTTTGCACCAGCAAGGTTTCATTTTCTTCCAGTGATTTCAGGCTGCGGATAATCCCATCAAAACACTCCCAGTTCCTGGCAGCCTTGCCAATGCCGCCGTATACCACCAGGTTCTCCGGATCCTCTGCCACGTCCGGATCCAGGTTGTTCATCAGCATCCGCATGGCTGCTTCGGTGGTCCAGTGTTTGCAGGACAGCTCCGCGCCTGTCGGCGCCTTGATCGGGTAGTGATCCGTGGCTGTTGGTTTGATCGTACGATTCGTCATTTACTGTCACCTCGTTTCAACTGCCTCGCAGCCAGGCCAGGCAGTAAGTCCATTGTCGTTATAAATGGTTGTATATACATGTAGACATACTTTATCATAATCCAGTCGACAATAAAGCACTCTCGACACGCCAGATAAAAATCCCCACTACCGGTGAATGATCAGGAACCAGGATCCAGCAAAACGGAAAACAGCAGGAAAATGCCGCAATTCACAACTCTTTGGGTTAACGCCCGAATCGCTACCCAGTCAACTTCCCCATCCGCTGACGGGATAGTGCGCAACGCTGCCATCGCCAGCAAGGACGGCCGCATCGCCTGGCTGGGACCCATGCAGGACTTGCCTGGTGACCCGGCAATGCTGGCGGAGCAGGTAATAGATGTCGCCAACAAGTGGATAACACCAGGCCTGGTGGACTGTCACAGCCACGTCGTATTTGGTGGCAACCGTGCAGACGAATTCCGTATGCGCCTCGAAGGTCAGTCGTATGAAGCCATTGCCAGACAGGGTGGCGGCATCATCAGCACCGTAAAGGCCACACGTGAAGCCACCGAGGATGAACTACTGCACGCTGCGAGCAAGCGCCTGCAACCCCTGCTTCGGGAAGGCCTGACCACAACAGAAATCAAATCCGGCTACGGGCTTGATAGCGCAACCGAAGAAATAATGTTACGCGTGGCCCGCCGGCTGGGCCGGGAACTGCCGCTTACGGTAGCAACCAGTTTCCTCGGCGCGCATACGGTACCGCCTGAATTCGCCGAGCACCGCGAGGGCTACCTGGACCTGGTGTGCGACGAAATGCTGCCGGCCCTGCACGCAGCTGGCCTGGTTGATGCGGTGGATGCGTTTTGCGAGAAGATTGCATTCTCCACCGCAGAAGTCGAACGGCTTTTCCGCAGCGCACATGCACTGGGCCTGCCGGTTAAGTTGCATGCGGAGCAATTGTCGAACGGCGGTGGTTCAGAACTGGCTGCGCGCTGCCAGGCACTCTCGGCCGACCACCTCGAATACCTGGATGAAGCCGGGGTGAAAGCAATGGCCGCCAGCGGTACGGTGGCAGTGTTGTTGCCCGGCGCGTTCTACACGCTGCGGGACACCCGTAAGCCGCCGGTTGAACAATTAAGGCTGAACCGCGTACCGATGGCCATTGCCACCGACTGCAACCCGGGAAGCTCCCCGGTTCTGTCGCTGCGCCTTATCATGAACATGGCCTGCCAGCTGTTCGGGCTGACGCCGGACGAGGCGCTGGCCGGCGTCACCATCAATGCAGCCCGCGCTTTGGGGCTGCATCACGAACGCGGCTCGCTGGAGCCCGGAAAGTACGCAGATATGGTGATCTGGGATATCAATGAAACCTCAGAGCTGAGTTACTGGCTGGGAGGCGATTTGGTTATTTCGGTGATTAAAGAAGGCAACATCCTGCAGGACTGAAACGATGCACACGACCCACATGAAAAACTGGACCCATGATCACGTGTTTAGCCAGGACCGGCAACGCGCGGGGGAAAAGCGTACGCTGCTGATCGTAGCACTCACCGCGGTCATGATGGTGGTGGAAATCGCCGGCGGACTGGTATACGGCTCCATGGCGCTGCTGGCCGACGGCCTGCACATGGCTTCACATGCCGCGGCGCTGGGTATCGCGGTGCTGGCGTACGTGATTTCTCGGCGCCTGGCGGCGGATTCCCGGTTTTCATTTGGCGTAGGGAAGATCAACAGCCTGGCTGGCTTTGCCAGCGCTGTCATGCTGCTGGGGTTCGCTCTTGCCATGGTGGTTGAAAGCACCGACCGGCTGCTCAACCCGCTGCAGATTGCATTCGAGCAGGCCCTGGTGGTGGCAGTGATCGGCTTGCTGGTCAATGGCTTCAGCGCATGGGTGTTGAGCTCAACCCCGCACGACCACGGCCATGGGCATGACCATGTGCATGAGCATGAGCATGAACATCAGCATGAGCAGGGACATGAGCACGCCAGCCACGACCACAACCTGCGGGCTGCCTACCTTCATGTGCTGGCCGACGCCCTGACATCCTTGCTGGCCATCGCTGCCTTGCTGGCAGGAAAATACCTGGGTGCAGGCTGGCTGGACCCGGTCATGGGCATAGTCGGTGCAATCCTGGTAACCCGCTGGTCATATGGATTGTTACGCGAGACTGCCCGGGTACTGCTGGATTACCAGACCGGCGACACGCAGTTGCAAGCCGTGCGCGATGCGCTGGAACAGGGTTCCGAAGACCGTGTCAGTGATCTCCACATCTGGCACATTGGTCACGGTATCCGCGCGGCAGAAATCACGCTGGTCACTCATGATCCACAACCACCTGCAAGCTATAAGGCCAGGATCCCCAGCGAACTGAATATTGTGCATGCCACCGTCGAGGTTCACCATTGCGTCCATGCATCGGCCAGCGCCTGACTCAGCGGCAGCGCGCACGAACCGCCGGCAGCCGCCACAGGATGGTATAAAGCACTTATGAGCACCAGCGCCACCTGCTACTTTTTTGACCAGGCTTTGCTGCCAGACGGCTGGGCCGAGCGGGTGCGCATTTCCGTAACGTCTCAGGGCGATATTGCCTCGGTTGATAAAGAAACCGAATGTGATGCCTCCACCCGCATCAGCGGCGCCGCCATTCCAGGCATGCCCAATCTGCACAGCCACGCGTTCCAGCGCGGCCTGGCCGGGCGCGCCGAGTTCCAGTCGGGGCCGGCAGACAGCTTCTGGACCTGGCGTGAACTCATGTATGCGTTCACCGGCCAGCTGACACCAGAACAACTGCACGCCATTGCGGCGCAGCTTTACCTGGAAATGCTCAAGGCCGGCTACACTTCGGTGGCGGAATTTCACTATCTTCACCACGATATCGGCGGCCAGCCCTATGCCGATCCCGGCGAGATGTCCGGAGCCATCATCCAGGCAGCGCTGGACACCGGTATCGGTCTCACCCACCTGCCGGTGCTGTACATGAGTTCGGACTTTGGGGGCAAACCACCCAGCCCGGGCCAGCGCCGCTTTATCCATACGCCGGAAAGCTACCTGCAGCTGCTCGACGCAGTGCAGACCCTATGCCGGCCGCATCATCAGCTGTCAGCCGGTCTGGCGCTGCACAGTTTGCGCGCGGTCCCGCCAGCTGCCCTGCAACAGGTGGTCGCAGCGCACTGCGCAAGCGACGCCAACGCGCCAGTACACATCCACATAGCAGAACAAGTGCGCGAGGTGGAGGAGTGCATCAAGGCAACCGGACAACGGCCAGTCGAATGGTTATTGGATCATGCCGAAGTGGACCAGCGCTGGAACCTGGTACACGCCACCCACCTGAGCGACGACGAACGCAGCCGCCTGGCCCGCTGTGGCGCCGTTGCCGGGTTATGCCCAACTACTGAAGCCAACCTGGGTGACGGCCTGTTTCCGCTGAAGCCCTTTTTGCAGGATTCCGGCCGCTTTGGCATCGGCTCCGACAGCAACAGTTCGGTCAGCCCCGTAGAGGAATTGCGCTGGCTGGAATATGGC
>JBFIHZ010000192.1:0-7589 GCA_041601535.1 Lysobacterales bacterium | reverse complement strand
TGCCCATGGTGATTCCGGGCACAATCTGCTGCAGATCTTCAAAATCGTGTATCTGCGCCGAATTCAAACGATCCGCCCCCACTGCGGTAACTGCCGTACTGACATCCTGCAAGGATTGCTCGCGCTTGGCCGCCGTGACGATGACCTCTTCAATCACCGATCTCTTTTGCTCCTGGGCGAAGCCGGTGGACGACAAACCCAGCAGTACCAGGGGCAATAGCCCTCCAGGCACCAGTCTGTACAGCGTTTTGTAGCGTGAACGGAGTGTTGTGTGTTGCATTTCAAGCCCTCATTTCCAATCTGTTTATAAACGTAGTTCTTCTAAGTATGAACATGTTCATTTTTGTTTTCCCGATCATACTGCGTCTGGGTAAAAACGTCAATGCCCACCCGCCCGCGGCTTGGCGAATCACTGCTCCATGGCGCGTGGCCCACACCCGGTCTGCATCGGTGCCATGGATACCCATCCATAGCGGGTGGCCATTTTCAGTACGGCGGGCAGCCCGAATAAACGGAACTGAGTGGTGAAATGTCCCGAGTAAACACGCTCAAAAAAAACCCGCCGTAATCCCTAGCGAATTCACGGCGGGTTTAAAGCGCAGCATGCAGCGCTGCGCACAGGTGAGGCAACTGTTATCAGTAATACGCCCTGAAGGTGGTCATTTTGGTGACATCCGGATACAGCACTGAAACCCTGGGGTGGCCTGGATCACGGGGACCAAACCACACCGCGCCATCACGCGAGATTTCCATTTTTGGAAAGGAGCTTCTCTGCGGGCTGGGGAAGTAGGTGAATTTCTTGCTTTCCGGGTTGAAGCGCACCATTCCGGTGGTGTCGTCAGCAGTCCATACATTGCCGTCAGGATCTACCTGCAAAGCATATGGTCCGCCCAGCCGCACCGGCATGTCGTACAACACATGTTCGCCGGTCGCGGGGTCCAGTTTGCCGATTTTTCCGTGGCTGTAGACGCCATACCAGATGGCACCATTGCGGTCTTCATCCAGGCGACGCATCACGCAGACACCGGCGGTCTCATCAGCCAGTGCGTTGTAATCGGTAAATTTTTCGGTCTCCGGGTCAAACATGGTCAAAGTGCAGCGGTGGTAAGTGACAAACCAGACCTTGTCTTTCTTGTCCACCAAAATGCCATAGCCGTATGAACCATGGCCCTGCTTGGGTGCCTTGTACAGGGTGATGTTCTCGGTTTCCCGGTCCCACTTGCCGAGGTGGTTGCCGGACATGATGCTGAGCCAGACATTTTGCTTGGAGTCGAGTGCCGGATCGTGCGCCATCCCACCAAGAATCTGGTTATCAATATTCATTGACCAGCGTTCCATCTCACCGGTTTTGGGGTCCAGGCGGCCCACATACATGCTGAATTCTTCAACCCACCAGACGTAACCTTCTTTGTCGATCGTCATTCCATGAGGGTCCACATCCCGCGGGTCCGGCAGCATGTAGTCCTCAATGCTTCCGGTGGTCGGGTCCAGCTTGGCCATCCGGTTGTGTGTACCGCGGTCGGTAAACCAGACATTACCGTACTGGTCGAAGTGCGGATCCTGTACCTGCCGCACCGCTCCATCAACATCAACTTCCGGATTGGGAAGTGCCCGGTACTCCATATACATGGCGTTTTCGAGTACCTTCTCATCCAATGGGATGTCAGGGTAGGCAAGTTCACGTACTTGTCTGGGCTTGCTGTTCGGCCCGAAATTGGTGGCCAGATAGTCCAGGATCAGTTCACGGTCATCCTGGCCCAGCAGGTTCTTGTAGGTAAATTCGATTTCGCCGATCGGGTGCACTGACACGACATTGGGAGAAATCAGCCTGGGCGTGCCGGGAATGACGGGAGGGTGATTGATGGAGCGAGGACCACCAACATTCAGCAGCAGGTCAACACCCACCTCCCATTCTTTCCGGGTCCACTGACGCTGCGGCAAGTAATTCGCGTAGTGGCAATTCACGCAGTTTTTCTCAAGCGCATCGCGGCCGGGACCGGGCGGGTACAGGGTATCGTAGGCCACCAGGCTTTTTTCCTTTTCCGGATCTGGCGGATTGAGCTGAAGCGCGAAATCCGCCTGGGTGGTCTTGCCTTCGGTGACGGTAACCGTCTTGATGTCAGACTTCAGGCCGGTTTTTTCGACACGGACTTCATACGTTCCCGGAAACAGGTTGATCGCACGGTATTTGCCGCCAGAGGTGTAAACAATATATTGAATTTGCTTTTCCACATTCAGCGCATACACCTGCGCTGCCTTGAATTCGGCCGGCGCGGTGACAATACCGGATAGCGCACCGGTACCTTCAATGGCAGCAAACACCGCCACCCAGGGAATATAAGCGAGAAGCCCAACAGCCAAGCCCAACCAAACACGCTTCAATTTGTACATATCGATTTCTCCTGGCACTTTTTCTGCAAAAGAGCGCAAAATCATTTTCGAGACAAAACCAGCCGGATGCCGGCCAACGACTTCAGCCTGAAGTCGCTGGCCGGCTTATACGCTGTCAAATGCGAAAGCCGAACGTGACCCCGTAAATGCGCGGTTGCCCGTACATGGCACGGCAATCTGCCGTGGACGGAATACCCGCAACATTCGGGTTACCAAATGCGCCAACTACGTTGTAACGGCACAGCCCCCAGATGCGTTCCGGGTCATTTTCAAGGTTGCGGACCCAGCCCTCGATATAGAACTTTTCATTGTCCGATTCATAACGCAGGCTGAGGTCGGTGCGGGTGAATTCAGGACGTTTGTCGGTGCCGGGATCATTCTGCACCTGAACCCAGGCATCGGACTCGTAGTGAAACTGCAGCCGCGGAGCCAGGGTACCGTTGAATACGTTCCATACCACCGGCTCAAGCTTGAAGGTAAGGTTCCAGTCAGGCGCGTTGATCGGCGTATTGCCGGACAAATCCGCGTTGTCCTGGCCCAGGGTCATCGGGTTGTCCACGCCGGAAAGCTCGTCAAACACCGCATCCAGGTAGCCCACCACCAGGCTGGCGCGGCCCGAGTCCCCGAACAGCAGCGTCGATTCCATCTCCACGCCACGAATGGTGGTTTTGCCAACGTTAAAGGTGGCCGTGAGGTTGTTGACGCCATCCGGTGATATGGCCACAACGAACTGCTGCATATCGGTGTAGTTATAGTCAAAGGCGGTCAGGTTGAACTGTGCCCGGTTATCCAGAAACTGGCCTTTGAAACCAAGCTCGATGGCGTCAATGTATTCCGGGTTGTAGGGAATGTTGTAACTCAGGTTAGGGTTGGTATTGCGCGTCGAATCATTGGTGCCCGCGTTGAATCCACCCGCCTTGTAGCCGGTGCTGTAACTGCCGTAGGCCATCATGTCTTCGTTGAAGGCGTAGTCCAGTGCCACCCGCCAGGTGGTTTCCTTCCAGGTTTCATCGCCAATATCGGCAGCGGGGCCGAACAGGTCGATATCCACGTCGGAATCCTTGCAGCAGGTGGTCACACTGTAGCTGCCTGCAGTCGGATTGTCCGGGTCGATAATCCCACCCGTCTTGGCGTTGTCCACGGTGTAACGAATGCCGCCGGACAAGGTCCATTTATCGGAAAGCTGGTAGGTGCCATCCAGGAATATCGCAGCGGACTCGTCGATCACGTCATATTCATTGCGGGTGATGATCAGGCGGTCGAGCCCGATCGGCTGGCCAGTAGAAGGTGAAATATTGTTGCGAATGATCGGGTTCCAGATGGTCCGTTCGGTATCCCCTTCATCCTTGATCCAGAATCCGCCGACTACGGCCTGGAACGGCCCGTCAAAATTGGACGAAAACACCAGCTGTTGCTGTATGGATGCCGATTCCACCGTGGTGAAGAAAACGCCATTCCAGTCATCTGTGGCTTCCTGGTCATACCATTCCTTGCGGTTATGTTCACGATAAGCCGCCAGGTAGTTCATATCCCAGGCTGAAAATGCATGTTTCAGATTCAGCGTGAAGTTCAGATCGTCGTTATCACGAAATCCCTGGGTATTTAAGGGGTTATAAAATTCCGGCCTGGGGTTGGAAGCACCCTGTTCGGTGCAACCGCCCGGGGGAGCACCCGGTGTGCCTGGTGGACAGCCAATGCTTGAAGTGGTCTTGCCGACGCCTTCGCGGGTGTAAGCATCAACGGTAAACAGCAGCGAGGTGTCATCACTGATATCCCACAACAAGTGACCGCGAATACTGAAATCATCGGCGTCATTGCCGCGGTCGACCAGCGGGCCGTTGTCCACGTACCCATCGTGGTCACTTTTGATAAAGGCCAGGCGACCGCCGACATTCTCAGAAAAAGGAATGTTGAGCACACCGCGGACTTCCACCAGGTCGTAATTGCCCATGGTGATTTCGCCGCTGGCTTCAAATCCGGACAAATCAGGCTTTTTGGAAATGACATTCACGTTTCCGGACGTTGAATTACGGCCCCACAAAGTACCCTGCGGACCACGCAGCACTTCCATTCGCTCCAGGTCATAGAAGTACGCACTGCGGCCCGAGGTGCGCGGAATATAGGCGCCATCCATATGGAACGAAGTGGTGGGCGTGTCACCACTCGCGGTGACGCCTCGAATGGAAATAAACACGTTGTCATTGGTGGTGCGGGTGGTGACCATCATGTTGGGCACCTGCGTGGTCATCTGGTAGACATCCATGACGCCTGCCTTTTCCAGTTCAAGCCCGGTAAACGCGGAAACTGCAATCGCCGTGTCCTGGATGGACGCCTCGCGGCGCTCGGCAGTAACGATAACCTCCTCCAGTGTTGCTTTTCCGCTTTCCTGTGCCAGCAGCTGCAGCGGGGTGCACAACACACCCAGAAGCGGTACCAGCCAAAGCGATGGAAAGTTACTTTTCCTACATGATTTCGAACCCTGCATTTCATAGACCCCCGGTGCCGTCTTACATTTAAACCAAACTTCATCCAAGTATGAACGTGTTCTTTTATGTAGATACTACGTCGGCTTTATAAGTCAGTCAACGAAATATTCGCTATTATTTTATTTATCTGTTTTATATCGTTTATTTTGAATAAAGTTGAATTTCGTGGGCACTGAGAGTCTCGAGCCGCGAAACATGACCGGGTTATTTATGTAAAAGCAGGTAAGCGGAAACCTGCTGAAAGACTCAGCATCACGCCCAAAATGGTAAGAAATCAGTACGCCTGCCGAGTGGATCAGGCCGCCGGCTGACAGCACGGAAAATCGTGAAGCCGGGTACCTGAGACGCGCGCAAAACGCGCATTAGGTGATCACTCCCGTTCCACTGTCGGGTGCTGAACGAGGGACAAAGCCTGGATTTGTGACCAGCTTGCAGGCACCACTGCCAGGCTGACTGGCTGGAATGATCCGGGGCAGCTTTTAAACGGGCCGGGCGACCTGACCATTACCGCATGAGCGCCAGTCGCCGGTGGTCATAACCTGCTGATTCAGGAGGCGAACCGCGGAAACAGGCGTAAGGCATTTTGCCGGTTTATCGCCGCCAGGTCAGCGGCGGAAAGGTCGAGATTATGCAGCCCGGCAAGAGTATGCCCTATCGCCCGATAGGGAAAATCCGAGCCGAAAAAAATCTGCGAAACCGGCACCAGCGCCATCAAGGCCGCCATCGATGAGGGGTTGGTGGCATTTGCAATATCATAATGCAGCCGGTTCAGCTCATGCGCCACGCCTTTGGGCGCTGCCTCGCTCAGCTCCGGGTGACGGCTGAAGAACTGCTCCGCCCGGTCGGCCAGTACCGGCATGGTGCCGCCCGAATGCAAAAAGATAAAACGGATATCGGGATAGCGGCTGAACGTACCATTGACCAGCAGGCTGGAGATTGACCTGGCCGTGTCAAACAGGTACTCCATCACCGACGGCGGTACGCCAGGCACCAGCCCGACACAGCAGTCGGCCGCCGTTGGATGGACGTGAACAACGGCCTTGCGGCGATTGAGTTCCTCAAATACCGGGTCAAACGAACGGTCCCCCGTCCATTTGTCACCATAACTGGTCAGCAGGGAAATGCCGTCCGCACCGAGCACGTCAAGCGCATGCGCCAGCTCATGCAAACTGCCTTCGACATCCGGCAATGGCAAAGCGGCCAGCAGACCGAAACGGCCGGGAAAATCCCTTAGCATCTGGCCGCCAAATTCGTTACAGCGGCGCGCCAGGCTACGCGATTCCGGCACATCACCGGTCCATACACCAGGAAGCGGGAGCGAAACCACGGCGGTTTCAATGTCATTCTGGTCCATGTTTTCAATGGCCAGCGCGGGGCTCCAGTCCTTCAGCTTGTTGAGAAACTTCGGGTCCGTAATTTTCGACAAATGCGCTTCGAAGTGAGCGATGTAGTTATCGGGCAGGAAGTGATGATGTACATCTATCCGTCTGGGGTTGTCAGTACCAGCACTGTTACGAGTTGAACCCTGCGCCCCGAACGACACGGCAGGCAGCGCAGTTGCCGCCGTGATCGCGCCTAGCGCCAACAACATCTCGCGCCGGGAAAGCGCCGGGCCGGCGGTTTGCTTGCTCAGCTGCGAGTACACTTCGCCAAGCAGTTCGTCCACGAATTTGTTTTCAGGTGCCATCTTTTTCCCCTCCGATAAGCCCGCCGCAGTGAAGCGCACACACCACATATATTGATCGCATTATAGGCACCGGCATTTAATGGATTCAATGTATTTATTAACATGTTCTGTTATATTCACATTTATTTTTATGACATAACGTGGATGCTTTGGCACGGGCCAGTGCTGGGCGCACGATGGCAGTGAGCCCGGCAGATACAGGCAGTTGGCGGCAGCATCAACTGCCGAAGCAACGCCACGCTTTGAACAACAGCATGGGGTTTAAGCCGCTATACGGGGATATGCAGAATGAGAACGTTGAAGTATGCAGTGGCTTTTATGGCGCTTGTTTCCACTCTCACCCTGCAAGCGCAGGATGCTGCGGGCAATAGTGCAGCACCCCGATTGCCGAAACACATTCCAGGACTGGATGAAGGACAGGCAGGGCCTGCGGACTCCAACTGGCTGTTGAATGCCAAAGACGACGCCGAGCGCTTTCGCCGCATTCAGATTTATGCGGGCGGAACCTATGAGCAAATGTGGCAAATCGGATACCGCTACCAGCAGGTCTACCACGCCATCGTGGACCAGAACTGGAAACTGGCACGGCATCACTGGAAAAAACTGCGTGACGTTTTCAATGTTGCGCTGATGAAGCGGCCAAAGCGGACGCCCAATGCCGAAGCGCTTTTCCTTGACGGGGCATGGAATCAACTGGATGTCGCGCTCGCCAGCGAAAACCCAACAACCGCCCGCGAAGTATTCCTGCGGGAAAGGCATGTCTGCATGGCCTGCCATGTGGCTGAGGACATGGGCTTTCTGAATGAAACGCCTCTTTTCAGGGACACAGCCGGCTTTCCTGAGAACTAGCCCGTGAACGTCAACCGGCCATACTATACATCAATGACCCTGCCCGGATTCAGCAGTCCGCTGGGGTCGAGCAAGTTTTTCAGGGACTTCATCAGTTCAATTTCAACCGCCGTGCGGCTGTGCTGCAGCCACTGTTTTTTCTCCTTGCCGATGCCGTGTTCGGCTGAAACCGACCC
>JBFIHZ010000191.1:0-7644 GCA_041601535.1 Lysobacterales bacterium | reverse complement strand
GGAGGCTTGGGTGACGTTTTCGTTGACCCTTCCCAGAACCCCATTAACGCCATGGCCAAGGAAAGCTGGAGTGAGTTTACCGGATCGGCATCCCTGAGTTACCACTTCACTGATGACGTCATGCTTTACGGGCTGTTCGCCACGGGCTACAAGGCAGGTGGTTTCAATGGCGAGCCCTATGACCTGGTGTCGGCAGTGACACCTTATGACCAGGAAACCTCAAACAATCTGGAGGCTGGTCTCAAATCGCAATGGCTGGATAATCGTTTGCGCCTGAACCTCAGCGTATTCCATACAACCTATGACGACTTGCAGGTGGTTGACTTCCTCCCGTCTGGTACGCCTTTTATTGACAATTCCGGTGGTGCCCAGATCGACGGCCTGGAGCTGGACTTCTCATGGCTTGTATCCGATTCATTGGTCGTCTCGGGAAGCGTCGCCGCCCTGGATGCTGAACTGAAGGGCGATGTAAGCGGCACCAATGTTGCCGGTAACCGGCCAGACAACTCCCCGGAATGGACCGCCTCACTCGCCGCTGATTACACGATTGACCTTCCCAATGGCTCCAGCATGGTTATCCGAGCCGACTACAACGGACGCAGCGATGTGTTTGACGGGCCTTATGAAGACCCCGAAACCGTTCGTGAAGGTGTTGGATTCCTGGGATTGCGCGTGAGCTGGCTATCGTCAGACCAGAACTGGCGCCTGGCGTTGTGGGGCAGGAACCTGACGAATGAAGCGGAAGTGCTGACCTTTGGCCCTGCTGTGCTGGTTTCACAAAATCCGACCGGTTACGGGCCGCCGCGCACTTTCGGGGCGACGGTTACCCGGCACTTCTGAAGTTGCGTAAGGATCACTCCCGCTCATGTGTATTGTTCAATTCAATATGAAGCAACTTACCCGCAGGGTAACTCTGTTTTTGCTCATGATGGGCCTGAGTACCACCAGTGGGTGGAGCCATGATGACTCACCAGGTGCGTGCACGGATAAAAGCGACGATGGCATGTTGATTGAAAACAATGTCATGGTGGAAACCCGTGCCGGAGATCTCGTTGCTGCCAACATCTATCGTCCTGACCGGCCAGGCAGGTTTCCGGTGGTCATGAGTATGGGGCCTTATGGAAAGGACCGGCTCCCTGCTGAATATGGTGGCCTGTTTGATAACGGGCAAATCAGTGTCTCACCCTGTGCCGCATTCGAAACCGCGGACCCCGAATACTGGGTGCACAATGACTACGTGGTGATTGCGGCTGATAGCCCGGGTTCTGGAAAGTCAACAGGTGACCTGGACTTGTTTGGCCCGACTGAAGCGCAAGCGTTCTATGACCTGATCGAGTGGGCCGGTGGGCAGGAGTGGAGCAATGGCAGGGTTGGCCTTAATGGTGAATCCTATTTCGGGGTGAGCCAATGGTATGTGGCGGCACTGAATCCACCCCACCTCTCAGCAATCATTCCGGGTGAGGCACTGTCCGATTTGTATCGTGATGTCATTCGACACGGCGGCATACCTTCCGACTTCAGTCTCAGCTGGATGGAGCATCGAATCAATCCTTCGCTGGCGCCAGGGGCAAGACTGATTCGGGACCTGGCATTGGACATGCAGGAGCACCCCATGTTTGACGACTTCTGGGAATCCTGGTTGCCGGACCTGGGTAAAATCAGGGTTCCCGCCTATGTCATTGCCAGTTGGCCGGACCATGGACTGCACACACGCGGTACCTTGCTCGCCTTTGAACAAATTGCTTCCGGCGAAAAGTGGCTGGATATTCATGCCCGGAAGAAATGGGAGTATTACTACTCGCGTGATTCGCTGGAGCGGCAGAAGAAATTTTTTGACCACTTCCTGAAAGGAGAGGACAGCGGAATAAATTCACAGCCGACAGTACGTTATGAACGCCGCAATGGCTTTTACGATGGCGACATCCGTTATGCCACCTCATGGCCATTACCGAATACAGAAGCGGTCCCGCTGTATCTTTCAGTCGATAACAGGCTGTCTGCGGAAGTGGACACGGAATCCGTTGCACTGGATTACTCACCCCTCGATGCCGGACAGCAGTTGTCCTTCCAGTGGACTTTTGAACAGGATACCGAACTCACCGGGACAACCCGCCTGGATTTATGGGTCAGTATCGAGGATGCAGATGATATGGACCTCTATGTGGGCTTGAGCAAGTTGGACGACCAGGGCAATGAGGTGCTGATGGCGGGATACAACGACGTTGAATACGGGCACGTTGCCAGCGGCTGGCTGCGAGTATCCCATCGTGAACTGGATGTACGTCGCTCAACCCCATTACAGCCATTTTTAACGCATCGGAAAGAAGAAAAACTGGATGAGGGTGAAGTGGTGCCGGTGAGCATTGAAATTCTGCCCGCCAGCACGTTTTTCCGTGCCGGAGAATCGCTGGTGCTTCGTATTCAGGGGTCTGAATTGCGCGGCGCAGGTGACATAACCCACGTGGGGAGTGTGAACAAAGGAACCCACACGGTTTTCGTGGGAGGTGAAACTCCAAGCCGGTTAGTGCTTCCGCGTATACCTGAGTAAAAAGAGGCCAAAAAGGGGCCGGATACATTTTCCGAAAATGTATCCGGCCCCTTTGCCTGGCAGTGTCCTTCGACAGAGCTTCTTGGTACGATTGGTTCCAACTGTTTTCAACGCCACATGGAATGCTGATGAAGCGCCCTTACACGATTGGAGTTCTGGTAGCCGCCCTGTTCCTGGCAGCTTTACCGGCCGCAGCGCATCATGGCTGGTCAGGCAACACCGAAGGTGACGTCGAGGTAACCGGCACGGTAGTCACTGGCGTCAAGCTGGCCGGCGCACATGGGACGATGCAGGTCAAAGATGCTGACGACCATGTCTGGGACATCACCCTTGCTCCAGGGCCGCGCACTTATCGCGCAGGGTTGCGTGAAGACATGATTCCCGTTGGTGCCGAAGTCACCGTATTTGGCGAACGCAATGACAACCCGGATGTATATGAAGCCAAGGTGCGGCGTGTGGTCTGGGAGGGTCAGACATTCGACGTTTATCCGCCAAAGTAGCATGACAACTCAGATTCATGGCGCGGAGGCCTGCTGATGTTTGAGTTAATGACATGGCTTGAAGCGTCGGCGTTGGCAGTGTTTCTGCGTGGCCTTGGGGTCTGGACCTACGGCCTGCTCAACCTCGCCCATATTCTCGGCATCAGCACGCTTTTTGGTGCTGTTTTGTTGCTGGACCTCAGGTTGCTGGGATTGTGGCCATCGATTGCATTACCCTGCCTGATGCGCCCTACCGTTCCGCTGGCGGCAACCGGCTTCATCCTGGCTGCAACCAGCGGCAGCATGATGTTTCTGTTCAACACTACCGAATACCACGGCAACCCCTTCCTGTACGTCAAGTTGCCGGTTATCGTCGTGGGGTTGGTCAATGTCGCGATCATCCAGCGCCTCGCGTCATGGCGACGAGCCACTTCAGGCGCGTCGGCCGAACCAGGGGATCAACGCATACTGGCGATTTGCGGCGCAGTGTCATTGCTGATCTGGGCAACGGTGGTCACCTGCGGGCGAATGATCGGTTACTGGTAGCTGTTCAAAGCACAACTTTATTCAGTACTTTCCCCGGCATCCCGCGTGCACAGTGCGCGGCCGTCGTCAAACGCGTATACCGCATAGTAGGGAAAGCCGCCGTCAAACATATAGCCCCAATGGTACATCTCTGGCGTTCCGCCAATTTCATCGCCATCCGGCGCCGGACGCTCCGCCAGGTTGTCACCACTCCAAAGACAACAGTCGCCGATGGAGAACGGGCTGCGGATTCCTTCGCCTGACTCCGCATCGGGATCGTGAAGTTTTTCCAGTTCATCCAGTGTTGGCAGGCGCCAGTCAGTGTGGCCGGCAAAATTGAGTTCAGCACAATATTCCACAGCTTCCGGAAACCTGATGTTTTTGCCATTGGATGCAAGCACCCACTCGAGATCGTTGATCGTGATCGTCTGGCTTTGGTTTTCAGTCCCGGCCTGGGCTGGCCCGCCAATCAAGCCAAGGGCCAGGCTGGCAATCAACCCGCCCCGTGCCGCCCGGTGAATGCGATGACGAATGCGCATGGTTTTCTTCTCCCGAAAAGTAACAGTTCTTTGAAAAGTCTTTTGACGCCGTAGTATAGGCTATGGGGTCAAATTCGGTGGCTTTGGCCACAAGGCACTGCTGGCGGTGTGTGCCCTGATGGTGGTTGGCGAGGGCCATAGTCGAACCGGTGCGCTCGAGCCCACCGGCCACTTGCTAACCCGGCTCCGAACTGAAGAGCTGGCTTTCAGGTTTTGGGGGATAGTTCACTGATTCCCCAGAGCCCACATAATTTACTGTTCAGGTGTCTCAGCTATCCTCCGGCACCTCCACCTCGCCGGATACATCGGTGTAGCTGACGTCGCCGCTGCCGTCGTTCAGTACGCGGAAGGCACCGCTCACGGTCTTGGCCACGATGTCGCCGGAGGAATCCCGCTCGACCACATAGTCGCCCTGCACGCCGTCGAAGCGAATGTCGCCGGAGCTGTCGTGCTCGACCAGCACCGAGCCACGGATGTCGCGACCGTAGATGTCACCAGAACTGTCCTGGCGTACGGTTAGGTCGCCGGTGATGCGGCGCAGGTTGATGTCGCCCGAAGAGTCTTTGAGCACCACGTCGCCGTTCAGGTCTTCAAGAACGATGTCGCCGCTGCTGTCACGCAGGTTGACCGGGCCAGTGCCGCGTAGAGTAACGTCGCCACTGCTGTCCTGGATGTCCAGCGCTACCGTGACAGGCACGTCGATCTCCAGGTCCACGTACAGGTAACGGGCGCCGAATAAGGTCCAACCGCTATCCATGGCGGGAGACTCCACGGCGATGCTGGCCTTGCTCCCGCCTTCAGTCACTACGCGGGCTTCATCCAGCCATTCCTCATTCGAGGCACAGACTTTGCCCCGGATGCGCGCTTCGTTGCGGCCGGCGTGACCGGTGACTTCGAGATCACCGGCCATGGAGGTGATGCCGAGTTCTTCGCTGCCAGACAGGTCCAGGGTCAGCTCGATGGTCTTTTCGTACTTGCAATCCCAGGCCTGCGCGCTGCCGGAGGCCAGGGTGGCCACCAGCGCCGAAACCAGTGCGATGGCCCAGGCGAGGGCCATTGTCCGATGTTGCCTCATGCTTTTTTCTCCAGATTGTGTGATTCACTTGTTTGGCTGTTAGATGCAAGTAGCGGGCCAAAGGTTACATTTGGTGGCCTCAAATGCTGGTGCTATCAGGCTTCAGCGAAGTGTGTAGTGGGCGGAGCTGAGGGGCGCCGGGGCGTAGCGGGTGGCGAAAATGGCCGATCAGTCGCGGTTTCCACCGTGAAACAGGAAAAAGGGGCCGGATACAATTTCACATTTCCGGAATGTGAGTCCCGCCCCACTTACCGCTTCGAAAAATGTATCCGGCCCCTTTATCGTTGGGACAGCATCGCCGATGAATGCGGCATGATCCTGGAGTGGGATCAATGAGAATGAAAGCTATGGGGTCAGCGTAAAGGGGTGGAAAATAAATGGGGTGGGAATAAAACTTTATGCAAAAAAGAAGATTTGCGTTCGGACTTGTTACTCTGACCCCAATAATTACTCAGTGGGTTGCGGTAACCTGAATGAAAAAAATCAAGAACGAAGCTGAGCTGTTCAGGGCCGCTCAGGCGCTTGCTGGCACGACACTCAACTCGGCCAGCAGCCAGGCACGGGCGAAGCGCCAGCCGCGCGTAACTGAGCCGGGGGAAAGGCCCAGCGCGCCAGCGGTTTACTCTATGCTCATGCCGGCAAAAAACCGGTACTCCAGGATCCGGCACTGATCGGGATTGCGCTGCTCCAATTCAGTCAGCAGTCGATCCACCTCGAGAATGCTGTCCACGTTCGCCTGCTCAGCAGAAAAGCCGGAATCGGTAAATGTTTCCAGGCATATTCCTTCCCCCCGCTTCTGTCGCAGGCGGGCCCGGGCATGATCCACCAGCACCTGGCGCATGACCCGCGAAGCGAGCGCCATAAATTGCCCCTGGCATTCCGGGGTCACCGGGAATCCTTGCCCGCAGGTGTAGGGTTTAAGCTATCACCTTAATCGATCCGCACCAGCCCCACCCGATTCGAACTGCTTTGATGAATCAGTAGATTGCCTTCTTTTGTAGTTGCCATATTGCGCACGATGCCCACGCCTGAAGGGATGGCCCAGCTCTGGAACGATTCTGTGTCCGGATCGAAACGCACCAGGGCATCGGGCCGCATACCCGATTCGTTGTACCAGATCACATCGTCAATCACCGCAATCGCATAGGGGTGTGATTTGGGGCCACTGGGTGAATCCCATTCCTGAATGTCGCCGCTGGCCGGGTCCAGGCGGCCAATTCTTCCCATCGAGGAGTTCACAAACCAGATAACGCCCTGGCTGTCGATGTCGAGGCGACGGATCCGGGTATCGGCATCAGGCACTTCGAAGTAACGCACTTCCATGGTGTCCGGGTGCATGGCGCCGATTTTATTGGTGCCGTTATAAGCAATCCAAACCGTTCCGTCCGGGGCGACTTTTATGCCATAGGGACGGGGCTCGGTGGCAATTTCATCCACCGCGCCGGTTTCCGGGTCCAGACGCCCCAGCATGGCAGCGCCCTGGGCCGTGAAGTAGAGCTTGCCGTTGGGATGGAAGACGGCGGAATGTGGGTCGCGCGCCTGGGTCGGGTATTCCGTTACTTTACCGCTGGCCGGCTCAAGCTTGCCTATCGTGGCATTGCTGTTGCCGGTGTACCAGATATTGCCGTCGGCATCGGGCACGATGGTGTGCGGACGGGAACTGAGGGGCAAACGGTACTCTTCCATCTCCCCCGTTTTTGGATCCAAACGGCCCGCCAGGCTGGCCCACATTCCGGTCCACCAGATCGATCCATCGGGCGCCTCAGCGGGATCACGGGAACGCTGTCCCAGAGTGGGCACCAGCCACTCGATGATTTCGATTTTTACATCCCCGGCAACCAAATTAGGCCGCCTGGAAGTATCTTCCGGGAAATGTTCCGCCAGATACTCGGCAATCACACCTGCCTGCGCATCCGGTAATGCAATCATCGTAGAGAACACAGCCCGCCACTGTTCCGCGCTGCTGTATCCGGCGGCACGGGTGATGGTGTCGAGACTGTGACAGGCGGCACAAACCGACTCGACCAGGGCTTTTCCCGGGCCTTCGGGCAAGCGTGGTGCAGTAGTGGTTTGTGCCAGCAGCGGCGATGAGCAACAAAACAATGAGAGCATTGATGCCGTGACAAGGGTTTTATACATCTTTGAAACTCCGGAATTCACAACTTGGATTGTGCAACAGCCGCCATACCCTGGCAAACCTCGATATCGCTGAGGACCCCACTTGCAGACACTATTTGGGGTCAGAGTAAAAACCCGGGAGAGGCATCGACTTTAATGTGGGCCAGGCTTGAGTTAGTTATGGCGCAGCCCGGTCAGTTGTTCAGCTTTTGCCCGAACGGGATTGAGTTCGATGTAGCGCTGGCAAGCCAGTAGGCAGTCCTGGGTTTGCATCAGGCTGGAATTGCAGTTTTTACTCTGACCCCATTTTCCACACCACCCAGTCGCAGACAGACCGATCATCTGCAGAAAAGGGACAAG
>JBFIHZ010000190.1:0-7657 GCA_041601535.1 Lysobacterales bacterium | reverse complement strand
TTGTACCGGGCTTCGCTGGCTGTGCTGATCTGCGGTAAGCTTGGCGCTGATCAGGCAACCCGACTGACTGGCAGATATGCGCAAACCCGGCAAAGACACTTTGGAGACCCTGTTTCCCGTTATCGTGCAGCACCGCGAGTACGGCGACAGCGACCTGAACCAGGGGCTGTATCAACTGGTGAAAGGCCTGCAGGCCGATCACACGGTGGCCAACCGGGTCACGGTAGACAGTATTACCACCGTGGGTGGTTATCAACCCGACGTCGCACTGCATGAGTATTGCCAGGATCAGCCGGCCTGGCGGAAGTTGCTGAGTGAAATTGCCGAGCCGTCGGTGGCGGCATATATGGCCGGGCACCAGAAGATCAGCGGCTGGCCGGTGAACGGCACACGCTGGCGTATTACCGCCAGTTGGGCCGTGCTTTACCCGGCGGCCGCTTACCAGGCGCCGCATTTACACCGCGATATTTCCTGCGTGTTGACCTACTACGCGCGCGTGCCGGTCAGGCCGCGTCCGGAAGGCGCGATCGGTTTTATCAACCCGCACGTCGAGTCAACCTTTCCGGCGCGCAAGAACTGGCCTTACGACAAGCACTATTTTCCAATGAATGGCACCTGCCTGGTGTTCCCCGGCTGGTTGCAGCATTTCGCTCACCCGCATTTCGCGGCGGATGAGGAGCGCCTGATGTTCTCCATGGATATCGTGTTCGAAAGCGGGGATGGTGGCTGAGCACCAGGCCAGCTGTGTTGCCGGGCAGGGCTGGTTCGGCCTGGCCGCGGCGGACGGTTGCCAGTACCCGGTCAAATTCCATGGGCTAATCAACGGCTTGGGCTGAGGCTGCGGCGGCTTGCTGAGCTGCCCGCGGGCACTGTGCTGAGACAGGACCAGAGCATGGTAAATCTGCAGTTATGCCCCGGTCCTGGCGTCTTTCCTGTGTAAACATGTATTAATCCCAGCGTAGAAACAATCCAACCAAACGTTGCCCTCACCCGGCAGTGCTAGCGTTTCATAATGGCCCGGGCTACCCATACAGCCACGATTGCCGCGGCCACTATGGCAAACTCGGTGGCCACATTGGCGCTGATTACCGCCAGCAAGGGGAGTGTCAGTCCGGTTACCAGTAAACCGCCGACCTGGGGTTTCAGTGTATCTGCCGCCAGGGCAAGAAATACAAAGCCGGTGGCCCAGATGGCAGCCTGCAGGACCATGATGGTGGCCTCGCTATGGCTCATGGCCCAGGCGGCAGCCACCAGTATGCTCAGCGCCGGCACCAGTGCCATGAACATTCGCTTGCTCAGATGGGTGGCGTGACTGATCGTGTCAGCCGGGTTCCAGGGACTGGTAAGTGTGCCCTGGGTGCGATCCGGCCAGTGGTATGTTTGTGTGTTCATGCTAATGCTCCGTAGATACTTACTGATAAGTAAGGTGAATAGGCAAATTTTTTTAACTCGTGATTCCCAGGTCCAGACGAATCTGGTCAAATAACTTATCCAGGAAATTTTCATCTTCCGCCGCCCGGGCCATTTGTCGTGCGCCCTGGATGGTGGCCAGGATGGTCAGGGCTTTTATCCTGGGATCTCCTTTAAAACTGAATTCTTTCTGCTCGCGGCCCAACTCCAGCACACGCGTCAGCCAGCGGCTGGAATCGGCGATAAACCGGTCGTTGAGCTGCTTGATGTCGTCAGGCAGTTCGTCATAATCGATGGCCAGCGCGCCCGGCATGCAGATTGGCCGGCCGCATTGGCATTGCTTGCGGGTGTAGGAAAACAGGCCCTCCAGTTGAGGCCGCGCCGCGCCGCCATAAGCCATGAACTCCGCGGTGGAAGTGCGTAACACCCGGCAATTTTCTTCCACCAGCGCCTTGACCAGGTCCATTTTGTTCGGGAAATGGTAATGGACCGCCGCATTCTTGATGCCCAGCGGTTCAGAGATATCGCGGTAGCTGAAACCGTTCAGACCGCGCTGCAGCATCAGCTGGTAGGCGGTATCGATAATCTGCTCGCGGGTATTTGCTGGCGCTACCATAACCACGTCCTTTACTTACTTGCAGGTAAGTATAGTCTCTTCTGCCGGAATTTCAAGCCCCGCTCAGAAATATTTTTCACAAACGGCCAGTGCCGGCACGGCGGCTGTCTGCTGGCTGGCCCATGCAAGACCTGCGCGAATGTCGCCGGCCCGCAGGCTGCGGCCGCGTTGCAGGGTTTTGCGGCGGTTGAAGGCCGAATAGGGTTCGTCTGTTTTCTTTGAATACGAGGTGGCGATATCCGGCCAGGCCGTCAACAGGGTAGTGCTTTCCTGTTCCAACCCGGTAAAACGCGCAAGTTCTGCCAGGTGATGCTCAGGTTGTGCCAAAAACTGCTCGAAATCCAGCAGACGTGTTCGGTCACCGAACTGCTGATGGGCGCCATCCAAATGCTGCATGCCGGTAAGCCAGGCCAGGGCGGCCAGCTGCGGTTCATCCAGGGCATCAGCGTTCAGCACGGGCGCGCCCGCCAGCTGTTGCCAGTCGGCCAGACGGTGATGAAGCAGGCCGTGCAGATCGGCCGGTGCCTGCAGTTTGCCGAGCATGCCGGCCAGGTAATCTTCAAGACGTACATACATCAGTATCGCAGGGCAATGTGGCCGGGCCTGCAGTGTCGGAGCGATCAGGTTATTGCAGGTGCTGGTGGCTTTGAGCATGGCGCGCTGACCTGGCTGGAAGACCCGCGCATGGGCGGTTAACACCATGTCCAGCAGTCCCGGCCATGCGGGGGGTGGTTGGCCGGCCGGGGCGGCGTGCAGTGCGGCTGACAACTGGCGCAGGGTCAGCGGCTCGCGCAAGGGTAACACCCGGGGGCTGGCGGCCAGCGCGCGCGACAGCAAGGTGGAGCCGCAATGGCCCAGGTGGAAAATGCAGGCCGCCAGCGACGGCGCTGGTGGCGCGTCGCGCAGTCCGTCCCGCAGTGCGAGCAGCGCCAGTTGCTCCTGAGCGTGCGCTAAAGGCAAAAGTCTTTGGTCAAGAAAGGCGGTTTGCCGGTAGCTGGATTCCTCGAGTCGCACCAGCGTGGCTTCGCCAGCCTGTGTATTGAAATCATACAGATGCCAGCGTGCACTGGCCGCAAAGCCGCTAGCCAGGCTTTGGGCCTGGGCGGATTTTTCTGGATGCTCGGGGCCGGAATGGGACATGCTAGCCGTCGCCGGTGCGGTTTACTGTTTGCTGCCGTGAGCGCGCAACAATTGCCAGGCGCCTGTGACCAGGATGACAAGGCCCAGTGATGACATACCAAACCAGCGCCAGCTGCCTGCTTCCAGACCAATCAGGATGGCGCCGGTCAGCATCAGGCCGGAGCCGCTGATGGCCCGCAGCGTCTTGCGGTGGGAGACATCCAGTTCGTCGCGCAGCCGCGCCAGGTCGGTGGAATCAATATTCGAGTGCAACTGGCCGGTGGTGGCCTGGGTCAGGTAATCATGGATCAGCCCGGGCATTTCCGGGGCTTTGCTCAGCCAGCCAGGGAGCCGGTCGCGCAAATCTTTGGCGGTTTGGTCCAGGCCATGTTTTTCCCGCAGGATGGATTCCAGCTCGGGTTTGGCAACGGCCAGCACATCCAGCCCGGGGTAAAGCTGGCGGCCAATGCCTTCCACGTTCAGCAGGGTTTTCTGCAGCATGATCAATTGCGGCTGGATATTCAGCTTGAAGCGATAGGCCACGTGAAACAGTTTCAGCATCAGCTGGCCGAATGACACTTCGTTCAGCGGCCGGGTGAAGTTGGGCTCGCCCACCGTGCGCACGGCCGCTTCCAGTTCGTCCAGGCGGGTATCTGGCGGCACCCAGCCGGCATCCACGTGCAACTTGGCCACGCGGAAATAATCGCGGTTGAACAATGCCACGAAATTTTCCGAAATATAGTACAGATCCTTGGGCGTGAGGCTGGCCACAATGCCGAAATCCAGCGCGATAAAGCTGGCGTTCTGCGGATCCGTGGCGTCCACCAGGATGTTGCCCGGGTGCATGTCGGCATGGAACAGGTTGTCGCGGAAAACCTGCGTGTAAAACACCCTGATGCCGAGTTTGGCAAGCTTTTCCAGGTCGACGCCGGCGTCCAGCAAGGCCGGGATATCGCTCACCGGGATACCCGCTACGCGTTCCATCACCAGCACGTTGTCGCGGCAGTAATGCCAGTAGATTTCCGGGATGTAAAGGTCTTTGGAGCCGGCAAAATTGCTGCGCAGGATGGACGCATTGGACGCTTCACGGAACATGTCCAGTTCGTCAAACACGAACGCTTCAAACTCGCGCACAAATTCGGTAGGCCGCACACGGTACCCGTCTGACCAGTATTTTTCCGCCAGCTGGGCAATGGCGTAGAGCAAATCAATGTCGCGGCGTAACTGGCGGCGGATACCCGGCCGCACCACTTTTACCACCGCTTCGCGTCCATCCTGCAGCGTGGCGGCATGGACCTGGGCGATGGAGGCCGAGGCCAGCGGCTGGATATCAAAGGCGGCAAACAGTTCACTGACCGGGCGTTCCAGGGCTTTTTCAATCAGATCCTGTGCCTGCTCGCCCGGAAATGGTTCCACCCGGTCCTGCAGCAATACCAGTTCGTCGGCCACGTCTGCCGGAATCAGGTCGCGGCGGGTGGAGATGATCTGGCCGAACTTCACATACACCGGGCCGAGCTCGGTCAGCGCCAGGCGCAGGCGTTCGCCCCTGGAGCGTTGCTGTAACGGTGGCGTCCTGCCCGCCGGGCTGCTCCATGGCGTGAGGGCACGTAACAACTTCATCGGCCGCCGGCTGGCGGGCAGAAATTCTTCCAAGTGGTAATGCGACACGATGGAGCCGATTTTGACCAGGCGGCCGAATTGCTTGAGTGCGTGGATCACGACTGGTGTTCCCCGTTGTCATCAGCCACCTGTTGCCGCTGCTGCAGGATGCGCAGCCGGGCCTCCAGCCGCTCGGTGGCGTCACGCAGCCGGTCAACGGCGGCGCTGAAGTCGGTGATTTCCGATGCGTTGGCCACCGGACCGTTGGGCCGGTTGAGGAAATCGCCGGTTATGTCCTCCAGCGTGGCGGCAGACTGCTTTGCCTGGGCAGCAGCGCCACGTGCACCGGCGGCCAGTTGGTAGCCCAGTACATCGCCGAACCAGTTGGACAGCTGGCCTTCAAAGTCCGGCTGCAGGCGCGAGAATACACGTTCCAGGTCACGCGCCAGCGTGGCGTCGCCGGAAATTTTTACGCGCGAGCCGGGCATGCCCCAGTTGCCGCCATCATCCGGCATGGCCATGGCAAACAATGCCGCCGGTGACCCGCTGACCACGGTATCCGGCTCGCCTTCCGCTTCCAGGCTGACCGTGACGCGGGCATGATCAAAGCCGAAAAACAGCGTGATACCGAGGTTTTCAAGGTCCAGTTGCACCACCCGCTGATGCAGCACGGCCAGCCGTTGTGCGCTGCTCTCATCCATTGCCAGCAACTGGTTAATGGCGGTTTGCAGCGAGGCGGCCAACATGGCAGGCAAGGGCGTGCGGTAACTCGGCATGGTCAGGTCTCTCAACAAAACGGTGGCTTCAATAGTGTGGAGTCATCGATGGCGCGGGTCTGCCGCAATTCGTAGCAAACGCTCGCAGCAGCGCAAACTTCAATGCGCTGCTGGCGCACGGTGAGGTCAACTGTGCAGACCACGATGGATAGCTACAATACCGCCGGTCAGGTCGCGATAGCTGACCTGTTCAAAACCGGCTGAACGCATCATGCCGGCCAGTTCTTCCTGCGGCGGGTGCTGGCGGATGGATTCCGCCAGGTAACGGTAGCTGTCTTCGTCACCGGCCACCATTTTGCCCAGTTTGGGCAGCAGGCTGAACGAGTACTGATCGTACAACTTGCGCAATCCCTCGGCCTGCACCTGTGAAAATTCCAGGATCAGTGCCCGCCCGCCCGGGCGCAAAACGCGATGCATTTCCCGCAGAGCCGCATCCTTGTCGGTAACATTGCGCAAGCCGAAGGCAATGGTCACGGCGTCGAAACTGCGGCTGGCAAACGGCAGGCTCTCGGCATTGACCAGTGCGTAGTCCATATTACCGGCAATACCGCGGTCTTCCAGGCGCTGACGGCCAATTTCCAGCATGTGGTTATTGATGTCGGTCAACACCACCTGTCCCTTGCTGCCCACGCGTTTGCTGAGCAACGCGGAGATATCACCGGTGCCGCCGGCCAGGTCCAGCACCTGCTGCCCCAGGCGAATACCACTGTTGGCGATGAAATCACGTTTCCACAGCCGGTGTATGCCCAGTGACATCAGGTCGTTCATCAGGTCGTATTTGCCGGCCACGGAGGTAAACACTTCGCCGACCAGGGCAGTTTTTTCCTGCACGGGAACTTCCTTGTAACCGAAGTGCGTTGTTGCGGTTTTTGGTTCTGCCATGTGCGTGTTCCGTTTTACCAGGCGGCCCGGCCATTTGCGCCGTAGTGGACCCGGTTGCCTGGCGGTCATGAATGCAAGGACCCTATTGTAACGTCCCGGGCGGCACAAACCGCAATGGGGGCGCGAAAGTGTACTGTAATTCCGGCTGTTGCCCGGGCATCTCGACACCCCGCGCTTGTCCGGTGCCCCGCGGTGATAGAATCAACCAAGCACCGGACCTGCCACCCCGAATTGGAGACCCTTATGGAACATGGTACCGATATGGCCCTGGAAATTGCCCTGATCCTGGGTCTTGGTGCGGCTTGCCAATGGGTGGCCTGGCGGTTGCGCATCGCAGCCATCCTGCCACTGCTGATATCCGGCCTGCTGCTGGGCCCGGTGTTCGGCGTACTGAATCCCGATGAGTTCCTCGGCGACCTGCTGTTTCCGGTGGTGTCGCTGGGCGTGGCCATCATCCTGTTCGAAGGCAGCCTGACCCTGCGCCTTTCGGACATCCACAGCGTGGGGCGCATCATCCGCAACCTGACCAGTGTTGGCGTGCTGGTGACCTGGGGCGTGATGGGTGCGGCGGCCCATTACCTGGCCGGGCTGGACTGGCAGCTTTCCCTGCTGTTCGGCGCGCTGGTTTCGGTGACCGGGCCGACGGTGATCATGCCGATGCTGCGCAGCATTCAGCCGACGGCCCGCATCGCCAATATTCTGCGCTGGGAAGGCATCCTGGTGGATCCGATTGGTGCGGTACTGGCGGTACTGCTGTTTGAGATGATCATCACCGGCCAGCAAGGCGAGTCCTGGCTGTCGTTTGGCAAGGTCATCATGCTGGGGACGGTGTGGGGAATCGCCGGTGGCGTGGTGCTGGGTCAGTTGATCAAGCGCCATGTGTTCCCGGACTACCTGGAGAACTATGCGGCGCTGGCAACCGTGCTGGTGGTGTTCACCGCGTCCAATTCCCTCGGCCAGGAATCGGGGCTGATCGCCGTTACCGTGATGGGTATCGTACTGGCCAATACCCGCGACCTGGATGTCGAGGAGTTGCTGTCGTTCAAGGAGCACCTCACCGTGGTGCTAATTTCCATGCTGTTCATCCTGCTGGCGGCCCGGCTGAACATAGATCCGGTGGCCAACCTGGGGCTTACCGCTGTTGCGCTGCTGGCCGTTGCGCTGTTCCTGGCGCGGCCATTGTCTGTACTGCTGTCCAGCCTTGGCAGTTCGCTGACCGTGCGAGAGGGCATCCTGCTGGCCTGGGTGGCGCCGC
>JBFIHZ010000189.1:0-7683 GCA_041601535.1 Lysobacterales bacterium | reverse complement strand
GGAATTCCGGGCCGGTCCAGCAAGATCACGTCGATGGCATTATGCGACAGCTGGAGGGTGAGCTCGCCAATGTAGGCATGGCTTAACTGCAGCAGAATGTTGACATCAGTGATACCGCCCGCAGTGGTCAAATTCAGCGTATCCAGCACACCGGTGACCGGGTCATTGTCCGGTATGTCCAGCAAAGGAGTGCGGCAGAACTCGCTGTCTTCCAGCACGATGTATACCGTGGCTTCGGCCACGCTGCATTCCACCGGCGAGCCATCATCGCAAACTTCGTACACAAATGAATCGGATGTGCTGAAGCTGTCGTCATGCGTATAGGTAAAGGTGCCATTTGCATTGAGTGACACATTGCCGTGCAAGGGGGTCGCTACCGGTGTTGTGGTTACCGCCATGGTGTTGCCTTCGGGGTCGGTGTCATTGTCCAGCAGTGAAACCGGGCCGCCATCCAGGATTGAAGTGGCCTGACCTTTGAACACCGTCAGTGAGTCACTGCCGGCCAGTGGTGCGTCATTGACCGGCGTTACAGTTATCGAAATGTTTGCCGGACTGGAGTCGAAGAAACCGTCATTGACTTTGAAAGAGAAGCTATCGCTGCCTGTATAGTTCGTGTCAGGCGTATAGGTGACAACCGGAGGCGTGCCACTGATGTTGCCATGGGTTGGCCCACTGACGATGGCGTATGTTAATGCATCGCCGTCTGCATCCAGCCCGAACAGGGAAATCTGCGTGGCTGTATCCTCGATTACGGATTTGCTGCCGGGCAGGGCCACCGGGACATCATTGACCGGGTTGATGGTCAGGCTAACCGTTGCATTGCTGGAAAACACTGTTCCATCATGCACCCGAAACGTAAAGCTGTCATTGCCGTTGTAATTGAAGTCAGGGGTATAGTTCAGGTTCGGCGCGGTACCACTCAGTAACCCGTGAGCCGGGTAATTGACAATGCTGTAGGTAAGAGAGTCACCGTCCGGGTCACTGCCGGTCAGATTGATGGATTTTGCGGTGTCCTCATCGGTGGAGACAGCCTGGGCATGTGCGCTGGGAGCATCGTTGACGTTGCTCACATTGATGGTAATGGCCGTGGTCGCGGAGTACAGGCTGCCATCGTGCGTACGGAAGGTAAAGCTGTCCTGGCCAAAAAAATTGCTGTTGGGAGTGTAGGTAAGATTGGGCGCAGTGCCGCTCAAGATCCCGCTTTCAGGTGGTTCGACGACGGAGAATGTAATGGAGTCGCCATCCACGTCACCGCCGGTCAGTATGATGCCTAGCGCGACTTCCTCCGGGGTATTCACTGTTTGCGGGTCTGCATAGGGCGCGCTGTTGCCTGCCAGCGACAAAAACAGACACCACTGGCGCAGCGTCCCGGTTTCAAACGGCTGCAGGTCGAACACTTCCAGTGTCCAGTCGCCAGCTTTTCCGGAACCATCGAACTGGCTGAGCAAGCCATTGGGCCGAACCTGCCCGGCAATGGCCGGCGGCGGACTTGCGCACTGTGATTCCGCGGCATTGGCTGCGGCATCATTAAAGGTGGCGGCCACGTTGTCACCAGAACACCCTGAATTCAGGTCCGGATTGGTGGTGCCGGGCCGGTCCAGTAATGCGGTTGACAGACCGCTGTGATTGAGCGTGGCTGACAGGTCACCAACAAATGGGTGCTCAATGTCCAACAGCAGCGTCAGGTCGGCCACCCCGCCTGCGCCTGCGAAGTTGATGGTATCGGCCGTAGCAAACTCATCCTCCCCATCGGCAATGGGCAGTCTTGGTGCACTGCATTCCGGGCTGGCACTGAGGTCTGTCCAGATATCAACGCTGGCGCTGGCACACTGGCTGGGAGAGCCGTTGTCGCATACCTGGTAGACGAAGCGGTCTACCGGGGTAAACGTGTTGTCGTGATCGTAGCTGAAGGTGCCGTTGGCATTTAACGTTAGAACGCCGTGAGCGGGTGCCAACACCGGGGTAGTGGACAGTGTCAGTGCGTTGCCTTCCAGGTCCGAATCGTTGGCCAGTAAGGAATTGGCACCCCCCACCAGGGTCGTTGCTACGTCCCCCTTAGGCACTTCCAGGCGGTCCGCAACCGCCGTCGGCGCATCATTGACGTTGGTGACCGTTATGCTGACCGTAGCCGGACCGGAGGTGAGAAATCCATCTTTGACGGTGAAGCTGAAACTGTCGGCACCGAAATAATTCAATGCCGGTGTATAGGTCAGGTTGGGAGGCGTTCCTGTCAGTGTGCCGTGTGCCGGTTGGGTGACCACTTTGTAGCTCAAGGAATCGCCTTGCGGGTCACTGCCCGATAGCGTTATGGCTTTCGCCTGCTCTTCGTTGGTGGACACCGCCTGGCTGTTGGCCGTGGGGGCGGTGTTGCCGGGCGGGTTAATGATGCGTACCAGGCACCATTGCACCAGGGTGCCGGTATCGAAACTCTGGTGGTCCGTTACCTTAAGTGTCCAGTTGCCATTAACCTCATCGCCCTGAAACGTACTGAAAGCATCTACCGGCAGTAAGGTGCCCGTGATGTCTGGCGTGGTCGAGGTGGTCAGACAGTATTGTGACGCAGTTATGCTGGCATCATCGTCCAGGATTACGTCGACATCCCGGCCATTGCAGCCCGCGGAAATGGTGGGTCTGCCGGGGCGGTCCAGCAGCCGGACAGTTTTACCCTGATGTTCCAGGGTGGCCACCAGGTCACCGACCCAGCTATGGTCAATCTGCAACTTGACCGCCACCGTCGCCACAGGCCCGGTATCCCCGATATTGATGATGTGAGACACCCCGCCAGTGGGATCGTTGTCCGGTATGGTGGCTTCGGGCATGGCACAAATGCCCTCCGGACCCAGATCGATCAGAACATGCACCTGTGCGGTGGCGCATTCCACCGGGCTGCCGTTGTCACACACCTGGTAGGTGAAAACATCTCCAAGGTTCAGCGAATTATCATGGGTATAGCTGAAAGTACCATTGGCGAACAGTGTGACCACACCGTTGGCTGGCGGTACCACCGGCGTGGTGGTCACGCTCATGGCATCGCCTTCTATATCGGAATCATTGTTTAACAGTGTATTGGAGCCACCATTCAGTACAGTCTGCGTGCCACCTTTGGATAGTGTGATGAAGTCATCCTCTACAAACGGAGCATCGTTAACTGGTGTGATGGTGATGCTCACCGTGGCAGGAGCTGACTGGCTGTTACCGTCATGCGCCCTGAACTGAAAACTGTCTTCACCAAAGTAGAAGGCATCCGGCGTATAAGTGACCGTGGGCGGGGTGCCGCTGATCGCGCCGTGCATCGGCGGGGTGCTTACCATGAAAGTCAGGCTGTCACCCTCCGGGTCACTGCCGGTCAGCGTGATAAGCAAGGGCTCGTCTTCAGCCGTGGTGACGGATTTTGGGTTGGCGACGGGCGGATCGTTGACCGCGAACACCGTGATATTGATGGTTTTCACCGTGCTGTCCAGCTCTCCGTCATTGACTTTGAAGGTAAACGCATCGAAACCAACAAAATTTGGATTGGGGGTGTAGGTCAGGTTCGGTGCGGTCCCCGTCAGATTGCCGTGGGACGGCAGGGTCACAATGATCCAGTTTAATGGATCGTTTTCGGGGTCGCTGGCGGTTAGCGTGATGGGCTTGGGCGTATCTTCATCCACATCGACAAATTGGTTGGACGCAACCGGTGGGTCGTTCACCGCATTGATGGTGATGGAAACGGTCGCTGGCGAGGAATCCGCTGTGCCATCATTTACTTTGAAGGTGAAACTGTCCGTGCCGTTGTAGTTGAAATTCGGCGAGTACGTAATATTCGGTAACGTGCCGCTCAAAACACCTTGAGCCGGTATGGTGACTACGGCAAATGTCAGTGGGTCGCCATCTCCGTCGCTGCCGGTTAACGTGATGTTTTTGGGTGTGTCTTCATTCGTTTGAACAGACTGTGCATCGGCAACAGGAGGCACTGCAGCAGCGTTGGCCGCCCAACTCAGCGATAAGATCCATATTGCTGTTTTGAGTTTGCTAAAGCGTCCGTTGCTCGCCCTGATGGCTGATCTGGACATTGCCCCCCGACAATACTGGTGATGACTGGTGAGGACTTTTTAATGCTTTGCTACACTGAGTATAATTCAATTTTTTTCAATTGCTTGGAGAATACTTTACAGCCGCGTCCATAACTTTTCCGCAGCCGGTAACCAGCGCTTGAACCCGGATCGGGCCCAAGGCCGGTTTGCGGTCAGGCCCAAGACCGTTCTGGGCGGCACACTTTGTTGGGCCGGGGCCGGATTCCACCGGATGCCCAGTGTGAAGTGCGTGTCAACAAAAATCCCGCGAGCGGGTGCTCAGGCCTGCAGCCAGATCGCTGAAATCGTGCACCCGGTCGGCAATCAGGTGATGCACCTCGCCATCGCTTTCCATTACGCCGTCAATCGCCAGCACCGTGGCCTTGAGGATTTCCGCGCGCTGCTTTTCCCATAGCCTGGGCCAGATCACCGCGTTGACGTAACCGGTTTCGTCTTCCAGCGTGATAAAGATGGTGCCGCTGGCGGTCATCGGCCGCTGGCGCATGGTGATCAGCCCGCAGGCGCGCGCCCGGCTGCCGTGCGGCAAAGCCTGTAACTCGGTGGCCGTGCGCGCCCGGCGGCGGCGCAGCACGGCGCGCAGCAGGGCGATCGGGTGGCGGCCCAGGGTCAGGCCGGTGCTGGCATAATCGGCCCGCGTATCATCCACCTCGGAAGGCGGCCGTATCGCCACCCATTCGGGCATCCTCTTGCCGGAACAGACGGAATTTACTTGCGGTGACTCTGGCACTTGACTCTGACCCCAATGCTGCCGCAGCGGCAGGCCGTCGGTTGGCTTTTCAGTGGCGGCCACTTCCCAGCGGGCGCGGTGGCGGTGGCCGGCCAGGCCGCGCAGTGCGGCGGATTCAGCCAGCACGGCAAGATCGTGCCGGTCCAGCGCGGCGCGGGTGGTCAGGTCCTGCACGTCGCGGAAAGCCCCTTGTGTGCGTGCCTGTTCCAGGCGCCGGGCAGTGGCTTCGCGCATGCCCTTGACCAGGCGCAGCCCCAGCCGTAACGCGGCAGGGAACTCCAGGCTGCAGTCCCAGCCGCTGCTGCGTACGTCCACCGGCAGGACCTTCACCCCATGGCGGCGCGCGTCCTGCACCAGTTGTGCCGGCTGGTAAAAACCCATCGGCTGGGCGTTGAGCAGGGCGCAGGTAAAAGCCGCCGGGTGATGGCGCTTCAGCCAGGCCGATACATACACCAGCAGCGCGAAACTCGCCGCGTGGGATTCCGGAAAGCCGTATTCGCCAAAGCCCCTGATCTGCTGGAAGATCTGTTCGGCAAAATCTTCGCTGTAACCGCGTTCCAGCATGCCTTGCACCAGCCGCTGGTGCATGTGTTCCATGCCGCCGCGGCGCGCCCAGGCCGCCATGGAACGGCGCAGCATGTCGGCTTCTGAGCCACTGAACCCGGCCGCCACCATGGCAATCTGCATCACCTGTTCCTGAAAGATGGGCACCCCCAGGGTGCGTTGCAGCACGGCCTGCAGGGCTTTGGAAGGGTATTGCACCTGCTCGGTGCCGCGGCGGCGCTGCAGATAGGGGTGCACCATATTGCCCTGGATGGGTCCCGGCCGCACGATGGCCACTTCAATCACCAGGTCATAAAAACAGGCCGGTTTCAGCCGCGGCAGCATGGCCATTTGCGCGCGCGATTCAATCTGGAACACACCAATGGTGTCGGCTTTCTGGATCATCGCGTAGGTGGCCGGGTCCTCGGCCGGGATATCGCTCAGGCTGCGATTGCCAATCAGCTCCAGGCAGCGGTGGATCACCGTCAGCATGCCCAGCGCCAGGCAATCCACTTTCAGCAGGCCGAGCGTTTCCAGGTCTTCCTTGTCCCACTGGATCACGGTGCGGTCGGCCATCGCGGCGTTTTCGACCGGTACCAGGTTGGCCAGCGAATTTTCCGAGATCACGAACCCGCCCACGTGCTGTGACAGGTGGCGCGGAAACCCCACCAGCGTCTGCACCAGGTGGATCAGCTGGCGCACTTTCAGGTTATCCGGTGCAAAACCCTGCTGGCCCAGGCGTTGGGCAAAGTCCTCCGGGTGTTCCCACCAGGCGGTATTGCGCGCCAGCAGGTCGGCCTGGCCCAGCGAGAACCCCAGCGCCTTGGCCACGTCGCGGATTGCACTGCGCGGCCGGTAAGTAATCACCGTGGCCGCCAGCGCGGCCCGTTCGCGGCCGTATTTACGGTAAATATACTGGATGACCTCCTCGCGCCGGTGGTGCTCAAAGTCCACGTCGATATCCGGCGGTTCGTCGCGGTCGCGCGAGATAAAGCGCTCAAACAGCATGCTCATGCGCGCCGGGTCCACCTCGGTAATGCCCAGGCAGTAGCACACCGCGGAATTGGCGGCCGAGCCCCGGCCCTGGCACAGGATGCCGCGGCTTCTGGCAAAGCGCACGATGTCGTAAACGGTGAGAAAGTACGCGGCGTAATCCAGCTCTTCAATCAACTCCAGTTCGCTGTCGATCTGCGCCTGCAGTTCCGCGCTGATGGCCGCGGCTTCGCCCCAGCGTTCGCGGATGCCGGCCTCGGTCAGCTGGCGCAGGTGCTGCATGGCGCTGAGGCCCCGGGGCACCACTTCGCGCGGATACTGGTAGCGCAACTGCTCCAGCCGGAACTGACAACGCTGCGCGATGCTGACGGCTTCGCGCAGCAGCCCGGCAGGATACTTGCGTGCCAGTTCGGTGCGGCTGTGCAGATGGCGCTCGCCGCTGGGCAGGGCGCGGTAGCCCAGCTCAGACACCTGGCAGCCATGGCGGATGGCGGCCAGCAGGTTATGCACCATGCGCCGTGAACGAATATGCATTTGCACGTTGCCGCAGGCGGTCATTGGCAAGCCGGCTGTGTGCGCCAGCTGCTGCAGGGCGGCATAACGTTGCCCATCATCCGCGCCCAGCGCCAGGTTCACGCCCAGCCAGCCGCGTTGTGGAAACCAGCTGGCCAGCCAGTGGGCAGTGAGCAGGTCATCTTCCTGTGCGGGCAGCCAGACAGCCAGGCAATGGTCCAGGCCATGCTCGAACACGCGGTCGGGCAGGGCGTATTCACCCTTGGGGGCGTTCCGCCGGCCCCGCGTGATCAGTGTGCACAGTTGCGCATAACCGGTCTGGTCCTGCGGCAGCAGCACCAGTTGCGAGCCATTGTGCAAGCGGAACAGGCTGCCGGGAATCAGCCGGATGGGCTGGCCGCGCTGCACGCAGCGGCGTTGTTCTTCCAGCGCCCGCACCACGCCGGCCAGTGAGCATTCGTCGGTGATGGCAATCGCCCGGTAGCCCAGTTCCGCCGCGCGCGCCACCAGTTCCTGCGGGTGCGAGGCACCGGTCAGAAAGGTGAAGTTACTGCAGCAGACCAGTTCGGCGTAATCGGGCGGCGTGTCTGGAGGGTTGAGCATACTGTAATAATATACAGTATGTCGTTTTGGTCTGTCACCCGCTCAACAGCGGTACGGACAACAGCACAAATAGAGGCACGGGCTGTGAGCCGGCCGGCAATCTCAGGGCAGGTAGACGGCCTCGAACCGGGCCAGCAGGCGCTGGTGGAAATACAGTTCCAGGAACAGGCCGCTGATGACCGCACGGTTGCTGCGTTCCAGTACCTGAACAAAGGCCTGTTCGGTGTCCGC
>JBFIHZ010000188.1:0-7723 GCA_041601535.1 Lysobacterales bacterium | reverse complement strand
TGATCTGAGGTCTGTCATGAAATTATTGCAGCGTAAAACCAATATCGATTTCATGAGCCTGGGTACACCGGCAGTGATCCTTTCGCTGACCCTGATTGTGCTCAGCATAGTCTCGCTGACAGTACGCGGCCTGAATTTCGGACTCGACTTCACCGGCGGCACTTTGATCGAAGTCAGCTACCCTTCCGCTCCGCGCATAGCTGATGTACGCGAAAACCTCAATGCGGCCGGCATTCCCGAAGCGGTAGTGCAAACATTTGGCACGGCTACCGATATCGTGGTGCGCATTCCGCCGCGCAGCGAAGAGGAAAGCAGTGCGGATATTTCCACCGAAGTGCTGCACGCATTGCAGTCTGGTGTGGATGGCGACATTACCATGCGCCGGGTCGAGTTCGTTGGCCCGCAGGTGGGTGAAGATTTGACCGAGCAGGGCATACTCGCGGTTATCTATGCACTGATCGGTATTTTCCTGTACGTGATGTTTCGCTTCCAGTGGCGTTTTTCGGTGGGCGCGGTGGCGGCCCTGGTGCATGACGTATTGATCGGCCTTGGCTTGTTGTCCCTGTTCCAGATTGAATTTGACCTGACCGTGGTGGCAGCCTTGCTGGCGGTGATTGGTTACTCACTGAACGATACGATTGTGCTGTTTGACCGCATCCGTGAGAATTTCCCTCGCATGCTGAAGTCTTTACCGCGCGATGTGGTCAATACCTCCATCAACCAGACCCTGGCACGTACCCTGATGATGTCCATCACCACTCTGCTGGTGTTGCTGGCCTTGTTCATTTTCGGTGGACAGATCATTCACGCCTTCGCGTATACGCTTATCGTGGGTGTGGTGGTGGGTACTTACTCATCCATTTACGTTGCCAGCCGTGTATTGTTATACCTGGGCGTCAGCAAGTACGATCTGCTGCAGGTCGAAAAAGAGGGTGCGGCGCTCGATTCCCAACCCTGATGCAGTTAGTCCGGTGCACGGGCCCGACACGGCCCGTGCACTGAAAAACCAGATGTGTGAATGAAACTAGCGCGCGAATTCATCCAGTTGCCGTTGGCTTTTGATGCTGAGCGCATGGCCGCAGAAGTGTCTGCCTTGCCAGCCGAAGCCTGGCAGGCGCATCCCACCGGCTACAAGGGCAACTCGGCGGTTCCGCTGATCTCGGTAAATGGCGAGGCTAATGATTTTTTTGCCGGTCCGATGGCGGAGACACGCTGGCTGAGCGAGTCGCCCTATTTGCGTCAGGTGTTGGCCAGTTTTCAGGTGGTGTTTGGCCGTTCCCGGCTGATGGGCCTGGCTGGTGGCAGCGAGGTGCCGCAACACAGCGATGCCAATTATCATTGGTACACCCGTGTGCGCATTCACGTGCCCATTATTACGTTTCCCGAAGTTACGTTCCATTGCCACGACAAGGCCATAAATATGGCTGCTGGCGAAGCCTGGGTGTTCGACAATTGGAAAATGCACCGGGTGGTTAATGCCACCGACCGGTTGCGTGTTCACCTGGTCGCCGACACGGTGGGGTCCTCGGTGTTCTGGGGCATGGTGCAGCAGTCACTGGAGGCCGGTGGCGATGCGGTCTCGCCACGGCAGGTCCCGTTTGATGCGGCTGTGACGCCGCCGCTGCAAGTCGAGCGGTTCAACACGCTGGACGTGATGAACCCGTCTGAAATGGAACTGCTGACGGAGGACCTGGTACGCGACCTGCTGACCTCAGACACGGATAATCCTGAAGCCCTGGTGCAGGGCTTTGTGCAGCTGGTGCGCGGTTTCTACCAGGACTGGAAAAGCCTCTGGGCCGTGTTTGGCGATGACCAGGAAGGCTGGGATTATTACGAGAAGCGGCGCAACCGCCTGCTGCAGGAATTGTATGCCATGCGCCAGCCCCTGGTGCTGGGGAGCAACGGCCTGATTGCACAGAAAGTGATGTTGGCGCGTGTGCTGGTGGCCTGCGTCAACCGCCCAATTCCCGGCATGAACGAAATACAGTTTGCACGCTGAGCGTGTACGTCGTGACACATGATTCCTGATTTTAATAGCTTGTTTGACCGGCCAGTCATTATCCTTGCTGCGCCCCGGTCAGGCAGTACCCTGTTGTTTGAAACTCTGGCCGAAGCCAGCGGTGTATGGACTATCGGCGGCGAAAGTCACCAGATTATTGAAGGGGTTCGGGCGCTGAACCCGAATTCCGGTGAAATTGATTCCAACCGGCTGGACGCCAGTCATGCCAGCCCGCAGGTAGTGGCCTTCATGCGCAGCCGGTTCGCCCGTTTTCTGAAAGATCGCGATGGCCGGGAGTTCTTTCACCACCGTGATATTTCCAGCCTGCGGTTTCTGGAAAAAACACCCAAGAACGCCTTGCGGCTGCCGTTTCTGGAGCAGGTATTTCCCGGCGCCCTGTACATATATCTTTATCGCGACGTTCGCGCCAACCTGAGCAGCATGATGGAAGCCTGGCGGGCAGGGCGTTGGGTGACCTATCCACGGTTGCCCAATTGGCAGGGCCCGCCCTGGTCGCTGCTGTTGCCGCCCGGATGGCAAAGGCTTAACGGGTGTCCGTTGGAGCAAATCTGCGCGTTTCAGTGGGAGCAGGCCAATCGCACCATTCTGGATGACCTGCAAGCGATACCGGAATCACGCTGGACCACGGTGAGTTACCAGGATTTGCTGGACGATTCATATGGCACTGTCAGCCGCCTGTGTGATTTTTCCGGATTGACCCTGGATGCTCACCTGGCTTCGCGACTAAGCAAGCCGCTGCCATTGTCCCGTTTGACTCAGACACGTCCTGATGCAAACAAGTGGCGCAAGAATGAAGCAGCAATCGAGTCGGTGCTCGGTTCGCTGCAGGACATCGAAGCGCGGATGCAGGAGCTTGGTTACCAGCGGGTGAGCTGAAGCCCTGAATGTCACTTTGTCATGTGTGGATAGTCCAGGTGCCTGCCCGGACTCAAGGCATAAAAAAATCGCGCGGCCTGGGCCGCGCGATTTGCTTGCAGGAAATATGACCTGCTTACTTCTTCTTCGCTGCCTTCTTCTTTGCAGCTTTCTTGGCCGGGGCTTTCTTCTTGGCTGGAGCTTTCTTCGCAGCAGCCTTCTTGGCCGGAGCTTTCTTCGCAGCGGCTTTCTTGGCTGGAGCTTTCTTCGCAGCAGCTTTTTTGGCCGGAGCTTTCTTTGCAGCAGCCTTCTTGGCCGGAGCTTTCTTTGCAGCGGCTTTCTTGGCTGGGGCTTTCTTCGCAGCAGCTTTTTTGGCCGGAGCTTTCTTCGCAGCGGCTTTCTTTGAAGCCTTCTTCGCCGGGGCCTTCTTCACTGCTGGTTTCTTGGCTGCAGCGCGCTTGGCAGTTGCCTTTTTAGCCGCTGCTTTCTTCCGGGCAGGTGCCTTCTTGGCTACTGCTTTTTTCTTTGCCGGTGCCTTTTTGGCCGCCGCTTTCTTTTTGGCGGGTGCTTTTTTCACGGGTGCTTTCTTCGCAGCAGCTTTTTTCGCTGGTGCTTTGCGCGCAGCTGCCTTCTTCTTGGCAGGGGCTTTCTTCGCAGCCGCTTTCTTCTTGGCTGGCGCTTTCTTCACTGCGGTTTTCTTGGCGGCAACTTTTTTCGCCGGCGCCTTTTTCACCGCGGCTTTCTTGGCGGGTGATTTCTTAGCAGCAACTTTCTTCTTTGCTGCAGCTTTCTTGCGGGTAGCTTTCTTTGTAGCCATGGTTCACTCCTTGTCAGGTCGGGCGTTAGGTTTTGACCAGTTCAGGATGCTTTTCAGTCAACCGTCATTCCTGATCTGAGTGGTAATGTCCTTATGCTCTCCTCATCCAAACACCGTTAGAACAAACCTTGACAAGCGCTTGGAGCATTGACCACTGCTGTGATTATAAACTGAGCAATTACTAACGCAACAATTGATGATGAATTAATCGTTGATTTTTAACGGAACTGAAAAAAAGACGTCTATTTCTTTTTTGACTGGGTCCAGCGTGACTGAATAATTTGTCGCAAAGATGTCATCAATTTGTAAGGCGCCGCGATCAATGAGTCTGAATTCTCGACGTCATCGCCGCCGGAGAAATCCATCACCACACCACCGGCTTCGCGCACCAGCAAGGCACCGGCTGCGACATCCCAGGGTTTCAATCCGATTTCAAAGTAGGCATCCAGTCTTCCCGAAGCCACCCAGGCCAGATCAAGGCAGGCGGTACCGGCACGGCGGAAATCTTCAACGCGTTCAAACACGGCCTGAAAGATCTTGCCGTAAGTGGGTAACTGTTCGCGGTTGCGGAACGGAAAAGCGGTGGCGACTATTGCGCCCTCCAGCTCAATCCGTGATGAAACCCGGATGCGCTTGTTGTTGAAGAACGCACCGCTGCCGCGCGTGGCAGTAAACAGTTCGTCACGCATCGGGTCATAAATGACGCCATGCTCGGTGCGGCCGTTAACCTGTTGCGCAATTGAAACGGCAAAGTGCGGGTAGCCATGTAAAAAGTTACTGGTGCCGTCCAGCGGATCGATAATCCACACGGTATCGCCTTCACCCGAACGACCGCTCTCTTCACACAAAAACGCGTGCTGCGGGAAGAATCGTTTTATTTCCCGTACAATTTCGGCCTCGCACAGCTTGTCCACTTCACTGACATAATCGTGACGTGCTTTGCGGGTAACGGGTATGGCATCCACCTGCTGGAAATGACGGCGCATAATTTCGCCGGCAGCATGGGCGGCACCAACCGCGATATTAACGACTGAATGGGTCATGGCAAATTGTCAATGAACGAGAAGGCGGCACAGGATACCAGAAGCGGAGGCGGGCTGTCGCCCACTGCGCAAAAGGCACTGGACCAGGTACGCGTGGTGTTGATCAACACCACCCACCCGGGAAATATCGGCGCCACGGCGCGGGCCATGAAAGTGATGGGATTGAGCGCACTGCACCTGGTCACACCCAGGCATTTTCCGCATGCTGAAGCCACGGCGCTGGCTTCAGGAGCGGATGATTTGTTGCAGCACGCGGTGGTGCATGAGTCGCTGGAATCAGCGCTGGAGGGTTGTGGTCTGGTACTGGGAACCAGCGCCCGGTTGCGCAGTCTGGCCATGCCACAGCAGGATGCGCGTGCCGCCGCCAGTCAGGCGGTGGCAGAAACGCATTCGCACCAGGTGGCATTGCTGTTCGGGCGGGAACGTTACGGCCTGACCAATGATGAAATGCAGCGCTGCCATCAGTTGGTGCATATTCCCACCAACCCCGATTACAGCTCATTGAACCTGGCCCAGGCGGTGCAGGTGCTGGCTTATGAACTGCGCATGGCAGCCATAGGGGAAAGCGGTGTGGCGCACGACCCGATCGACTGGTTGCCGGTGGATGGGCTGCAGATGGAGCGCTTGTTTGAACATCTTGAGCAAACCTTGCTGGATATCGGATTTCTCAACCCGGAACAGCCGAAAAAACTGATGATGCGTCTGCGCCGCCTGTTTAACCGGGCCAGGCCAGATCAGAACGAGGTAAATATTCTCCGCGGCATACTCACCGCCGCCCAGGCCGCCGAACAGGCCGCCGGCAAAAAGCCTGCCAGGGATTGAGTTGTCCGCCGCCTGGCGTGCGCCGCTTAGCCGGCCTGGACGGAATCTGACGGCATCTTGCGTGTTGCTTGCTATACTTACCACAGAGTGCTTGTCCACGTATGGAGGGTGCTTCCAGGGGGCAGACTTTGGGGGTGTTCAGCAATTGCATGCAGGGATGCATGTCAACGACATACAAGGAGCCAGGTAATGAAAGTTTTCCTACCCGTGATGCAACGTATTTTCTTTGTGCTGGTCGTTTTGTGGGCGCTGTTTCAGAGCGTCGGCGCTGGCGCTGCCGAGGTGACGGTCACGCGGTACTTCTCCGGGCACTGGGAACAGCCGCAACAGGAAAGCCAGGGCCTGATTCTGCAGGTGATTGACCAGCAGGACGGCAGCAAACGAGCCGTGGTGTACTGGTTTACATTTGGCAGTGATCTGGGGACGGCATGGTACCTGGGCGTTGGGCCGGTGGAGGGCGATCACATCGACCTGACGCTTTATAGTGCCTTTGGTGTCGACTTCATGCAGGCGGATGCGCCGGGTGATGCCGGGGTTGATGAAATCGGCAGCATGTTCCTCAGCTTTACCAACTGCAATCATGGCACTGCGGTGTTTGATACACCCCCTGAGGCCATTGGCAGCGGCGAGTTTCCGATCAAGCGCTTAAGCAGCCTCTACCGGTCGCGCTGCAGCGGTGGTATTTCCGATGACACGCCCAGCAATACCAAGCCCAGCAAGCTGGAAGTTGCGCTATTGCCTGCCCGTGACGGCATCAGTGGCTCCGGCAAGGCGAGGTTCTGGGAACGCGTGGACCGCTCCGACTTTCAGGTGGAAGCCGAAGACATAGCCGATGGCGTTTATTCCGTGGAAGTGTGTGGCAATGTGGAAGGTGAGCTGACTGTGGCCGGCGGTGAGGGCGAGCTGGAGTTCCGCAGCCCGGAAGCCGAAGGCAAGTTATTGCTGACCTTTGATCCGCGTCCCTGCCTGATCCGTGTGCTGGATGGCGAAGGTGCGGTGCTCACTTCAGGTGAGGCGCTGCTGGCGGCGAAAGAGACTGGCCAGGGTAATGGGCAAGGTGGCGGTCAGGGGGGCGGCAGCGGTAACCTGAAAATTGACGTCGACCTGGACAGCACCGGTTTGTTGCCTGGCGCCGAAGGCAGTGCTGAATACTCTGTCAGTGGCAACAACACGGAGTTCGAGGTGGAAGTGGAAGATGTGCCAGCGGGCTTTTACCCCCTGTACGTGGATGGCGTGCTGCAGGGTGAAGTCGAAGTGGTCGAGGACGGCGACGATACCAAGGGCAAGTTGAAATTCAGTGAACCACAAAAAGGTGGAGCGCTGGGCCTGACCTTCGATCCGCGCGGCACCGTGGTGGAAGTTTATTCCGGTGACGGCCCCATCCTGGAAACGCTGTTTCCTGAAGAATAGGCCGTCGTTGTCAATCAATGTCCGGCGCGGCTTCTGCCGCGCCTTTTTTTGTGCACGCCTCAGACCGGCGTGTTCCGGCAGCGCCGGTTGCGCTGCAGCTGAAGGTCAGATAAACGATTTTTTGCGGATATAGGCAGGCAGCGGTATCGACGGGTCCATATCGGGCGCTGGCCGGGGTTTACCGGCTTTCAGAGCCAATGGAATCACGCCAGCCCAGACCGGTGCCTTGACGTCGGCCTTGGGGTCATCCGGTGGTGAATCACTGACTTTTACCGTAAAGGTTTTGATCGGTAAACGCAGCAGCGTGGTGGCATTGAGTTCCTTGCGCGTTGATGGGCGGATCTCGGCCAGTCGGCCAGGCGCCAGGTGTTCGGTAAGGATATTGAAACCGTCAACTTTTTCATCTGCATCGGTAACTGCCGTGGCCCGGCCGAAAATCATCAGTGAGCGGTAATTCATCGAGGAATGAAACGCCGAGCGCGCCAGCACCAAGCCATCCAGGTGGGTGATGGTGACGCAACAATCCAGCCCGTCGGCCAGGTTTGTCATCAGTCGGCTGAGTACTGAGCCGTGCAACAGCAGGTGGTCATCATCCCGCCCCAGGGCCATCGGCACCACGTAAGGCTGCTGCCTGATCGTGAAGCCGACGTGACAGATACGGGCGCTGTCGATGATCTGGCAGGCCTGGTGAAAATCGCGGTTGCCTTTTTCACGCAAACGGCGGAAGCGGGTATCGGGTTTGGCGGTCATCGGGCT
>JBFIHZ010000187.1:0-7780 GCA_041601535.1 Lysobacterales bacterium | reverse complement strand
TCGGCCATGAACGCCGGCAAGACCACGGTTTTGCTGCAATCGGCCCACAATTACCGCGAACGCGGCATGCATCCCCTGCTGTTTACCCCGCAGGTGGATGACCGCCTGTCGGTGGGCAAAATCGCCTCCCGCATCGGGCTGGAAGCGGATGCGCTGGTGTTTGCTTCCGCCACGGACCTGTACGAGCAAGTGAAGCAACAACTTCAACAACGCAATATCCATTGTGTGCTGGTTGACGAGGCCCAGTTTCTGGCGCGTGACCAGGTTTACCAGCTGTCGGAGGTCGTGGACCGCCTGGATATCCCGGTGCTGTGCTTCGGCCTGCGCACGGATTTCCAGGGTGAGCTGTTTGAAGGCAGCCGCTATTTGCTGGCCTGGGCGGACCAGCTGGAAGAGATCAAGACCATTTGCCACACCGGACGCAAAGCCACCATGGTGGTGCGGGTGGATGATCAGGGTTACGCGCTGAAAGAGGGCTCACAGGTCGAAATTGGTGGTAATGAACGCTATGTTTCGGTCAGCCGCAAGGCCTTCAAGGATGTCTTCTACGGCGGCAAGAGAGTCAAACTGATCGACCCGATGGAGCTGCAGAGCGGCGCGGACGATGATAAGCGCCAGACTGAACTGCTAAACTGAAGGGCAGGGGCCGCCGCGATCAAGCCCCTTACCGCAGCTGCCCCAGGGGGTGATATGCGCTTTATGTTCCTGATCATTGTCATCCTGTTGCTGGCTTATGCCTGGTGGCCCGAACCGGAACCAATGACCGTGGAAGAAACGTTTATCGGCGACCAGATCAAACCCTTGCGCAAGGCGGAAAAATTCCAGCAACAGGATTACAACGAAGGCCTGGACAAATACCGCGAACAGATGGACGCCCAGGAAGAGGGCGGCTAGGACCCGGGTTACCCAGGCGGTCTCCCCGCCGCAGTGTGCGGCCGCTCAGCCAGTGCTGGCGGCATCCAGGGCCTGCAGCAGGTCGGCAACCACGTCTTGCGGGTGTTCAATGCCAACTGACAGGCGCAGCAGGGCTGGCGTAATGCCCAGCCGCAAGCGCTCGGCTTCCGCCATTTTCTGATGCGAGGTTGCCACCGGCTGGCAAATGGTGGTTTCCAGTCCGCCCAGGCTGACCGCGCAGGTGATCAGTTGCAACGCGCGCAGGAACCGCACCGGGTCCAACGCCCCATCCAGCTCGAAACTCAGCATGCCGCCAAAGTCTTCCATCTGGCGGCTGGCGATGCTGTGCTGGGGGTGGCCCGGCAGGCCGGGATAATAAACCTGGCTGATGCGGCCGTCTTCCTCCAGCGCGCGCGCCACGTTCAGGGCGTTGTGGCTTTGCTGCCGCACCCGCAAGTCCAGCGTTTTCAGGCTGCGTTCCAGCAACTGGCAATCCTGCGCGTTCAGGCTGCCGCCGTGCATCAGTGCGTGCTGGCGCAAGCGCTCGATCAACTCGGCGGAGCCGGCAATGGCGCCGCAACACAGGTCGCTGTGGCCGCCGAGGTACTTGGTGCCGCTGTGCACCACCAGGTCAAAGCCGTGGTCCAGCGGGTTCTGCAGGATGGGGGTGGCGAACGTGCCATCTATCACCGACCACAGGCTGTGACGCCTGGCCACCGCCGTCACCGCAGAGAGCTCCAGCACGGTCAGCAGCGGGTTGGTGGGTGACTCGATAAACAGCATGCGGGTATTGTCGCGTACCGCGGCTTCCATGGCAGAAGGGTCGGCCGGAACGAAGCTGCATTCAATGCCAAACCGGCCCAGTTCCGAAACCACCATGGCATGGGTGCCGCCGTACAGCCCTTCCAGCATGATGGCGTGATCACCGGGCTTGAGCAGCCCCAGGACGGCAATGCTGATGGCCGCCATGCCGGAGCTGGTCACCAGGGCTGCGCCGGCGTGCTCCAGCGCGGCGATTTTATCCGCCACCACCAGGTTGTTCAGGGTATTGAAATAGCGCGGGTAACGCACCTCGGTGTCATCCAGGTACTCGATGGCGCTGGAGGCGAATACCGGCGTATTGACGCCACCAAAGTTCAGTTCCTTGCGGCGGCCGGCGTGCACGGCGCGGGTGGCTTTATTCATGACTGGATTCCTGGATCAGATGGTTAAACCGGGGCGGGCCATCAGCGCTGGCACCGGGGACAATAATAACTCGAACGTTGGCCGATTACCTGCCGCCGCACCGGTGCCTGGCACTGGAAGCAAGCCTTGTTCTCGCGGTCGTAGACCAGCAGTTCCTGGGCAAAATAGCCGGGCTCACCGGAGCTGTTGAGAAAATCACGCAGGGTGGTTCCGCCTTGCCGGATGGCGCGTGCCAGAACGTCCTTGATGGCCATGGCCAGCCCATGGTAGCGGGGTTTCGCGATGCGGCCGGCAGCGCGGGTGGGGTGAATGCCGGCCATGAATAGCGCTTCGGATGCGTAAATATTGCCCACCCCCACCACGGTTTTGCCATTCATAATGTAGTTTTTCACCGCCACCTTGAGGCCGCGCGAGCGCTGCCACAGGTAGTCGCCATCAAATGCATCAGACAGCGGTTCCGGTCCGAGATGTCGCAACAGCGGGTGTTGCTGGTACGGCGGATCCCACCACAACAGGGCACCGAAACGGCGCGGGTCGTGAAAGCGGATGCACTGGCCGTGGTCGGTCACCAGGTCAAAATGGTCGTGCTTGCGTGGCACCGCATCGGCATCGCAAATACGCAGTGATCCGGACATGCCGAGATGGCACATCAGGCCGCCGGATTCACCCTCGATCAGGATGTACTTGGCGCGCCGCTGCAGCTGCTGCACGGTTTGCCCGCAGATTTGCTGCACCTCCGGCGGTACCGGCCAGCGCAGGCTGGGGTTACGGACCCGTACCCGCCGCACCACGCGTCCCAGCAAAGCGGGCTGGATGCCGCGCATGGTGGTTTCTACTTCGGGTAATTCGGGCAAGGTAATCTCGGGTGCATTTGGGCGGCGATGGCGGAGTATCAGTATGTCGGTTTTGTTCGTGCAGGGAAACCCGCTCCAGTCATAGGGGGGCGTAGCGAGGCAGAATGCGTGGCGCAGGCAAAAAAAAGCCCACCAAAAGGTGGGCTTTTGCTACATATGGGGCTGTAATTATTTTATTTTGCCTTCTTTGTAGATGACGTGCTTGCGCACTACCGGATCGTATTTTTTCATTTCCATTTTTTCCGGCGTGTTCTTCTTGTTTTTATCCGTGGTATAGAAGTGCCCGGTTCCTGCTGAGGAATTCAGGCGGATCTTGTCGCGTGCGCTCTTGGCCATGATCTGCTCCTTACACCTTTTCGCCGCGTGAGCGCATATCGCTCAGCACCGAATCGATACCTTTTTTGTCGATGATGCGCAGGCCCTTGGTAGACACACGCAGTTTTACCCAGCGATTTTCACTTTCCACCCAGAAACGGTGGCTGTGAAGATTGGGCAGAAAACGTCGCTTGCTCTTGATATTTGAGTGCGACACGTTGTTACCGGACATTGGGCCTTTACCGGTGACCTGGCAAACTCTGGACATGAGGGTTCCCGTTCATTGTGTTCTTGGAGAAAATCAGCCGCACTTTATACCTTATGCGGAGGAGGGATGCAAGTAATTTCCATGCGCCCGCCGGCTGCGGCCCGAATCATATCAGGCCACGGGATGCCATGGAAACGGGTGTGCCATCGCCGACCACAAAGTGGTCCAGCAGACGGATGTCCAGCAGCGCCAGCGCCTCTTTCAGCCGGCGGGTAATGGCCTGGTCGGCCAGGCTGGGCTCGCCAATGCCGGACGGGTGATTGTGGGCCGCAATCAGCGCGGCGGCACCGTGTTTCAGGGCCTTTTCCGCCACCACCCTGGGGTAGACGGTGGCCCCGTCTATGGTGCCATGGAATAATTCTTCATAGGCGATCACGCGGTGCCGTGTATCCAGGAACAGGCAGGCAAACACCTCGTGCGGGTGGTCGCGCAATACAGACTTCAGGTATTGCTCGGTGGCGGCGGGGCTTTCCAGGGGCGCGCCCCGCACCAGTGTTTCCTTCAGGTAGCGGCGGGACAGCTCCAGCACGGCGGCCAGCTGACCCGCCTTTACCGGGCCCAGGCCGTAACACTGCTGCAGGTCGTCCGGCTGGGCGCGCAGCAGTGCGCGCAAGCCGCCGAAATGCTGCAACAGCTGTCCGGCCAGGTCGACCACCGGCACGGCATTAACCCCGGTGCGGAGCAGAATGGCCAGCAGTTCGGGGTCGCTTAGTGCGCCAATGCCATGACATTGCAATTTTTCCCTGGGTGACAGGGTCTTGCCTGCGGTTTTCATCGCCTGGTCTCCGGGTGTGGAATCCAGTGTGGGGGGGCCGGCCGGTGGCCGGTAGCGAAGATTGACCCGAAGTGGTGTAGTCTTTTGGCTAGTATCCGGCCGTGCCGCAGCGCCCTGATTGCCGGTGACAGCGGGCGGAAGCTTTCGGCATACAGTGTTGTTATCATTGTCTGGATTAAACGCTGCAACTGAATGGGCATGTGAGGGACGACAGACCATTGAAACCGATACAGATCAAAGCCATGGATTCCCGCCTGGGCAAGGAATTTCCATTACCCGACTACGCGACTCCGGGTTCCGCGGGCATGGATCTGCGGGCCTGCCTGGACGAACCCATCAGCATCGCCGCGGGAGAAACCCGCCTGATACCCACCGGTTTCGCCATGCACATGGGTGACAGTGGCCTGGCTGCCGTTATCCTGCCTCGGTCTGGTCTGGGACATAAGCACGGTATCGTGCTGGGCAACCTGGTGGGCCTGATCGACAGCGATTATCAGGGCCAGGTATTTGTGTCGTGCTGGAACCGCTCGGCTGAAGCATTCGCTGTCCAGCCCGGTGACCGTATTGCCCAACTGGTGTTTCTGCCGGTGATCAGAACCCAGTGGCAGTTGGTGGATGAGTTCGAAACGTCCGACCGCGGCGAAGGAGGGTTCGGTCACACCGGCAGCGGTTGATGTGCTGGCATCCGGTGGTTTCGCCGGCGGGTGAATCGAACAGCGAATAGAGTGAAACAAACCTGGCGCTTTACGCAGCCGATGCCTGGGGAAGCGGCATTTTTTGAGGATTGGGAATGATCGATCTGAAAGCAAAGTGCAAAGAAATCCTGGCCACGGTCGGCGACCGGCACGTGGATATACGTCTTTTGATCCTGATGGCGCTGGTGGCCATTACCATCATCGGCGTCACCTTGTGGCTGCTCGTATCCGATCTCAACGGCCGGCGGCTGGCCAGCAATTCGCTGGAGGAGAGCCAGGAGGCGGTCACCCGGGTGTCGGAAATCGCATCATTGCTGCAACAGCTGCTGGACGATGACCAGGTGCATCAGCTGGCAATTCAGGCAGTTGAAAATCCGCAGCGCCTCAACGATCTGCAGCAGTACATGTCGGGCCGTATTCCGGAAATCCAGTCGGTGGATCTGGTAGACCCGGCGCTGGAACAATTTGACCCTGCCGCCAGCGCGGCCGGTTTTGCCCTGCTGGACATGTTGTTTATGGCGCAGAAAGGACTGAACCCGCCGCTGCAGATGCACGGCAGCCTGCAGCCCGCGCAACTGGTTGACGCCACGGCGATCAAGCAGGGCGACGAGGTGGTGGCTTACCTGGTGGTTCACCTGGATCCGGAGTTCATCCGTTCACGTTTCAATCCGGACATGTCAGCCAGTCATTACATCAGCCTGACGCAGTACAATGGCCGGCAATCGCCCACCGTACTCAAGCAGCGGGGCGAGTTGAACATCGCAGGCCAGGTACCCGAACGCATGGCCGTGGCAGGAACCCTGTTCCGGCTGGAGATTCCGGTCGCCAGGCATGCCGATTTCCTCAGTGGTTCGATGGCGCTGGTGGCTCTGGTGCTGGGTTCCCTGATGTTACTGGCCACTGTTTTTCTGTATCGCCAGAGCAAGGCCTGGGACGCGGCGCACCCGCGCACGCGGCCCGACAAGGCCGAGGCGAAAGCTGACACTTCCATTGCCACAGCCGTGCGCGAGGAGCCCGAAAGCACAGCGGAAGCCGATTTCGGACAACAGCCGCCGCAACCACCCGAGCCCGCCGGGCAGGCCAGAACACCCGCACGCATGGCTGAGGATCCGCCTGCCGCCTCCGAGCAAGCCGATCCGCCACCGATGCGCTTGCGTTATGACATCAAGCAGCGCCACAGGACTAAAGCAATGGATACAGAACCGGTAGAACTTACCGCGGAAATCTTCCGCGCCTATGACATCCGCGGCATCGTGGGTAAAACGCTGGATGCCGGTGTGGCCGCCCAGGTGGGGCAGGTGCTGGGCACCCTGGCGCTGGAAAAGAACGCCGGTCCGGTGGTGGTGGCACGTGATGGCCGCCTGTCGGGTCCGGGCCTGGTTGATGGCATGATTGAGGGCATCACAGCCAGTGGCTGTGATGTGCTGGACATTGGTGCGGTACCAACCGGCGTGCTGTATTACGCGGCACACGAAATGGCAGCCGGTTCGGGCGTGATGATAACGGGCAGCCACAATCCGCCGGATTACAACGGCTTCAAGATCATGGTGGCTGGTGACACCCTGTACGGCACGCAGATCAGCGACATTTACCGGCGCATTACCGAGGCGGACTACCGCGTGGGTGAAGGCAGCGTGGAACACAAGGATGTCATTCCGCAATACCGCGAGCGCATCAAGAGCGATATCCAGCTGGACCGCCCGCTGCGTGTGGTAATCGATTGTGGCAACGGCATTGGCGGCGTGTGCGCAGCGGATGTGCTGCGCGATATTGGCGCCGAGGTGCTGCCACTGTTTGACGAAGTGGATGGCACCTTCCCGAACCACCATCCAGACCCCAGCGACCCGGAAAACCTGAAGGATCTGATTGAATCGGTACGCCTGATGGACGCTGATCTGGGCCTGGCGCTGGATGGCGATGCCGACCGACTCGGCGTGGTGACGCTGGGCGGTTCCATCATTTATGCAGACCGCATCATGATGTTGCTGGCGATGGATGTGCTGGACCGCGTTCCCGGTGCCACCATTATTTATGACGTCAAATGCACTGGCCACCTGGCCAAGGTGATCAAGGAAGCCGGCGGCAACCCGGTGATGTACAAGACCGGCCATTCGCTGATCAAGGCGCGCATGAAAGAAATCGACTCACCGTTTGCCGGTGAAATGAGCGGGCACTTCTTTTTCGGTGAACGCTGGTACGGCGTGGATGATGGCATTTATGCCGCAGCCCGATTGCTGGAAATCCTGGCCGGTGCCGAAGCACCGCCGGAAGCCATCCTCAACGCATTACCCACCAGTTACAGCACGCCCGAACTCAAGGTACACATGCAGGAAGGTGAGAATCACGCCTTTATCGATCAGTTCCAGGCACAGGCGCGGTTTGAAGATGCCAAGGTCAGCAAAATCGACGGGGTGCGGGCCGATTTCGAGGATGGCTGGGGCCTGGTACGGGCATCCAATACCACGCCTATCCTGGTGGTGCGTTTCGACGCCGAAACCAAGCAGGCGCTGGAGCGCATCAAGAATGTGTTCCGATCGCGCATGCTGGCCATTAACCCGGACCTTGAGCTGCCATTCTGACGGCAGCCCCACCGTGGTTGATTTGCTGAGCGGGCATGTTGATTCTGTTCAACAAGCCCTGGGGCGTGCTCAGTCAGTTCAGTGACGCGCAGGGCCGCCCCACGCTGGCGGACTTTATTGACCTGCCCGGCGTGTATCCGGCCGGCCGGCTGGACCGCGACAGCGAAGGATTGCTGCTGCTGACCGACGATGGCAAATTGCAGCATCGCATTGCC
>JBFIHZ010000186.1:0-7801 GCA_041601535.1 Lysobacterales bacterium | reverse complement strand
GTTGTAGGGCGATACGTAGACCTTGCCTTCCTCTGCCGCCACCCGGCGCGCTTCGGCCTCGGCGGCACCCGCCTCCGCGCCGTGCACCACCACGTCCAGCCCGTGGCTTCTCATCAGCTCCAGCCGCGAGGGTGTGATGTTTTCCGCGACGTACACCGTGGCCGTTTGTCCCCGCTGCCGGCAGGCTTCTGCCACCGCGAATGCGTAATTACCGGTTGATGCCGTGACCACGCCGCGCGCCATTTCCTCTTCACTCAGCGACATGACCTTGCTGGTGGCGCCGCGCAACTTGAACGAGGTCGTTTTCTGCACCAGGTCCAGCTTCAGCCATACTTCGCCACCGCACCGCTCGCTGAGATACGGTGAGTGCTCCAGCGGTGTAGTCCACAGGAAGGGACGGGCACGGGACTCGGCCTCCAGCACCCACTGGCGAACCCGCTCGACAGTGTTCGCGCTCATGGGATGGTTTCTCCTTGCGTCTTACCCACCGATCAGCCAATGCCTGGGGTTTTATAAAAGCTGGGTTCGGCCTGCGGCAGGATGAACCAGGCCGTCAGCCTGAAGGATACCGCGCTGTACTGTGTTTGGGAACCGCCCGGGTTGCGACCGTACCGGGCGCTTGCCGGGCACGTGGCGTTGGCCGTCACGGCTCTTCGCAGCTGACCTCCGCCAGCCGCGCCAGGCGTTTCAGCGTCAATGAACCTGAGCCATACCCGGCCAGGTTGGAGTTATAGGTCATGCTGCCGCCATCGCAGCCGTCAAAGCTGAATTCGGCCGTGCCCCAGGTCACGAAGTCCACCGTTTCCGGGTCGAAACCGGGACCGAATTCGGCGCCCTTGGGCAACAGCAACTCCACGGAAATGGTGTTGCCATCGATATCGCCCACGCCGGTAAACCAGGCTTGCTTGCCGCTGCTGTCGTAAGTGAACCAGTACACCAGCGCCAAGGTGTCGGACAGGATCTCGATCAACCAGCCTTCACCGTCGTGGCTGGGATCAAACCAGCTGCCGCTGATGCCGGCCAGCGATTCGCTGATCGACGTCTCGGGTTGATTGCCGGAACCACCTGCTGCCGCCTGGGTTTTCGCCGCCGCACCACAGGGTAACCCTACCAACCGCGTCAGGCGCTTCAGATCCAGAAAGCCGCGCCCCCAGTCTCCATCCCCCTGGTAGGTCATCACCCCTGAATCACAGCCGAGAAAACGGAAAGTGAAATGGCCCCAATCCTGCAGTACCACGTCAGCGGGATCAAAGCCCGGGCCGAACTTTCCACCCACCGGCTGCAAGGCTTCATCAAAGGTAATGGTGTCGCCTTCAATGCTGCCCAATGCAATCAACCAGGACTGCTGTCCGTCCCCGCCTGCCGGTGGATAGGTAAACCAATAGGCCAGCGCGGTACCCGGTGTGCTGCTGCCGTCGCCGTGGTGTACCTCCGGCTTGAGGATCTCCAGCAGCCAGCCCTCACCGTTGTGCGACAGGTCAAACCAGGATGCGCTGTGGTGCGGCGCCACCGGCACGCCCTCCAGATGGGACAGTGCCGCATTGACGTCCACCTTGCCAAAACCCCATTCGATATTGGGTACCGCGCCGGTGTGAGCATCCTGCCGGGCGCTGGTTATCAGAATTTCCCGTGCCTGTTCGGTGGTCAGCGTTGGCTTCATTTCCAGCATCAGCGCCACCGCGCCGGTCAGCAGGGGTGAGGCGCCGCTGGTGCCGCCAAACCGCACATACCAGCCCTCGCCCTGCTGCGGTTGCGCACTGGGGATATCCATTTTCCACCACGATTGCTGGCCCAGTGATACAAAACTGCCCTCGCCCGGCAAGGTAACGTCCACCCCGTAATTCCGCCCATCCCGGGTGGGGCCGCGGCCGGATTTCAGCCACAGCTCACCCGGCAAGCCCTCATCCATCACGCCGCGGTTGAAGCCGTCGATATCCACGTAGCTCGTGCGTACCACGTAATCGGCAGCCACCAGTGCGGACCGGGTGGTTGCATAGTCGTTGATGCGGCCCGGCACCAGGTGGTCCAGCAATTCGGTCACGGTGGTCAGGCCGGGCCCGGATACATCCGAATACACATCAAAACGCCCGGGCGTGTTGGCTGCACCCAGCGCGCGAATACGAAACTCGCCCGGACCGGTATTGCTGCCCAGCCCGGCGAATACCGCACGGTCACCACTGGTGTTCTGCCAGGTCCAGAACTCGGTGCCGGGCGTGTAATTGATCAGGTTGATCCCATCCTTGCTGACACTCTGCCCAGGGGTGGCAGTAGCCGATGCGCCGCTGTCAAACACGATACTGATCTCCGCCGGCACATTGCCGCTGTACCAGGCGGATATCGCGGTGGCCGCATTGCTGGTTTTGTTGAAGCGCACCACGGTGGCGTTGTCAGCGAAAAATTCGCCGCCGGCATGGCTGGGCAAGGTGCCTTCATCGCCGGACGGAATCACCATGATGCGCCCCGGGCGGTTGCCAAAGTAGGTGTCAATCAACTGGCTGATCTTGCCTGTTCCGTCCTGCGGCCCCCACTGCACACCGCTGTTGATCACCGCAACTGCCGGTTTACCCAAGACGGTGAGTTTTTCATCCAGCCAGGCAAAGCCATCGATCAGGCAACTGAGAAAACCCGCTTCTGCCGGAAACCCGCCACCGGCGGGTGCACCTTCTGAGGTGTGCTTGATAACGATGATATCGGCCTCGGGTGCGATGCCCTTGAAACGCCCATCCGGCAGCGCGCGGCCATTGCCAGCCGCCGCGCCTGCCGTGGCAGTGCCGTGACCTACCCGGTCATAACTGGGCACTTCAGTCCCCCCGCTCAGGGCCGTATTGATTTGCGCCTCGCTGTATTCCACTGCGGCCGGATTGCCCGGGCAGTTATTCTGGCCGGACATATCCAGCAACCACTTGATACGGGTTTTGCCTTGCGGGGTAATGAAATCGGGGTGGGTGTAGTCGATGCCACGGTCGATTATCACCACCACAACGTCTTTGCCTGATACACCATAATTCTGCCAGGCCTGGTCAACGTTCATCTCATCCCGGGCCAGGTTCAGCGCCCAGACAGCAGGCAGGTAAGTGCAGGCGAAACACAGCGCCAGCGTTGCGGGTATTAATCTGAACATTCGCTTGTCTCCGTGGCCACGGCCGAAATCAGGGCGTTCACTTTGTATAAACGTAAATCAGACCAAACTTGTATCAACAATTTGTTCTGCGCAGTTTCGCGCTCGTCACCAGTGACACCATGCAGTCCCGCTTGGCGGCAGTGCATCAGCGGGACCGATCCGTCAGTTCTCTGCAGACTCTGCTGCAAGGCTGCTGGCGCTTTCAAGCCATTCGGGCTTGACGTCGGGCAGTTGTTTCATGATGCCCAGGGCAATCTGTGCATGCTGTTGCGCCAGCCCGGTCTGGCCGGCCTCAGCATAGGCTTCGGCCAAACGCTGATTGAATCGTGCCGGGTATAAATGGACCGGCGGATAGGCTGTTTTGGCGCTTGCAGCCGCCTGGCGCATATGTTCAATCGCTCCCTGCAGATCGCCGGCGTTTTTCTGCAGACTGCCCAGGTTGAACAAGGCCAGAACATATTGTGGGTGATCCGGGCTCAGCAGCCTGCGCTGCATTTCGGTGGCCTGCCCGACGGTGTCAACAGCCTCGTCCATGCGGTCAACATATTCGTAGGTAAGCCCCAAATTGGCCAGCGCGGTGGCCAGGTCCGGGCTGCCGTCCGGGCTGACCTGGCGGTGCATGGCAATGCTTTTCCGATACGCCGCGATGGAACGCTCGTAGTCCTCCAACTGGTCATAGGCCGTGGCCAGGTTATTCCACAGCACCGCCTGGTCGCGCAGCTCAATCTCCACACCTTGCTCATTTGCCAGCAGGTCCAGGGCCTGTTCCAACAAGCTGATGGCCACCTCCGGCCGATCCATTTTAGGCATCAGGCCGCCATAATCAGTCAGGACGTTAAACCGCAGCCTGAGCGCCTCGGTGCCGCTTGCGTCACGCACCAGTCCCAATGCCTGTGCAAATTGCTGTTCGGCCGCGGCATAGTCCGATTCATCCCAGCTCACCACGGCCAGCGCATTCAACACCCGGGCACGCTCCAGCGGGCTGCCAACGCGCTGGTACAGGGCATGGGCTGCTTCAAGCTGGCGGCGGGCTTCGACCAGTTCACCCTGCCCGGTCAGGGCAAAGCCAATGGCGTAACGCATCTCCGCCTCCAGCCCTGGTTGTCTGCCAAATTGTTCTGCAATGGAGGGAATGGCCTGTTTCAGCGCATGTGCCAGAGAATTCGAGGCGGTATCTCCATACGGATCAGAACGTCCAATCATCTCTACCAGGAAGTTTTTTGCAGCTTCCGCCCGCTCGGCCTGTTGACGTGCCTCTATCACCTGCTGACTCACCACCAGCAAGGCACCCAGCAAAGTCAGCAGCGTGATGGCGCTGGCTGCGGACGCGCCAGGGTGGCGGCCAACAAATTTTTTCAGGCGATAGCTGCGCGACGCGCCCCTGGCGCGAACCGGCTGGCCGGTAAAATAATTTTCGATATCCCCGGCCAGCGCAGCCGCGCTGTCATAACGCCGCCCGGGTTCCTTGCTCATCGCCGTCATCACGATGCGGTCCAGGTCACCTTTCAGCTTGCGTCTGAGTAAGTTCCGCTCAGGCAGCCCGGCCGGCGGGCGGTTACGCAAGCGTGCCACCTGCTGGCTGGGGTCGGCTGGAACCGTGTGACATACCGTGGTTTCAATACCTGATGGGGTCATCTCATTGATGTGGTACGGACGTGCGCCGGTGACCAATTCGTACAACATTACACCCAGCGAATAGACATCGCTGGCCACCCCAACCGGCTGCCCCAGAATCTGTTCCGGACTGGCATACTCCGGCGTGTACAACGGCTGATCCGGGCGGGTCTGCGGCAGCTGTTGGTCCATTACCGCATTGGATTGCAGCAGTTTGGCGATGCCGAAATCAATCACCCGCACCTGGCCATCCTGGGTAACCAGCACATTACCCGGCTTGATATCGCGATGCACCACGCCACGGCGGTGAGCTGCATCCAGTGCGCTGCACAATTGCTGAAACAATCCAAGCCGCTGCGGCAAATCTGCTTTTCGCTGTTCGCAGTAGTGCGTAATGGGCTGGCCGTCGACCAGCTCCATCACCACGTACGGGGTGCCATCAGCAGCCGTGCCGGCATCAATGATTCGTGCAATGCCGGGATGTTCCAGTGAAGCCAGAATTTGCCGCTCGGCATTGAACCGGCTGATACCGCCCGGGCTGAGCATTTCCGAACGGAACAGCTTTATCGCCACATCCTGCTCAAATGCGCCATCTGCGCGCCGGCCGCGGTACACCACGCTCATGCCACCGGCGGCCAGTTCACCAATAATCTCAAAGGCACCAAGGCGTTCGCCCTGGCGGTCCGGCTCGGCGGGAAGCGCTGGCGGCTGACTTAAAAAGCCGCTGCTGGCCTCGTCCGCCTGACGCAAGCGCATAACCCGGCGAAACAGTTCTGGCTCGCCCGAGCAACGCTGTTCGAGCCATTGCAGCCGTTGGCCCTGCGGTTGCTGCAAGCTGTCAGCAAACAGGTCCAGGGCCCGCGCATCCAGGGTTTCCTTGCCGTTTGCCTGCTGTTTATTCATAACCCCTGGATCAGGAATCGTCCTGCAGTTGCAGATAGAGCCAGGCGCGTGCCGCCCGCCAGTTGCGGTTGATGGTGGCCGTGGACAGGCCCATCGTATGTGCGGTCTCCTCAATACTCAAACCACCGAAATAACGCAACTCCACCAAACGGGCTCGCTCCGGATGACGGGCTTCCAGGCGCTGCAGCGCATCATCCAGGTGCAGCAAATCCACCAGGTCATCATCGCTGACACCCATGCCGGTCTGCAGGGTAATGCACGGACCTGCCTGGCGTTTACCGGCATTGTTATGGCGTGCGCGGTCAACCAGGATTTGCCGCATGATACGAGCCGACAGGGCAATAAAGTGGACACGATCGGACCACTCAACCTGCTTCGCATTCAACATTTTCAACCAGGTCTCGTTGACCAGTGCGGTGGGTTGCAGGGTGACCTGGGGCCGGCCACCGGAAAGGCGGGCGGCGGCGATTCGTTTCAAATCGTGATAAACCCGTTCAACCGCCTGGTCACGCGCATCCGTATCGCCCTCTGACCAGCGTTGCAATAATTGGGTAACGTTGCCTGCCTGGGCCATCATTCTGCTGCTGAAGCGTTGCGTCGCATTGCCAGTCAGGCCCTTCTAGCGGATTTCGCACTGCGGGCCGTTGCCGCTCCGCATCAACATTGCGCTCAAGTCGTACATATCAGAAGTTCCCCTTTTACCGGTGGATTACACCGGCCAGTTGCTCAGCCACCACAAACTTCGCGATTTGTGGGCATCAGCTTTTGGAACCAAACTCATTAATATTCAACATGAAGTTGGCCCCATCGGTAGCCACCAGGCCGACATCTTTCAGATAACGGTACTCCACGTTCTCCAGCACCAGGTCATCATCCAGCAGATTGACGATATAACCGCTTTCGGCCAGATCGATTACGGTAGTACGCTTCTCCGGTTTGCGGGTAAACGTCGCTTTATGTTCATCCCAGACGAACGCATAACCCTCCAGCAGACAAGCCGCGCCTTCGGCCACTGTAACCTCACCCAGAAAATGCCGGCGGACCGATTTTTCGTACAGAGCGCGGTAAACCACGTGGGCCTTGGTGCCAGGAATTATCATTATTCTATCCTCTCGTAAACCATTACTGTGAAAATACGTTCAGGGCCATAACACACTGGAAACAGTATACATTCTCCAGCCAGTCAAGCAGCCACTCTCGCTGGCCCTTTGCCACCTGCGCGGATTGTGACCCAGCTTACGAACCGTTCCGCCAGATGCTAAAATATTTATGCGTAACACCGAATTCGGGCGTATTATTGGCGCCGAATCGGGCACTGTCATGAGTATTCTCATCCTGGAGAAACCTGATCATGGCCTGGCTGGAAAGTAACATGAACAACACATCGGACCCCCGCGTCCGTGTAACATCTGGCAGCCCCTGGTTGATCAGCTTGCTGATGATCCTGGTGACAGCTTGCGCCTCCGTCAAGGAACAACCCCCGCTGGACCTGCCCGACTGGACGCTGGAGTTTGAGCGGCCTATTGAATTTCAGTTGCTGGTGAATGACAGCCTGCTGGTGGTGGGCACTACCCGCCACCTGTACGGACTCGACCCGGCCAGCGGCACCACGCTGTGGCGCCAGCGTAACGTGGCGGTATCCAGTACCGACCTCACCACCCTGGGTGAGCGGCCATTCCTACTGGTGAACGATGCCCTGGGCGGCGCCTTTGACGACCGCGACACCAATATTCTGGCACTGGACCACGGCAGCGGAAACATCGTCTGGGAATCCCGCATGCTGCAAGGCAAGATCATGCAGGGCACGCTGGATGAGGAAGGCGAAGTTTTGTATTTCGCCACGCTGGAACGCGCGCACGGTGACGACCGCGGTTTTCTCAGCGGCACATTCGGCCGCAAGGGTATCGGTTCCGGCTACGAACAGGTGCCCATACTTCACGCACTGGATGTGGTCAGTGGCCAGTTGCTGTGGACCCAGCCGTTTGAGCGCGAGGTAGCGCTGCGGCCGAGCTACGGCAAGCTGCTGGATGACCAGGCTGACTGGGAGCATACCCGGCCGTTTGATCTTGGCCTGTATCATCCGCCCCAGCTGATTGGCCACCTTGTGTGCGTTACCTATCAGGGCATCCATTGTTATAACAGCAGCACCGGCGACCTGGAGTG
>JBFIHZ010000185.1:0-7817 GCA_041601535.1 Lysobacterales bacterium | reverse complement strand
CCGACAGCAGCAACAATCCGGCCAGGATACCGCACCAGCAGTATTTTCCAACTGGCCTGGCTGGCCAAACGTATTGGTCAACAGCAGCGGGTAGAGTCGTGATTTGCTGAATTGGTTTCATTCGCCTGGTCCGGGTTTGGGCTGTTCCGCCCCATAGATAAGCACGCTGGGGTCCTGGGCCAGTTCCTCGCTCATGCGGCGCAGGTTCTCTGATGCCAGCCTCAGCTCGTTAACCATCTGGGCGATTTCGGGCAGCGTGGTACGGCTGAAATCAACCACTCCGCCGGCACTGTCGTCCACGGTCATTTGAATGCTGGCGCTGGCTGCCGACAGGTTTGCGCCCACGCTGCGGATCTCATCGGCCATGGCGGTGATCGCCTGCGCGCTTTGCGTGAATTCCGCTAACAATTGCGGTAATTCGGCGCTGGCCGACTGGGTATTGCCCAGAGTTTGCTCCAGGTGACCCATGATGGCTTCAAGGTGGCGAGACTGTTCAGCGAGGCTGCCGGACAGGGTGGCCACGTTTTCAATGGCGCGTGAAATATTGCCGCGGTTTTCTTCATTCAACAGGGCGTTAAGGCTGGCAGAGGTCTCAATCAGATTACCCAGCAGGTCTTCCAGCGTGGTATCCAGGCTGGAAAATATCGAAGGCCGGCTGCGAATCACCGGGTAGTCTTCACCTGCGACCGGCTGCAGCGGCAGTGACCAGGCGCCGCCGCCACTCAGGTTCACCGTGGCAATGCCGGTCAGGCCCTGGTACTCAAGTGATGCCACCGTGTCCTGGTTGACCGGCGTGCCCTCGCGCACCTGCAGCAGCAGCCGGATGCGTTCCGGGTTGTCCATATCGATGCCAATCTGCTCAATCTTGCCAACGTCAACCCCGCGGTATTTTAGCGGGGCATCCACATTCAGGCCGGACACCGAATCGGTGATGTACACCACGTAACGGTCAAATTTTTGCGGTGTGCCGCCGGCACTGATCCACAGCACGCCCCAGATGAAAGCGGCACCCAGCACCAGTGCGAATGCACCCACCAGCATGTAACTGGTTTTACTGGTCATACATTGCCCCCGAAGCCCGGCCGCGGCGGCTGTGGAAAAACTGCCGTGCTACCTCGTTGTCTGACTCCACCAGCTCATGGATGCCACCTTCGGCCGCTATCGCACCATCCGCCAGCATCACAATCCGGTCAGCAATACGCCACAACGAATCCATATCGTGGGTGACCAGCACGATGGTCAGTCCCAGCGTCTGTTTCAGTTCCAGCACCAGTTCATCCATGGCGTCCGCGCTGATGGGATCCAGGCCAGAGCTGGGCTCATCCAGGAACAATACCTCCGGGTCCAGTGCGATGCCACGGGCTACCGCGGCACGCTTGCGCATGCCACCGCTCAGCTGGCTGGGATACAGTGCCGCGGCATCGGCTTTCAGTCCGGCCAGGGCAACTTTGACCATGGCCACCTGTTCAATTAAATGCGGGCTTAAATCGGTATGCTCCTGCAGGGGTACGCAGATGTTTTCAAGCACCGTCAGGTCACCAAACAAGGCACCATGCTGGAACATAACACCAAGCCGCCGGCGCAGCGTATTGGTGTCGACATCATCCATGTCCGAAACGGAGGTGCCAAACACGGTCACCGAACCGGAGGTGGGCGTTTGCAGCAGGGCCAGTTGCCGCATCAGCGTGGATTTGCCGCTGCCGCTGCCACCCACGATGGCCAGCACCTCATTGTGGTTCACCCGCACATCGATGTCTTTGAAAACAGCTCGTGAACCAAACGACATGCTCAGCTTGTGGCCTTCCAGAACCACGTCTGCGTGCTTCGTCCCAGTCGGGGTTTGGCAAGCTGTTGTCGGTGTGTTCACTAGTCAGATCCCCAGTTTGCTGAAACCAATTGAAAATGCGGCATCGACGATAATGACCAGGAAAATGGACTGCACCACGCTGATGGTGGTTTGCCGGCCCACACTGCCTGCGCTGCCACGCACCCGAAAACCCTGGAAACAACCAACCGCTACGATGATGAAGGCGAAAACCGGTGCTTTGCCGATACCGCTTAAATAGGAGTTCAGGGTCAGCGCTTCAGCCAGGCGGTTAATAAAAGTGGTTGGGTTGAGTCCCAGCATGGTATTGGCCATGATCAGCCCACCGAACAGGCCCATGGCGTCGGCAAATACGGTTAACAGCGGCAGTGCGATCACCAGCGCTATGAGTTTGGGCAGGGCCAGCATTTCCAGCGGGGAAATGCCGATACTGCGCAACGCGTCAACCTCTTCGGTGACCATCATGGTACCGATCTGCGCGGTGTAAGCCGAGCCGGTGCGGCCCGCTATGATGATTGCTGTGATCAACGGAGCCAGTTCGCGCACCATGGATAGCCCCACGATATCCGCCACGTAAATATTGGCGCCATAATCGCGCAGCACCACGCCGCCCTGGTAGGCGATAACAATGCCGATAAGGAAGGTGAGCAGCCCCACGATGGCCAGGGCGTTGACGCCGGCAGCCTGTAATTCCGCCACAACCTGGGGCCAGCGGATGCGCCATGGCCGCAGCATGACGAGTATTGCCACCAGCGTTAACTGGCCGATGAAAATCAGGAACTCCTGGTATTGCCGCAATTGCCCCACCACGTGGCGGCCGGCATTTTCCAGAATGCCCGGTTGGTAGGGGTGTCGGGGCTGTTCAGCGCCGGCGGCTTTCTCCTTCACCAGTTGCAGCAAACTCAGCACTTGCTGATCGGCACCGTCAATCCGGATCTGGTTTGGCGGCGTTCCCGGTGCGTTGTTGAGCTGGTTGATGGTGCGGTGCAGTAACCAGGCGCCCACGGTATCCAGCTCTTCGAGCCCGGTGAGGTCAAAACGGGTCAGCCCGGCCGGCCAGTTCATGCTGGCCAGTTGTTTGTCCACTGCGTGGAGGTAAGGCGCAGTCCAGCGTCCCCGGCAATGGGCGGTTGCCTGATCCGCGCTGATTTCAATGCGTGTCGTCATGGTAATTCATTGGCTTTAGGCCTAAGGTAGCACGTCCCGGGATCACCTCGGTGCTGCTAAAAGGAAACTGATTGACCCGCGTCACAGTATGCACGGGCAAAGGCCAGTTGAATCGGTGGGTAGGCGCCGCGGTGAAAATCGTGATTTTTTCCTTCCTCAGCTGGTGCAGAGGGATATGGGCTTCAGTGCGCGGGTGAACGGACTTCAATTCTGCACTGGCGGCGCTGCAGGGTGCGGGTTAGTATCTTATCGGGCCAAGCGTTATCCACATTTTTTACAGGCTGCCGGTTCATCCGCGTCGAGGGGTGGGGTGGGCTGCCTGATGTGTAAAATGACGAAACATGATCAGAATCCAGAAAACAGGTTTTAAGTCCGACTCGCTGATATCCGACATCGCGCTGGGCATATTTGACGGTATCGACAACGGGCTGTGGTGCTATGGTTTCGCCGCGATCATTTTCGCTGGTGCCCTCGCGGGCTTTATGCCGGTCATGCTGCTGATCCTGCTGGTGGGTTGGTCCATCATGGGGATATTCACCGCTCTGACCTCCAGTGCCAGGGTGCATCTGGTTAATCTGGATGAGCAGGCTGTGGTAATTCTGTCCACCATTGGCGGTTTGATGGTGGTGCAGATGGGGGACCAGGCCAGTTCGCCGGTTGGTCTGTCCACCATGCTGGCGGTGATTTCCCTGACCTCGCTGCTGGTTGGCCTGTCATTTTTGCTGGTGGGCCGTTTTCACCTGACCCGGCTGCTGGAGTTGCTGCCGTACCCGGTTATCTGTGGCTTTATGGCCGGCGTCGGCTGGCTGTTGTTGCAGGCGGGTGTGGGCGTGGCCGTGGATCTGCCGATTTCAATTGAACTGATACAGGCGCTGAAGAATCCGGAGAATATTTTTCGCCTGAGCATCATGATGATTGGCGGTTTGTTGTTGATGATTACCGCCAAGCGCAACAAGCACGCGTGGTCCTTGCCGGCGGCCGCGTTGATGATACTTGCCGCGTTCTATATCACGGTGACATTTCTCGGTTATACCAGCGAAGAACTGATTGCCAACAACTGGTTGTTCAGCGTGTCGTCGGAATCAGTCGGCGCGTTGAGCCTGCTGGCCGCCCGCTCGATATTGCAGATTGACGCGGAATTCGTGTTTTCCGTTTTGCCGCAAATCCTGACCATCGCGTTCCTGGCCATGCTGACGGCCTCCATGTCTTTATCCGCCATGCTGGCCGGGGGCAACAACGACTTCAATACGGCGGAGGAAATGCAGATCGCCGGAACCGGCAATGTGATGATGGGCTTTATGTGCTGCCCGCCGGCATATAACGATGTCACGTCCTCGCTGCTGTATCCGCAATTCGGCGCTTCCAGCCGCTGGATGCCAATCACCTCCAGCCTGGTCACCCTGGTCATCGCATTTATGGGTAGCTGGCTGATCAGCTGGATGCCGACCTTGCTGGTGGGGTCGGTGGTATTCCTGTTCGCCTTCCAGATGCTGTACGAATGGATGTATCAGAGTGTGCGCGGGTTCCAGCCGGTAGACTACGCCATTGTCTGCATCATTCTGGGTACGGTGATTTTTGTCGGCTTCATGTCGGGCGTGCTGGTCGGCATTTTGCTCGCCCTGTTGTTGTTTGTAATGCGTTACAGCATGATCAGCGCGGTGCAGGGGCAGTACTCACTGGCATCCTACCGCAGCTCCGTGGAGCGTTCGCCACGCAGTAACCAGTTACTGGACGAATATGGCAGTTCTGCGCTGGTGTACACGCTGCGCGGATTTCTGTTTTTTGGCACAGCCAATGCCATTCTGGATATGATCCGGGATGATTCCGGGATCAAAAACGGCACGTTCAAAGCCGTGCTGCTGGATCTGAAACGGGTTACCGGCATGGATATATCTGCGCTGAAAACCTTTTTGCAGATCCGCCGTATTTGCGAATCAGCCGGGGTAAAACTGATCTATTCCGGCATACCCAAAGGCACGGAGCAACGCATCGTCATGATGGGTGCCGTCAGCTTCGAACAGGGCAAGCCGCTGTTTTTCAAGGAAGCAGACTATGCGGTGGAATTTATCGAGAACTTTATCCTGGAGAGTCTGGGCGAGGCTGCCGAAAACAAGTCCGCCCGGGATTTCCTGATGGAATTGCTGGATGACCAGAATAAGGTAAACATGCTGATTGGCGCCATGGAGCGGGTCGAGTGCGGCGTGGGTCAAACCCTGTTTCAGCAGGGCGATGATGATACCGGCCTGTACCTGTTGGAAAGTGGTTCCATGACGGCACTGATCGGCACCCAGACCAATGGCATGCGCCGCGTGAAGAAATTCAATGCCGGCTCGGTGATCGGTGAAATGTCCAGTTACACCCTGGACCGCAAACGCACCGCGACCATTATCGCCAATGAACCCTCGGTGCTGTTTCACCTGTCCACGGAGAAAATCGCACGGCTGGAGCAAGAAGGTTCCTGGCTGGTGTCGTTGGTGCACGAACTGGTGGCCCGCACCCTGGGTGCACGGATTTCCTATATGAACCGCCGCCTGATCCAGGAGTTGCGCTAGGCCCTGCCGGTGATTCAGCGGTGGGCTGGCGCCGGGGCAATTTCTTCCAGCAAGTGGATTTCCCACATTTCGGTACTGGAAAAATGCAGGTGCGGCCGCAGCGTGCGCAATCCGGCTTTGCCAATATGGCTTTCCAGTGCATGCATCTGCTCGATCTTTGACATTGTTTCTTCGCCGATGCGAATTTCAATTCCCTGTTCCCGCGCCAGTAGCAGGCGTTCGGCGCTGATGACCAATTCCGTGTGCAGCCTGAAATAGAACACCATTTCATTGATCACCGGGCCGGCCACACGCTGTTGCAGATCGAGCAAAAAGCGGCCCGCCTCGCAGCCGGTGAATTCACCGTGTTCGATTTGATGCAGCAGCTTCTTGTGGGTCGCAAAGTCGCTTTCCAGGAAATTATGAATTTTTACCGTGTTGCGTTCGAACAGCAGGAACAACAGGGTCGGGAGGATCAGCAAGGTGACCGCGGTGGAAAGTATGGGGGAGATGTGAAAGTGATTGAAAATCGAATGTAATACCACCGCGACCGTCAGGCCGGGCAGATACAGCAGCGGGTTTTGCCGCAAATGCCGTTCGGTCAGCTTTTGCGCAATGATCGCGAACAGGGCAGTGGCTCCGCCGTGCATGATGGCGGTGCCAAACCCGCGCACGAACCAGATGCCGTAGTGGGCATCCGACGCCAGGTGCAGGTAATAAATGTTTTCGACAAAGGAAAATCCCGCGCCTACGGTAAACCCGAGAATGCCGGCATCAATCAGAAAGCCGATGCGGTTGGCCCGGAACAGGTAGATCAGCACGCTGGCCTTAAGGGTTTCTTCGATAATCGGCGCAACGTAACGCGTGTAATCCACGAACTCCGTTTGCAGGTAATCAATGGCAAAGCCGTTGACCAGGGAACAGGTCACTGCCACTACTCCGCCAGCGATGAACATTTTGACAATAAAGTGTGTGCCGAGCAGGCGGTGACTGTCGAGGTGGTACAGCACGATAGCCAGACCGGTGGCAGGCAGGCAGGCTATCAGGGCCTTGATGATGATTTCCATCACGAATTCCGCTGGAGTCTCGTCAGGTCAGTGCACATTGGCCAACCAGTACCTCCCTGGACAGTATGTTCTTTGATTCAAAATCCTCACTTAATGATACGCCAGTTAGCGGCAGGTCTGCTGATTGACGCATGTTGGCCGGCCCCCGGGCTGATCATAGAAGCAAACACATAATGACGGTTAACCCAAAAAGCTGGTAGCCTAGGCACCGATTGCACACTTGCGAGGGGAAGACGCAACCATGATCCGGAATATCGGGCCTTTGTTCACCCATGCCTGCCGGTCTCTGAGCCTGTGCACGTTCCTGCTGTGTTTCAGTTCACCGCTGTGGGCGGCTGGCGGTGATATGCCTTCGCTGGTACACGATATCGGTATCAGCCTGTTGACCGCAGGTGGCCTGGGCGTCATCTTTACACGGCTGAAAATTCCCAGCATTGCCGCATTTCTGCTGGCCGGAATCATAATTGGACCCATCGGTCTGAAACTGGTTACCGACCCGGTCAATATCGACACCATTGCCCAACTGGGTTTCATTTTCCTTTTATTCCTGATCGGGCTTGAAATTGATTTCAAGCGCATCCTCAGCAGCGGCAAAGCCATAATCATTTCGGGGTTGGCACAATACCCGCTGACCATCCTGTTTGGTATGGGCGCGGTGAAGCTGATGTTGTGGGCCGGCGTGGGCGGCGACTTGCTGGCGGAAAGTCAGTATGCCGCGGTGTATATCGGCGTCATCATTGCCGGCTCCTCCACCCTGCTGGTGGTAAAGCTCTACCAGGAACATTTCGAGCTGGATACCGAACCCGGTCGTCTGGCGCTGGGCATGCTGATTTTCCAGGATATCTGGGTGATTGTGGCAATACTTATCCAGCCCAACCTGGAAAATCCCGAACTGGGCATGATCGGCATGTCCTTCCTGGGTATCGTATTGTTGTCCCTGTTCACTGTCGTGGTATCCATGTCGGTGGTTGGCCGGGCCTTTACCTGGATCGCAAAAACTCCGGAGCTGACCCTGCTGGGCGCATTGGCCTGGTGTTTTGTGGTTGTGTTCGTCGGGGTTAACCTGGATGCCATTCTGGAATACTCCTATGGCAGGAACTTTCATATGTCGGTAGGCTCGGGCATGGCCGCCCTGATCGCCGGCGCCAGCATTGCCAACCTGCCGTCCAGCACGGAAATCATCACCAAGGTCGCAACGGTCAAGGATTTCTTCATCACGCTGTTCTT
>JBFIHZ010000184.1:0-7860 GCA_041601535.1 Lysobacterales bacterium | reverse complement strand
TGGATCTGTAACTGTCATTGAACAGGAGGAGCTGGCACAACAAACCAGATTCAATTCAGATCTGGCTCGCGTACTGGCATTTGAAGTGCCTGGGTTGGCGACCAGTTCCTTTTCCTCTTCAAACTTTGACCAGCGTTTGCGCGGAAGAAAAGTCGCCGTGTATATCGATGGCATTCCGGTATCGGCTCCCTTGCGCGATGCCGGGCGCGACTTCAGGGTGCTTGACGCTTCTGCCATCGGCGGGGTGGAAGTGATTCGCGGGTCTACAGCCCTCTACGGCAGTGGTGGGGCAGGGGGATCGATAAATTACCTGACAAAAACACCGTCTGGGGACGACGGGTGGAACGGAAGTTCAGAGCTGACGCTTGGAGGTTCTTTGACGCATCTCTCGGATAGCTTCAGCCCCTTGTTTCGTCAGAACCTGGAGTACGTTTCTGGCCCGTTCGATTTTATCTTTGCCGGGTCATACGAACAGTATGATGGATTCTTCGATGCTGATGGAGACCGGATTCCGGCAAATCCTGATGGAAACGGGGGTGTGGCCGAGTCACGGATTTTCAATATTTACACGAAAGTCGGCTACAACTGGGAAGATCAGCGAATTGAGGCCAGCTACCTGCAGTATGACCAGGATCAGGATTCCGATTACCTGTTAAAGCAACTGGGGGATCAGAGCATCGGCTTAAAGACTACCGCGTTGTACGGTCAGGTGGACCCGAGGGATGAGCAGGATTTCAATCAAAATCTTGTGGCCCAGGTTTCTTACCGGCACGAAAACATACTCGGCGGCAGTATGCGCCTGCAGTATTACATTCAAAACTCTGACCAGCAATTTGCCTGGAACAGCAGCAGGGCGGGTGGCAGTAATTCACGGATTGAGTCAGAAAAGGATGGTATCAGGCTGGATTTTGTCACTCCGGTTGATTTCCTCGGGGAAGGGAGTGTGGTGATGTGGGGCAGTGAGTACGCGACGGACAAGTCAGTCCAGACTGTAAACTCAGACCCTGTCCAGGTATTCGTGCCGGAGCTGGAGCAAACTGACTTTGCCCTCTTTATGCAAATGGTGGCCGAGGTGACGGATCGGCTGACCATTCAAGGGGGGGTGAGGTACGACGATCTGAGCCTCGATTTGGAAGATTACACAGTATTGGGCAGCGGACTTGAGGTCATGGGTGGCAGTACAGATTACAGTTCTACGGTGCTTAATGCCGGTGCTGCTTTCCAGATAAATGAGCAGTTCGCTGTGTTCGGTGGATACTCTCAAGGCTTCTCACTTCCCGATGTAGGACGCGTATTGCGGTCCACAACGGATACCAATCCACTGGTGAATATCAAGCCGGTTCCGGTGGAAATCGACAATTATGAACTGGGTGTCAGAATGAACTTTGGTGAGATCAACGCCACATTGGCCGGGTTCTTCAACACCTCAGATCTCGGTGAGTTGTTCGTACCTGATCCCAATTCACCGCCTGGCGTGCTTGAATATATCGTGACGCGGCAAGCGCAGGACTTCTGGGGTATTGAAGCCACGGTTTCCGGCCCGTTGTTTGAGGGTCGCGGCCGGTGGGGAAGTTCGTTTACCTGGATCGATGGGGAACAGGATACAGATGGCGACGGTGACCCGGATGGTCCGATCGAAAACACCTCCATTCCGCCGGTCAAAGTAACAGCGTTTGCTGACTATGCGATTACTGATGACTGGGCGCTCAGGGTTCAGCTGTTGTACTCGGGGGACCGTAACGAGTTTCCGGATATCGCTGAAACCTCACGGGGTGATCACGGACACGTCCGGTCCTATTGGACACTGGATGCATCAACATCGTTTCAGTGGGGGCCGGGTCGGTTTACTGTCGCGGTATCAAACCTGCTCAACAAGCAGTACTTCCCGACATCGTCATTGCGGAGCGGTAATCGCCCGGAACGTTACAGTGCGGCGCCCGGTGCGGTGGCGCGTGTAGGGTATACCCTCACTTACTGAGGCAAATACCTTGTGACGAGGAGTCAGCAGGGCGGGTGATTGTTGCCAGGCTGTCCAGGAGATCACTGGCCGGATCACATGGCCTGAATGGAGTTCTGTAAATGGTGCGATTAAAACCGGTCTTAATGTATTTGCTGGGCGCGATAATCTGCCCTGTTCTGACTGCTGCGGAAAATGAGACAGCCGATATTATTTTCTTCAACACATCAGTCTGGACGGCCGATGTAAACAAACCCACCGCTGAAGCAGTGGCGGTAAAAGGCGAGCGAATTGCGCGTGTGGGCTCAAACAGCGAAGTGTTAAAGCTTCAAGGTGACTCTACCACTTTGGTGGACCTGAGCGGAAAGATGGTAGTCCCGGGGTTTATCGACGGTCACACCCATTTCGAAAATGCTACCGAATGGTTCTTTGAAGCGCTTTTGATGCATGTTGACTCGCAGGAATTGATGCTGGAACGTCTGCAGGAGGCGGTCGATCGAGTTCCACCTGGAATGTGGATCACCGGTGGTGACTGGGGCGAGATGGTGGCGAGGAAAGAGCGGCTTAAAGGCAATGACTCTTTCGTCGCGTTCACGCCGACATTGGCTGATATCGATGCCGTGAGTCCACAGCACCCGGTTTTATTCAAGCGTCACGATGGGCATTATTTTGCCAATTCGCAAGCATTGAAGTTATTGCGCATAACCCGCTTTACCCCGGACCCATCCGGAGGCCGCTACGATCGGGACGCTGATACCGGAGAGCTTACCGGCATGCTCTGGTATCGCGCTGGCGATCGTGCGTTCCGGGCATTACCGCCTCCTTCGATGGCGAAAACCCTCATCGCTGCGCGTGCGCTGGTGCATGAACTCAACAGTTACGGCATTACCGGTATTCATGACATCAGCCGTATCGACGAGGTTTCACAGCAAAAGCTCTATCATGCCCATGTAGAGCGCAGTGCCAGCGATATCCGGATTTTCAAGCAGCTGAGAGAAGCGGGGGCGCTGACGGTTAGGGTGCACGCATTGCTGACCCTGCAGAGCTGGGACCGGCTTGGCGATTTCGGAATCACGCCTGATTCGGGGGATGCGCTGCTGGGCTATGGCGGACTCAAATCATTTATTGACGGCTCGCTGATGTTTGAGCCTTATTCCAGAAACCCTGATTACTCAGGAAACTTTACCTTTCGAGTTTTCTCACCTGAGCGGATGCGTGACAACTTTATCGGGGCTGATGCGCTGGGCTTTGATATGGCAACACATCAAATTGGTGATAAGGCTACATCGCTATACCTGGACTGGATGGAAGATGCGGAGCGCATTAACGGTACCCGCGAGCGGCGAATGCGGTTAATTCATCTGGAATACCCCCGCTTGGATGACATCAAGCGTGCGGGTGCCAGCAAGGCCTTCGCTGACCTAACGCCGATACACATGATTCACGATATGCACGAGGTGGCAGACAAATTTGGTTCGCAGGTTTCGGAAAGGGCCTTTCCGGGCCGCACCCTCATTCAAAATGGTATGCGCATCAACCTGGTTTCGGATTGGCCCGGGTCTTACTACAAGGACAATGAAAAACCGTTAAATCCTTTAATGAACATTTTCCTGGCAGTGGAGCGGCGCGAGCCACATGAACCGCCCGAGGCTGCGTGGCACCGCAATGAATCCATAACGGTTGAAGAGGGCTTGATTGCTTACACCATCAATCCGGCCACTGCAGCGCGCGAAGAAAAAATCAAGGGTTCATTAACTGAAGGCAAACTTGCCGATCTCGTAGTTCTTTCAAGAAACATACTGGCTGAACCGGTGGAAGCGCTGCTACAGACATCGGTCGAAATGACTATGTTCAATGGTGACATTGTCTATCGTTCTGGTGATGAATATAAGCATGCTGCGAAGAGTGCCGAAATTGCAGCCAGCGAAATGTCGAATGGAAGCAATTAATGTACGCGCTGGCAAATGCCAAGCAGCGCACTGTAGGGCGTGGTGGCTCTACGCGACAAAAATGCGGTGAACCGCTGGTGACCATGTATGAATCATTTACCGTGCTCTATCCCGCCAAAAAAAGCAGTCGCGGAAAAATTCTGGTGCGGCGGAGGATGGGCATCCAGGAGGCTCGCGCCGGTGAGCGCTGACAGGCGGTGGTATCTGTCTATTCCGTTGGTCAGTGGTCAAGCAGGTTTGTTGAGTCAACGTCCACCGACGCGATATGAACTGGCGTGGGCAGGACGTGCTTTTATCTGTGCTTTGCTCCTGTTCCTCACCGCCTGTGACGGCACGGCACCGGATAGTGGTGCGACGGCGCAATCCTTCAGCCCCGGCAGGCCGGAATGTATCGCACCATCAAAACCCGGCGGTGGTTTCGATTTGACATGCAAGCTCGCGCAAAAGGGCTTGATGGATCTGGAGTTGCTCACCAAGCCGATGCGTGTGACCTATCAGCCGGGTGGCATCGGCGCAGTTGCGATGAATACCATAGTGGCACAGCGAGCGGATGACCCGAATCTCATCGTGGCTTTTTCCGGTGGCTCCTTGCTGAATCTTGCGCAGGGCAAGTTTGGCCGCTATACGGAAGATGATGTTCGGTGGGTGGCGGCCAGTGGCATTGATTATGGCATGCTGGCAGTGCGCAGCGATTCCCCGTTTCAGAATCTCCAGCAGCTTGTAGATGCATTGCGTGTTGACCCCACTGACGTGGTATTCGGCGCCGGTGGTACCGTGGGCAGCCAGGACTGGATGAAAAGCGTGGTCATTGCGCGTGAGGCGGGAATCGATTATCGCGCCATGCGGTATGTTCCGTTTGAAGGCGGTGGTGAAGCGCAGATCGCGCTGCTGGGCGGTCATATTCAAGTCTATTCGGGAGATATTTCCGAGGTTCAGGGATTACTCGAGAGCGGGCGATTGCGTGTTCTGGCGGTGATGTCCGGTGAACGACTGTCTGCGCCTTATGCTGATGTGCCCACCGCCAGTGAACAGGGCTACGATGTCATCTGGCCCATCATGCGTGGCTTCTACACTGGCCCGGAAGTAAGTGATGCCCAGTACTTCTGGTGGGTGCAGACTTTCAATTCGATGATGTCAGACCCGAGGTTCGATGCGATGCGTCAGGAAATGGGCATGTTTCCGTACGCCAAGACCGGAATCGCGTTGGACGCAGAGATCAAAGACCGTATGGTTCATTTCCGGAAATTGGTCGGTGAGTTTGGCCTGACCAGTGGCCAGTCTGGCAGTGCAAGCAGATGATCGCACGGTCTTTCGCAGCCTGTGATCTGTTCAGATGCCCGAACCTTCGGGGCGGGTGCCATGAGTGACAGAATATTCGCGCTGGCTTGTCTGGCGGTCTGTGTCGTGGTGTTGCTGCAAATGTGGCAACTGAGTGTGCCCTTCGCTTACGAGCCGGTAGGTCCCAAAGCGTTTCCGGTGCTGCTGTCGCTGCTGATGGCGTTGTGTTGTCTGTATCTGCTGGTTCGCCCGGACAGGGATATAAGCTGGCCGCCCGTTGGGCAGGTCATCAGGGGTGCAGCACTGGTTGGGCTGTTGCTGTTGTACGCACGCACCTTCGACTTGCTCGGGTTTCCGCTGGCAACCGTCGGCATGGTGTTTGCCATGTCATTGCTGTTCGGCGGCCGTTGGTGGGCCGGGTTGATCTCCTCGCTGCTGATCGGTTTGGCGGGCTATTTTCTGTTTGATCGAGTGCTGGAGGTCAGTCTGCCGTTGGGAAGGTTGTGGAGCTGATTGCCCGCCATGGATAATTTCTCAAGTCTGGGTCAGGGGTTTCTGGTTGCGCTGCTGCCATTGAATCTGGCGCTGGCAACACTGGGTTGTTTTGCCGGGACGGTTTTGGGATTGCTTCCGGGGCTCGGGCCCATAAACGGCGTGGCCATCCTGCTGCCGCTTGCTTTTGCCATGCATTTACCGCCCGAGTCGGCCTTGATCCTGTTGGCCGCTGTTTACATGGGGTGCGAGTACGGCGGACGGATTTCAGCCATTCTGCTCAACGTACCCGGCGATGCAGGCGCGGTCATGACTACCGTTGATGGCCACCCAATGGCCCGCCAGGGCCAGGCCGGTGTGGCGCTTTCCATATCCGCGGTATCCTCCTTCGTTGGCGCATTGATGGCGACCATGGGAATCACACTGTTTGCCCCGCTGCTTTCCAGTTGGGCTTTGAGTTTTGGCCCGGCCGAATATTTTGCCCTGATGGTGTTCGCCATCGCCACGCTTGGCGGCATGTTGGGGGGCAAGCCCATTAAGGCCTTGCTGGGCTGCTTTATGGGGTTGATGCTTGCCATGGTGGGCATTGATTCAGGCACAGGTGTATACCGTCTGACTTTTGGCAGCCTGCATCTCAGCGATGGTGTGCAATTTATTGTGGTGGTCATCGGGTTGTTCGCCATCAGCGAAATGCTGGTGATGCTTGAGCATACCCAGGCGGGACATGCAGCGGTCAAGGTATCGGGCCGCCTGCTGTTCAACGCCAGGGAGTTTTCCCAGTCTGCATTCACCATGGTGCGGTCGGCCCTGCTGGGCTTTGGCATCGGGGTACTGCCTGGTGCGGGTGCGACAGTGGCAAGCGCGATCGCCTATACCACCGAGAAGCGAATATCAGACAAGGCGAAAACATTTGGCCGGGGTGATGTACGCGGTGTTGCTGCGCCGGAAGCAGCCAATAATGCTTCAGCCTGTGGTTCGTTCATACCCATGCTGACGCTTGGCGTGCCGGGCAGCGGCACCACGGCAGTCATGCTGGGTGCATTGACGCTCTACAATATTACGCCTGGCCCGTTACTGCTCGAGACCAAACCGGAAATTGTCTGGGGGTTGATTGCGTCTCTGTTTATCGCCAACGTTTTGCTGGTGATTATGAACATTCCGCTAATCGGTGTGTTTACCCGCATGCTGTCCATTCCGAACTCAGTGCTGGTGCCACTTATCGCCACCGTCAGTTTTATCGGGGTTTATGGTATTCACAGTTCCAGTTTTGATTTAACCCTGATGATCATTCTCGGGGTGGTGGGTTACGTGCTGCGCAAACTGGACTTTCCGACAGGCCCAATCATTCTGGGGTTTGTTCTTGCCGAGCTGATGGAGCAGAACCTGCGCAGGGCCTTGTCCATATCCGATGGTGATCCAGCCATTCTGTTTGGCAGCCCTCTGGCGGTGAGCCTTTGGGTGATGGCGGCCATGGTGTTGATATTGCCGTTGGTGTGGCGGTGGTCGAAAAAGGCAGGCCGGAGCAGGAAAACGCGTATTGGTGCTTGAATGTTTCAGAATGTTGCAACGCTTTCGGGTGTGCGCTTAAGGACTTTCGTCATTAATTGTTAGCTTGGGGTTATGGCTCGACCTGGAATAGGTTCAAAGGACGGCTTGGAGCGCTGAGTCAAACACAAACTGCGGTAATATGGCAGTCAGCCGGAACAGCTGAAACTATGAAACTGCAACACAATTACCGACACTTACCCCCGCTTTGCTTGATGCTGCTGGCATTGATAACCATATTATCTGCCCCTTGTCTGCTTGCGGCCGAGACGATCGCTGAACTAACTATCCTGGTGCCTGCTGAGCGTGGTGGTGGCTGGGACCTGACGGCCAAGGCTATGGCGGAAACGTTACGTCATGAAGGCCTGGTCGATTCGGTTTCCATAGAGTACAGCCCGGGAGCCGGTGGATTAATTGGCCTGGCGCAATTTGTTTCATCCAGCGTGGGAAAAGACAATGCTGTGTTGATCGGTGGCATGTTCACCGTGGGCGCGGCGGTACAGAACCGCGCTGCGATATCGCTATTGGACACCCTGCCGCTGGTCCGATTAACCCGGGACAACACGGTAGTGGCGGTGCCGTCAGAGTCGAAAATCCGCTCCGCCAGTGACCTGATTGAAGCATTGCATTCCGCACCGG
>JBFIHZ010000183.1:0-7887 GCA_041601535.1 Lysobacterales bacterium | reverse complement strand
GGGTTCAGCGAGGTCATCGGGTCCTGGAAGATCATCGCGATTTCCTTGCCGCGCACCCGGTTCAGCTCACGCTGGCTCATCTGCATCAGGTCATGGCCTTTGAACAGCGCCTGACCCGATGCGGAGCCGTTCTCGGCCAGCAAACCCATCACGGCCATCATCATCTGGCTCTTGCCCGCCCCCGATTCACCCACAATGGCCAGGGTTTCGCCCCGCGCAACGGTGAAATCGATGCCATTGACGGCATAGACCTCACCTTCCGGTGTATCGAAACTTACGCTGAGGTTTTTTACTTCCAGCTGGGCCATCAGGAGCGGTCCTTCGGGTCCAGCGCATCGCGCATGCCATCGCCGATATAGTTAAAGCAATACAAGGTTACCGTCAGGAACAAAGAAGGAAAAATCAGCGTCCACGGCGCGGATTCCATATCCTGCGCGCCATCGTTGACCAGTGCGCCCCAGGAGCTCATCGGTTCCTGCACGCCCAGCCCGAGGAAGCTCAGAAAAGACTCCACCAGGATGACCTGGGGAATGGTCAGCGTGACATAGACCATGACCACGCCCAGCAGGTTGGGCACGATATGCCGGGCGATGATCTGCCGGTCACTGACCCCACAGGCCAGCGCGGCTTCGACGAATTCGGTCTTCTTCAGGCTCAGTGTCTGGCCGCGCACGATGCGCGCCATGTCCAGCCAGTTGACGGCGCCGATGGCCACGAAAATCAGGATGATGTTGCGCCCGAACACCACCATCAGCAGGATCACAAAGAACATGAAAGGCAGGGCGTAGATTACATCCACCAGCCGCATCATCAGCCGGTCCGTAACGCCGCCGTAATACCCGGCGACGGCGCCATAAGTGATGCCGATCACCAGGCTGACCAGCGTGGCCACCAGGCCGACCAGCAAGGAGATGCGTCCGCCTTCCAGCGTGCGCACCAGAATGTCACGGCCCACCGCATCGGTACCAAACCAGTGGCCGTTGGCAAAGCTCGGTGGTGACGCGGTATGGTCCCAGTCGGTGAAATCCGATTCCCAGGGGCTCAGCGCGGGGCCGACGATTACCACCAGAACCATGCACACCATGATGATGCCACTGACCACGGCCGCGCGGTTCTTCAGCAGGCGGTGCCAGGCATCCACCCACGGCGAGCGGCCGGGCACATCCGGCATTTCAAACGCCGCGGCAAACGGGTCGTCGGCGGGAATGTTGGCTTGTTTGCTCACCGTGTTCTGCTCAGTTCTCGTCAAATCGGATCTTGGGATTCAGCCAGGCGTACAGCATGTCCACGACAAAATTCAGCAGCACGATGACCAGCCCATAAAAAATCACCACCCCCATCACCAGCGTGTAGTCGCGGTTCAGCGCGCCGGTGACGAAATAACTGCCCAGGCCGGGAATGGAATAGATACGTTCGATAACCACCGAGCCGGTGATCAGGCCGGCAGTGGCTGGCCCCATGTAGGAAATCACCGGCAACAGGGCGGGCTTGAGCGCATGCCGGGTGATGATGACACGCGCCGGCAGTCCTTTGGCGCGGGCGGTGCGTATGTAATTGCTGTGCAACACCTCGATCATGCTGCCTCGGGTCATGCGGGCAATATAGGCAATCACCGGCAGGGCCAGCGTGATTACCGGCAGGACCATGTAGCGCGGACTCCATTCCCAGCCGCCGGCCGGCAGCCAGCCCACGTACACCGCCAGCACCAGTATCAACAAGGGCGCCACCACGAAATTGGGAATCGATATGCCCATCATGGCCACCCCCATCACCGAGTAATCCGCATAGGTGTTCTGCCGCAGGGCCGCGAGTATGCCAATCATGGTGCCGAGCACAAAGGCCAGCACCATGGCCAGGCCGCCAATGGTCAGCGACACCGGAAAACCCTGGGCAATCAGTTCGTTAACCGTCCAGTCCTTGTACTGGAACGAGGGGCCAAAATCGAACCGGACGATCTGGCCAAGGTAACGGAAATACTGCTCCAGCAAGGGGTCGTCCAGGTGGTACTTGGCATCCAGGTTGGCGCGGATTTCCGGTGGCAACACTTTTTCGGTGTCGAACGGACCGCCTGGCGCCACGCGGATCAGGAAAAACGCCAGCGTGATCAGGGCCAGCAACGTGGGCACCAGCGCCAGCAGGCGGGAAACCGCGTGTTGTACCAGGCCCGACTGCATCACGAGCGCCGCTCGGCTGCCGCGTCCATTGCGGCCTCGCCTTGCTGCCCGGACGCCGCCGGTTCGGGATCGGCACCGCTAGCCGTGTCAGGCTGCTCCGCCCGACGGGCGCGCGTGCGCTCCGCTTCTTCACGCGATTTGAGCATATACATGTAACGGCTGTAATGGTGATCCATCACATTGCTTTGCCAGCCCTGCAGGCGGCGGTCCACCAGCCGCTTGGTGACATAGGTGTACACCGGAATGATCGGGTGATCATCCAGCAGCAGGCGTTCGGCCTCGACCATCATGCGGCCGCGCCGCGCCGGGATGCGCTCCTGCGCAATCTGTTCCAGCAGCGCATCGAAACCCGGGTTGGAATAACCGTAATCATTACGGCCATTACCGCTGCGGAACACCTCCAGAAACCCGTAGGGATCGTTGTAGTCACTGATCCAGCCAGCGCGGAATACCTGCGTAACCACTTTCTGCTCACGGTTCTGCAAAAAAACCTTCCATTCTTCATTCACCAGCTCGGTAATCACCCCGAGGTTCTGCTTCCACATGGAAGCAATGGCCAGGGCAATCTTTTTGTGGTTCTCACTGGTGTTATAACGGATTTCAACCCGCAGCGGCGTGTCTTCGCTGTAACCGGCCTCCGCGTACAGGCGCTGCGCTTCGGCAACCCGTTCCTGTTGCGTCCAGCTGGCATACTCCGGCACCGCCGGCTGGTAGTCCCCAATGCCCGGCGGCACCAGCGCGTACGCCGGCTGCTCACCAAAGCGCGTGACTTTTTCCGTCAACACATCACGGTCAATGGCCAGTACCAGTGCCCGCCGCAGGGAGGGGCTCTGGATAAACGGTTCGCGCGTCAGGTTGAACCCGAAGAAATAGGAGCCCAGCCAGGGACTGATGGTCAGCTCATCGTGGTAATGGCGCCGCAGCCACTCGAACTGAGCATTCGGCACTTCGTAAGTCCATTGCAGTTTGCCTGACCTGAACTGCTTGACCTCGGTGGCCAGGTCTTCGATCGGCATGTAGAAAACCCGCTCCAGCTGCACCGTATCGGCATTGCGGTAACGCGGGTTCTTTTCCAGTTCAATAGAGGAACGCACTTCCCATTTCTTCAATACATACGCGCCGTTTGAAACCAGGTTGTCAGCACGGGAAAATCTGCCGCCATGCTGCTCCAGGCTGGCACGGTGCACCGGGTAGGTGGAGGAATGCGCCAGCAGCCCCAGAAAGTACGGAGTTGGATCGGTCAGGCTGATCTGCAAGGTGAACTCATCCAGCGAACTTACACCCAGCTGTTCCGGCGGCATCCGGCCATTAATGACCTCACTGGCGTTGAGGATGGGTAACAACATGTGCGCTGTGTTGGACGCGGTGCGGGGGTCGGCGCTGCGCCGCAGGCTGAACACGAAGTCTTCGGCGGTAATCGGATCGCCATTGGACCACACCGCTTCGCGATTCAGGTAAAACGTATAGGTCTTGCCATCGCGGGAGATATTCCAGCGAATGGCAGCACCGGGAATGATGCTGCCATCCGGCGCTTCGGTGGTCAGCCCCTCGAACAAATCGCGCAGGATATTGGCCGCAGGCACACCTTCAGCCACGTGTGGATCGAGAGTTTGCGGCTCCTCCCCGTTGCCGCGGTAGATTACCTGCTCGGCAGCCAGCACCGATGGGGCCGGCTGCCCGTCCACCAACAGCAGCGGCACCGGCTGTGGACGATTATCGCTGGCCGTGTCCGGTTCCTGCTCCGCATCAGAACACGCGACCAGTGCCAGCAAGAACATCAGCCACAAAGCAGCCCGCCCCGGCCACCGCCGGCGATGACTGCCGGCAACCGCTTGGTCTTTGTGATGCTTGCACATGTTCACGGAACGTCAAGATCCAGGTAGCGGGACAAATGAATGTCCCTGATGTTGTCGCTGTAGCCGCTGATCTGTGGCCTGACCAGATGGCGCGATACGTAATAATACAGCGGGATGACCGGCAAGGTGTGCAACAGGCGGGCTTCGGCCTGCTGCAGCAGGCGCATCCGCGCGGGCCCCGCGGCCCGGCCGGCGGCATTCATCAGCCCGTCGTATTCACTGTCCGACATGAACGTGGTATTCATTTCATTGCCGCTGACGAACAGGTCCAGGAAACTGGCCGGGTCAGCATAATCAGCAATCCAGCCACCGCGGAATACCTGGGTAACCACGCCCAGCCGCCGGTTATTGACGAAGACTTTCCACTCTTCGTTGATCAGTTCTGTGCTGATGCCCAGAGCCTGTTTCCACATCGCCGCCACCGCCACCGCAATGCGGCGGTTGACGCCCGAGGTGTTGTAGCGCAGCTCCAGCCGCAGGTCGCGCGGCCTGTAGCCAGAAGCAGCCAGCAACCGCTTCGCCTCGGCCACCCGTTCAGCCTGGCTGGCGCTCGCCATCAGGCCGGCCGGAGCTTCATAATCGCGCATGCCCGGCGGCACCACGCCAAAGGCCGGTAGCTCACCCGCACCCAGTACCACCCGCACCAGCACGGCACGGTCCACTGCCAGAGCCAGCGCCCGCCGCAGCACCACTGAGTCACCCAGTGGCGGATTCTTCAGGTTAATGTTCAACCAGTAACTGCCCAGGTAAGGACTGATACGCAGGTCGTCCGGCAGGTTGTCCCGCAACCAGTCAAACCGCCCGGCCGGAATGGTTTCCGTTATGTCCAGTTCACCCGCCCGGTAGCGCGCCAGCTCGGTGGTGGGTTCCTCAATGGGGTAGTACTCCACCTGCTCCAGCGCCACCTGGCCCGCCGCGTGGAAGTGAGGGTTGCGGCGCAAGGTCAACACCGAGCGCGGCACCCAGTCGTGCAACACATAGGCTCCGTTAACCGGATCATTGCGCGCATCTGTACTGACAATGGCGTGCAACGGATAACTGACCGGGTGGGCGAGAATCTCCAGTATCCATGGGGCCGGCTGATTCAGCCGCAGCTCCAGCCGGTCCGCCGCCAGAGCCTTGATGCCAAGCTCGCTGGCCGGCAGTGCGCCACTCAGCACCGCGGTGGCATTGTGTACATGCTGCAACAGCCCCGCTGTTACCGCCGGGCTGGACGGCGACAGGGCCAGCCGCCAGGCACGCACGAAATCTTCAGCGGTCAGCGGATCGCCATTGGACCAGCGGGCCGAGGGTTTCAGCGCGAAGCGGTAGAGGGTGCCGTTATCCAGCACCTGCCAGGATGCCGCCACGCCCGGAGCGGGTTCACCCGCTGCGTTGAACGTAACCAGGCCTTCACGCAGGTCGCGCAACAGGTTGATGGCCGTCAGGCCCTGCGCCTGGTGAATGTTCAGCGAGTCTGGTTCCGGCCCCAGCCCACGGCGCAGCACATCGGCGGACGCGCATTGGCTGATGATCAGCAGCAATCCAAGCACGACGCTGCGATGAATGCCTGCCCTGATGAGTTGCATGAATGGATTGAGCCTGTTTCGGTGCCGGACCAGCGTGTATCCTATCGCAACGCGGGGGTTTTTTTCCGGCCGATTGGCCGCATTTGATTCCAAACCGGGGCTCCAGATGAGGCCGGCCACCCCCCCAGGAAAAAAATCATGCCAAAAGAGCCCTCACGCAGCATAGAATCCAAAACCCAATTACTCGAATACATGGCCAGTGGCAGCCGCCCGGCCGACCAGTGGCGGCTTGGCACCGAACATGAAAAATTCGGCTTCACCACCGACGACCTGCGTCCCCTGCCCTATGAAGGCGAGCGCGGCATCCACGCTACGCTTACCGGCCTGGCAGAGCAGTTTGGCTGGAAGCCGGTAAACGAGGATGGACAGGTCATTGCCCTGCTGGATGACGACGGCGCTTCCATCACGCTGGAGCCCGGTGGCCAGCTGGAATTGTCCGGCGCCTTGCTGGATAACCTGCACGACACCTGCCGCGAGGTGAACACCCACCTCAAGCAGGTGAAAACCGTGTGTGACCCTCTCGGCATCGCCTTTCTCGGCATGGGTTTCAATCCGAAATGGCGGCGTGAAGACATGCAATGGATGCCCAAAGCGCGCTACCGCATCATGCGCGAATACATGAGCAAAGTGGGTACGCTGGGCCAGGACATGATGAGCCGCACCTGCACCGTGCAGGTCAACCTGGATTTTGGTTCGGAAGCGGACATGGTGGAAAAATTCCGCGTGGCACTGGCCTTGCAACCGGTAGCCACCGCGCTGTTTGCCAACTCGCCATTTACCGAGGGCAAGCCCAACGGCTATCTCAGCTATCGTTCACGTATCTGGGAAGACACCGACCCCGACCGCACCGGCATGCTGCCCTTCGTGTTTGAAGACGGCATGGGGTTCGAACGCTATACCGACTATCTGCTGGATGTGCCGATGTATTTCGTCAAACGCGATGATCGCTACATCAACACGGCTGGCCAGTCGTTTCGTGATTTCCTCGCCGGCAAACTGCCGGCCCTGCCGGGCGAACTGCCCACACTGAAAGACTGGGAAGACCACATGACCACCGCATTCCCGGAAGTACGCCTCAAGCGGTTTCTGGAAATGCGCGGCGCCGATGGCGGCCCGTGGGGGCAATTGTGCGCGCTGCCGGCTTTCTGGGCCGGATTGCTCTACCACCAGTCCTCGCTGGATGCCGCCTGGGACCTGGCCAGGGACTGGAGCATGGAAGAACGGCTGCAGTTGCGGCATGACACACCCAGGCTGGGCCTCAAGGCCGAAATCCGCGGACGCAGCGTGCAGTCGCTGGCGCTGGAACTGCTGGAGTACTCACGCGAGGGTCTGAGCGCGCGCAAACGGCTGAATTCAGCCGGTGATAACGAAACCGGTTACCTCGAGCCGTTGCAGAAAACCGCGGAAAGCGGCATCACCCCGGCCGAGTGGAAACTGGATCGATACCACGGCACCTGGAAGGGTTCCGTCGACCCAATTTTTACCGAGTTTGCCTATTAAGCCGCCGGACCGGTGCGGGGCAAACCCCGGATGAGTGCAGCGGGCTCTTACCGCGCCAGATTGACAGGCACAGCCACCCTTCGGATGGCTGTACCCTGATTAACTGATGGCCTGCGCCGCAATTCAGCTGATCCGGAAATCAGCTGGATTCGCCGCCTTCTACTTTCCACACCACCATTTTCCAGTCCTTGCGGTGCGGCGAGCTGTGATCATATCCGACGTAATAGGTTTTTCCGGCCTCGAAATTGGCTTCCACCGGCTGAACCTTGTGACGCTGGGTGCCCAGTCCCATGGCCTTGCAAAACGATGTGTTCACCACCGCCCGGCCGGACAGGCTGTGCGTGCCAGGCTCCAGCTCAAAGCCCAGTTTCTGCACTTTCACCTCGCGCCCGTCAATTTTATTGATGTGCACTGCCGAAATGCATTCCGCCGGTTTTTCCGAACTGGTGATGATCTGCACGGATTTGGCATCACCGGCCAGCGCCATGCCGGGCAGCAACACAGCCGCCAGCACACCCAATTTTACCGATCTACCGAGATTTACCGCTTTCATGTTCTACTCCTGCAAGCAATCATGCGTGAACCGCGAACGCAGCCCGCACTACTTTGACTGGCGTCCGCCACGCTTGTTCCCATTATACGAAAAAAAACGTAGGAAGGGGTAATGCGCCGATTGCGAAGGAGCTCAGCGCTACCGTGCAGCCCGCTTCAGGGTGGTCAAAAACCGCCGGCCAGAACTGCCGGTGCGGCGTGCGGCCCGGTGCCTGGTTTACTTCGCGCTGTTGCGTT
>JBFIHZ010000182.1:0-7902 GCA_041601535.1 Lysobacterales bacterium | reverse complement strand
GGACGCGGCGGTGTGCAGGGCGGCGTGCACTTCGGCATGGCCGCCCACGGCAACACCGTGTACGTGCCGATCAATGACATGGCCTATCCCGAGGACCTGACCCGTTACCAGTACACCACCGAGGCGCGGCCCGGCCTGTATGCGCTGGATGCACGCGACGGCACATTGCTGTGGTCATCGCCCGCACCACACACCTGTGCTGACAAGCCGGATTGTGACCCGGGCATCTCGCATGCCATTACCTCGATACCGGGTGCCGTGATCGCCGGCTACCTGGACGGATTCCTGCGCGTCCATTCCAGCGAAGATGGCCGCGTATTGTGGCAGATGGACACGGTCCGCGAGTTTGAATCGGTTTCCGGCGCTACCGCCAAAGGCGGTTCGTTCAGCGGTGGTGGCGTGCTGGTGGCGCACGGCATGGTGTATGCCAATTCCGGCTACGGTATTTACAACCACATGCCCGGCAATGCGCTGATCGCGCTGGCACCCGCCGACTGATTGTTGTAAGCGCCGCAGGGCACTGGGGCTGAAGGATTACAGGCCCAGTTCGGCGCGCAGCTGTTCCTGCAGTTTGAATTTCTGGATCTTGGTGGATGAAACAGGCCACTCGCCGACAAAGCGCACATGCCGCGGTAACTTGAAACCGGCAATCTTGCCCTGGCAAAAAGCAATCAGCTCCGCTTCTTCTGCCTGCTGGCCCGGCTCCAGTTCGATAAAGGCGGCCGGAATCTCAATCAGGCGCGCATCGGGTATGCCTACCACCTGCGCCAGTTTCACAGCCGGGTGCTGTTGCAGACAGGTTTCTATTTCCACTGCCGCGACGTTCTCACCGCCCACTTTCAGCATGTCACGCATGCGGCCGTGGAACATCAACTGGCCGTCCTGATCGATGGAAACCCGGTCGCCGGAATGAAACCAGCCGTCCTCATCCAGCGCCTCGGCGGTTTTCTCCGGTGATTTGTAGTATTCGGTGAACGTGCTGTAGCCACGTATCCAGGCTTCGCCCTGTTCGCCTGCCGCCACCGGCTGGCCGGTTTCGGGGTCCATCACGCGCACCTCGAGGCCGGACAGGGGCGTGCCCAGCCGGGTGAAGCGTTGTTGCTCCGAATCATCCAGCCGGCTGGTGGTCACCGTGCCGGCCGTTTCGGTCATGCCGAAGGTACCGACAAAAACCGCGTTGGGCAGGGCCTTTTTCATTTTCTTGCCGATTTCCGGTGGCTGCACCGCAAAATTGGCATTCATCAGGCGCACCCGGCCAAGATCGGTTTTGTCAAAATCCGGGTGGTCCACCAGGTCGGACATGATCGTCCAGAAGCAGGGATAGGTGGCGGTCACCTGTTCACGCTCCATCATCTGCAGCGCTTCGCCAGCCTGGAAATAACCAGTGGTCAGGTAGGTTCCGCCCTTGGCGAAAATCGCCGTCAGCGGCAGGATGGCGGCAATATGAAACAGCGGAAGAGGCGACCAGAAGCGGTCATCACCAGTCAATTGGTAACGGTCCGCCAGCGCCATGCTGTTGCGCACAATGGCTTCGTGCGAAATCATGCAGCCTTTCGGATTGGCCGTGGTGCCCGAGGTGTACAGGATCAGCGCGGTCTGCCCCAGGCGGATTTGCAGCCGTTGCAAATGCAGGCGGTCGAGTGAACCCTGCGCTGACAACTCATCGAACTGCGCCGAGGACAGCATGCCAGGGGCGGTACTGTCACCGAATAACACCAGGCTGTGTAACGCCGGCGCACCGACCAATTGCAGCCGACGCGGATCAGACTGTTGTTCCAGGTCAGGAAAAGCTGCCTGCAAGCGTTGGGTGAAATTCACCGCATCGGCGATGCGGTCGGTGGTCAGCAGCACCTTGAGATCAGCATTCTCCACCACGTAGGCCAGTTCCGGCGGCATATAGCGGGCATTGACCGGCACCGTCACGGCGCCCAGCAAGGCGACTGCGAACAGTGTCTCGATAAATTCCATGCCGGTAGGAAGCAGCAGACCAACGTGGTCACCCGGCCCTACCCCAAGCGCCTGCAAACTGCAGGCTTTGGCCAGCGCCGCATCACGCAGTGCGGCGTAGGTGCAGCGCTGGTCAGGGAAAATCACCGCATCGCGCTGCGGGTGCCGGTCGGCGGCCAGCAACAGCAAGTCGCCCAGTGAGGTGGCCTGCAGCCGCACGTCTTCCAGCGGTGAATTCGACATGTTCCGTCCTTATTCCAGCGGGTCCAGGTACTCGCGTACATACGGCCCGTCCAGGCAATCGATCAGGTCCGGAGCGAGGGCATTGAAATAGTCGGTATTGCGGTGCGCTGCTTCTGCGTCCTCGCTGGTGAACTGTTCGAACACGGCATAACTGTATTCATCATCGCGCAGGCGGAAGAATTCATAAGCCGTGGTGTCCGGCTCGTTGGCATGTACTTTTTCAGTGAGCTCCCGGGCCAGGCGGATAAAATCCTCGCGCCGATCAGGTTTGATTTTCATGCGGGCCAGGAAAGTCATCATCAGGCGTGTACTCCGGTTGGTTCCCGCCACTTCGGGTGATTGAAAATAATCTTAGCACCCGCTCCCCGGCAAAGAAACAATCATGACTGATTTTTTTCTGGCCGCATGGATGCTAGACTCCGGGCAGCCCAAACAGGAAAAAGCGCCATGCCAGATGCCCGTTTCACCGCCGTCACCGCAGCCGGAAATATTGCCGAAAAGTCCTTCTGCAGCTTTGTCGTCAACGGCACAAGCATTGTGCTGTGCCGTTTTCGCGATGAATACTTCGCACTGGAAAACCGCTGTTCGCATGCGTTCTCCACCTTTGATGAAGGCCGCATGCGCGGTTACCGCCTGATGTGTCCGTTGCACGGCGCCAGTTTTGATATCCGCGATGGCTCCTGTACCGGCGCACCGGCCAGCCAGCCCATCCGCTCGTTTCCCCTGCGCATCACCGACGGCACGATCGAGGTGGATGTTTCCCCGGCAACCGCTACGGGCTGAGCACTTCAGGCACGCTGGTCAAACCGCCGGCCTATCATTGCGCTGGCGATATTGATTTTCTGGATGTCGATGGCGCCACCGGCAATACCCCAACCCCAGGCATCGCGAAAACGGCGTTCCATCGGGTATTCCTTGGAATAGCCATACCCTCCCATCAGTTGCAGGGCATTACCCGTCACGGTCCGCGCGATCTCATTGGCGAAACATTTGGCCACGCTGGATGCGCTGATGCTGGGAAAGCCGCGCTCGGCATCAACCGCGGCGCGCCAGATCAGCAAGCGGGACGCTTCCACCTGCATCTGCATTTCGGCCAGCTTGATCTGCACCGCCTGGAAATCCACGATGGGTTTGCCAAACTGCTGTCGTTCCTGCACGTAGGCACATACGTCATCCAATGCGGCTGACGCCTGGGCCAGGGCCATCGTGGCATTGCCACAGCGTTCCAGATCAAACGCGCCCATCAGCTTTTTGAAGCCGCCCTCCGGCACCACCACGTTGCGCAACGGCACGCACACGTTGTCGAAGTACAAGTCGCTGGATGGAACGCCACGAAACCCCATCAGGTGTTCCGGCCGGCCGAAGCTAAGGCCCGGGGTGTCCTTTTCAATATAGACCGCACCGATGGAGCGGGCGCCGGCATCATCCGAGAAACGGCAGTACACGACGTAACCGTCGGCATGGCCGCCGCCGGAACACCAGCGCTTGTTGCCATTGATGACCACCTCATCGCCGTTTACCACGGCGCGGGTCTTCAGATCGGTCAGTGCCGAGCCGGCCGCCGGCTCGGACATCGCAATGGCAACCACTTTTTCGCCACGGCATACCGCCGGCACTACTTCTTCCACCAGTTCATCACAGGCAAATTTCTCAATCGCCCGCACCGGGCCCACGCAGGACTCGAACACCGGGAAGCCCACGGCTGAAGATACCCGCCCCAGTTCCTCGACCACGATCAGCGCTTCGAGATTGCCCAGGCCCTGACCGCCAAGCCGTTCCGGAATATTGATGCCGAGGTAGCCCATGTCGGCAAACTCGCGTATCAGCTCATGCGACGGTGGCTGGCCGCTGCGTTCAATTTCTTCTGCCTGCGTCAGCAGCCTTTCAGTGGCATAACGCCGCACGCTGTCACGCAGTTCTTTCTGTTCTTCACTGAGTTGAAAATCCATGTTGTGGACCCCGCCGTTCTGTCACGCGAATGTGAATGGAAAATGACTTGCTAACCGCTGTACAGTTTAGCTTCTTTTGAATCTTATTCAAACTCCTGGCCGCAAATGTCGCCATGGAATTCTCGAACTTAATTCAAATCTTGCGTATACTATGACTACCAAAACAAACAGTCATGACTGTTTATATATTAAACAGCTCACTGACCAGGCCGGTCATGCACAACACCGTAATCACTTTGCAGCAGGCAGCGCAACGGCAGAACCGACATTGAGCACATCGTTCACGCAACAGGCCAGGCAAGGCTTGAAACTCGAGCAGTCCCGCCGTGAGCCACCCGCGCATTTTCCCGCCCTGCCCCGCATCCCCGCCGGCCGTTACCTTGATGCGCAGTTCCTGCGCATGGAAACCGACAGTTTGTGGCGAAACTCCTGGCTGTATGCCTGTCATGCAGATGAGTTACCGGCAACGGGGAGCTACCGCGTGTTTGACCGCACCGGCAGCGCAATTGTGCTGGTGCGAAACAGTGAGTACCAGGTCGGCGCGTTCTACAACACTTGCCGGCATCGCGGCGCACCCCTGGTCGAACAGGACCGCGGTGTTGTCAAAGGTGGCTTCACCTGCCCCTTTCATGGCTGGACCTATGGCCTGGACGGAGCCTTGAAAGCCGTGCGCGACCGGCGCGATTTTCCCGGCCTGGACACAAGCTGCCTGGGCCTGGTTCCGGTACGTTGTGAATCCCTGGGTAACTGGATTTTCATCAATGAAAACCCCGCGGCAGCCGCGTTGGCGGACGAACTGCAACCCGTTGGCGGCGAACTGGCAGAGCTTGATCCTGACACCATCCGCCATATCCATTCATGCTCGTTTGAAATGGACTGCCATTACAAGGTATTGCTGGAAGGGTTTTTCGAGGTTTATCACCTGCACCACCTGCACAGTGGCACGGTTGACCGTTTCCTGGAACATCACGGTACCTGGATCGCCACCTGGCCGCGCGGCCATTCGGTGATGGTCACACCCAACCGCCGGCCCGACTGGACAGATCCCGGCACGATCGGCATGGCGCAGTTTGAGCGGGCCGACGAGCTCTACCGGCAAGCCACCGTCTCGTTCAACCTGTTTCCCAACCTGGTGACCCCGGTATCCGCCACCGGTTTGCCGTTTCTGGCGGTGTGGCCCATGGGTGATGCCAGCGCCAGGCTGGACTGCCACTGGTTCGCTCCCGGCGGGGAGGACAATGAACGCCATGAGCTGTGGCCACAGCGCATCGAAAATTTCGTGCGCATTCTCAAGGAAGACCTGGATTTTGTCCCACACATACAGAGCTCCATGCAATCAGCCGGTTTCAGCGGCGTGCTGACCGGCTACCAGGAGCGCCGCATTTACCATTGGCATGAAGAGCTCGACCGGCGCATCGGCCGCGACAACATTCCGCCTGAATTGCGCGTCGAGCCACTGATGGCGGCCATGAATGAATCAGCACAACCTGGCTGAAGCACTAAACAACGAGGTGAAATCATGACGGAAACCCTGCTGCCACGTGTCCCGCGCGAAGCCCTGAATGAAACACAACGCCAGGCCTGGGATGCTTTGAACGCTCTTACCGGCACACCGGTGTTTGTCGACGTATTCGCCAATGCGCCGGAACTGCTGGACTTTGCCATGGTGCAGTTTTACCAGAACATTTTTTTCAACGGCCGCGTTGGCGAGAAACACAAGCAGCTGGCGCGGCTGCGCCTGAGCATGAATCACGGTTGCCGCACCTGTAATCTGCAGAACCTGGCCGGCGTGGCCGAGCTGGGCTTTTCACAGCAACAGATCGATGCCATGTGGGCGCAGGATTATTCCGGCTTTGCAGACGATGAGCAGGCCGTGTTGGAACTGGCCGACGAGATTGCCCTGAACAACCCGCATGGCCAGCTGACGCCGGAGCTCTACGCTCGACTGAAACAACACTTCAGTGACGAGGATATACTGGAACTGGGCCTGTGCCTGGCCGTTATCGTCGGCCTGGTAAAATTGTCGTTTGCATTCGGACTGGTCGAGAAAGAACCCTACTGCACGTTTGGAACCCAATAAGATCGTCCCCGGAGGAAACCGCATGTGGAAAAACGTTGTTGAAACCTGGCTGATCGATCCGCTGGCGGAAGGTGATAACCTCGAAGCCAAGCAACCGCATGTCAACAATGGCCTGGATATCCTAGACCCCAGCCGTTATTACGACCCGGCCTTCAAGCAACTGGAATGGGAACGGCTGTGGACCCGTAGCTGGCTGATTGCCGGGATTGAAACCGATATCCCCGAACCCGGTGATTATTCGGTGTTCCGCCTGCTGCACGAAAGCATCATTATCGTCCGCCAGCAGGACCAGTCGGTCAAAGCCTTCTACAATGTTTGCGCCCACCGCGGCAACCAGGTGGTGCTGAATGACCGCGGCAGCGTGGTGCAGTTCACCTGCGCCTTTCATTCCTGGCAATACGGCCTGGATGGCGAATGCAGCCGCATTACCGACAAGGAAACATTCAATCCGCAACTGGTGTGCGACAACCCCAAGCTGCAACAAGTCCACTGCCAGCTTCACGCCGGCCTGGTGTTTATCAGCCTGGATGATAATCCACCGCCACTTAAGGACCGGCTCGGCTTGCCTGAGGGATACCTCGAAGCCTATGAACTCGACAAGATGTTTTGCGTACGCCACGTGGTGAGCGAATGGGCGGCCAACTGGAAAACCGGCGTCGATGCGTTCTACGAAACCTACCATCTGCATTCGGTGCATCCCGAAACCCAGGACGTGATGGATGACATGGGCGTGCAGGTGGACCTGTACCCGCATGGCTGCAGCCGCATGATTGTTCCCATCGGGGTAAAAACCAAACGCCAGGCGGACCAGCAATCGATGAACCCCAGCCTGCAATACATGATGAGCGAATCCAGTATGGACCCGGCGGAGTATCCCGACGACGCGCGCGAAGTGCGCCGTGCCATCCAGCAGGCCAAGCGGCGGCGCTCCGACAAATACGGGCTGGGCTACGAGCGCTTTACCGATGGCCAGCTGACCGATAGCTGGGCCACCGGCATTTTCCCCAACGTGCAAATCGGCTTGCACCCTGAGGGCGCTTTCCTGATGCGCTTTATGCCCCACCCCACCGAACCGGAACGCTTTTACTATGACACCATGACGCTGATCCGACCGGTGGAAGATCCGAATTACAAAACCCCCGGCTGGATGGGCCTGCCCGAAGGCACCGATACCTCGGGGGACTTCCGGCCCGATACGGACTATGTGCCATTGGGCGAACCGCCTGGCCTCGGCCAGGTACTGGACCAGGACTCCGAGCTGCTGCCGGTGGTGCAGCGCGGCGTGCGCTCACGTGGCTTTAAGGGCGCCATCTGGGGTGAACAGGAACAACGGCTGAGGCATTTCCACAAGGAGATGGACCGTTACCTCAAACAGGGAAAATAGCCCCCTGAGCCAACACACTGAGACTTTATCCTGTGGCCCGGATTTTCCTGCCCGATCAAGAAAAAGCCGGCGCAAGCGCCGGCAAATGAGCCACATACGATCGCCGTCAGATACTGTAACTTTACCGCTACCAATCGAACCTGGTGCCAAACTCTATGCCGTAGTAGCGCGGCGGTGCATAGGCCGACATGATCCAGATGGTGGCCACTGACAGGGAACCGGTTTTATACCGCTCATCCGTCAGGTTACTGCCGAGCAGGCGCACGAAATAGCGGTCGTCGGCAGCATAGAAGGTAATG
>JBFIHZ010000181.1:0-8008 GCA_041601535.1 Lysobacterales bacterium | reverse complement strand
GTGCCATCCTCCAGCCGTTTATCCAGCAACAGGTAAAACTCCAGTTCGGGCGCACACACCGGCGTCAGGCCGTGCTCGGCAAAACGCTTCACTACCCGTTGCAGGATCACGCGCGGATCGTAACCCCATGGCGTGCCATCCTCGGTATTGAGTTGCAAGTACAACTGCGCGGTGGGGCGTTTCAGCCATGGCAGGATCCGGATGGTTTGCTCAAGCGGCACGCAGACCCCATCGCCATCACCGGTCTGGCGGCACAGAATGGGCACATCGCGGCCCCAGATATCAGCCGACACCGAGGTCAGGCTCATCTTCAGCTTGCCATCCATCACCTTGTCCATGCCTGCGCGCGGAATCCATTTTCCGCGAAGGATACCATTGAGGTCGGTGAGCACGACTTCAAAGGTTTGAACCTCGGGGTGTGCGGCCAGGAAATCTCGCACGTTGGGTTGCACTGCGACAGTTGTTTTTTCAAGCATTTAATGGCATTCCGTGTGTGCTTGTTTCAAAGGATTGCCCATTCTACGGGCTTGCGGAGGCTTAATGAATAGCGGCCGGCGCATTTGGGGGGCGATTCAAGGTGCCTTCGGTGTTGCCAGTACAGACGTTTTCCGCACCAGCAAAATTCCCGCGCACGTAAACGAGTGAAATGAACGGCCCGGAGGGCGCATTGTACCGCCTGGCGCGCGGTTTATATATCTCCGTTTACTTGCAGCCATGGTTTGCAGGCACCCTTGCCGCGACCGCAATAGAGAGCGGCGGCGGAAGCTTCACCAGATCGTAGCTGTACGGAATTCGCTTGAACGGAGGTGCAGGGCGGTTTGGCTTGCGTGTGTATTGCCGGCACATGGATTTTTTTTGCGTTTCGATTATCATTCGCATGTAAATGTTAAAAAACCATTAACTGCGTTTAGGTACAGGAGAATAAATAATGAATCGCATTACCTGTAGTCGATACGTTACGGCTCTTTTAGCAAGTGTTTTGTTTACCACCACTCTGGTGTTCAGCGGCCCGGTCAGCGCGCAAAGCGGTGATGACGAAGACAGCGCGCTGGAAGAAGTGGTTATCACCGGTTCCCGCATCCGCCAGGACCCCCTGGATCAGCGCTTGCCGGTACTCACCCTGACCGCCGAAGACATGCGCGCCACCGGCGCGACCTCGTTGGCGGATTTTGTGCAACGGCTGGCGATTTCCGGCTCGGCGATCAACGGCACCAATAACGCGTCCGGCAACCTGGGCTTTCCCCCGGATGGTGGCGGTATCGGTGCAGGCGCCGCTGAAATCGATTTGCGCTACCTTTCATCCAAGCGCGTGCTGGTGCTGGTCGATGGCCGCCGCTGGATCAAGGGCTCGTCGGGTTCCGGCGTATCCGGTGCGGTGGACCTGAACTCGATTCCCACCAATGCGGTGAAATCCATCGAAATCCTGCAAGACGGCGCATCGGCGGTATACGGCTCCGATGCCATCGGTGGTGTGTTGAATATCATCACCCAGGATGACTATGACTCGCTCAAGGCTTCGGCGTACTACGGCCAGTACGAGGAAGGTGACGGCGAAACCGCCGAGTTTGACGTGCGCTTTGGTGCCGCTGGTGAACGGGCCCGGGCGCTGCTGGACATCAGCTATACCGACCAGAAAGCCGTCAATACCGCCGACCGCAAGGAGTCGGTCTACCCGATTCCCGGTTTCCCGTTTGGTGTCAGTTCCGGCACCCCGGCCGGACGCTTCCGTTTCTTTGACCCGGTTGTGGGTGGTATTGTCAGCCTGGCGCCAAACGCCGGCGTAAGCAACCCGGTGTGGAACCCCAACGACCAGGAAAACGACGGGTTCCACGATTTCGCGCTGGCCGACCGCTTCAACTATCAGCCGTTCAATCACCTGGTCACGCCGAATGAACGTTTGAGCGTGTTCGGCAAGGCCGAGTATGACCTGACCGAAAACACCATGATCCGCGTGCTGGCCAGTTACAACAACCGTAAGTCACAAGGCCAGGCGGCACCGGTACCGTTGTTCTTTGGTCCGGACGGTGGCTCGACGTTTTACATGACCAACGTGTTCTGGCCGGCCGACCATCCCTACAACCCGTTCGGGATTGATCTGGGTCCGAACAATATATCTTTCTTTGGTCGCCGGCCGATCGAAGCCGGTCCGCGTATTTTCAACCAGGATGTGGACACCTGGTACCTGTCGGCTGGCGTGGATGGACAGTTTGATGCCGGCGGCAGGGAAATGTTCTGGGATTTCTCCGTGGTCTGGTCGGAAAACAATGCCAAACAGACCAAGCTGAACCAGTTCAACGCGCGCAGCATTGCGATTGCGCTGGGCCCGACCGATGTGTGTGCGGCGACCTTCGGCTGCGTGCCGCTGAACATTGTGGGTGAGGGTTCCATGACCCAGGAAATGCTGGACTTCGTCACCTATACCGGTGTTGATACCAGTGACCAGGAGCTGTTTGATTTCACCGCCAACCTGGCCGGCGACCTGTTTGATTTACCGGCCGGGCCAGTGGGTTTTGCGATCGGTTTTGAACACCGTGAAGAAGACGGCTCATTTGTTCCGGACCCGGTAGTGGCTGCCGGTGAGACCGCTGACGTGCCGACCACGCCAACCACGGGTGGTGTTGATGTGGATGAACTTTACGGCGAAGTCATCGTACCGATCCTGGCCGACCAGCCGGGCGCCCATCTGCTCAATATCAGCGCCGCCATGCGCTATTCCGATTACGACCTGTTCGAGAGCGATACCGTGGGCAAACTGGCCATCAACTGGGCGCCAACAGAAAACCTGACGTTCCGCGCCAATTATTCCGAAGGGTTCCGCGCGCCGAATATCGGTGAGCTGTTCAACCTGGGTTCGCGTTTTGACGCCGCCATTACCGACCGGTGCTCCAACGTGGCACCGGCTGATGCGGCCAATTGTGCGGCCTTGGGCGTGCCCGCGGATTACAGCCAGATCAACCCACAGATCTCGGTGGACACCGGCGGCAACCCGGAGCTGAAGCCGGAAACGTCAGACTCGTTTACCGCCGGATTCAGCTGGGACACGCCGGTGGAGAATGTCGGTGGTATCGACAGTTTCCTGGTTGAGGTGAACTACTACGACATCGATGTGGAAGGTGCCATTCAGGCACCCAATGCGCAGGACCTGCTGAACGGTTGTATCGAAACCCTGCAGCCCATTTTCTGCAACGCCATCAATCGTAACGCCAGCGGCACCATTACCAGCATTGGCGGCATACTGCAGAACATTGGCGGCATTGAAACCTCCGGCATCGACCTTAACCTGGACCTGTCCACCAGCGAGAGCAGTTTTGGCCGGCTGCGTTTCCAGTTGTTAACCTCCTTCCTGCTGGATTACGACGAACTGATCGCCAACAGCAGTGGTGGCTTTACCCGCATCGACCGCAAGGGCTTCGAGGTGGGTTCGCCAACCCGTGGTTACGTGGAAACCAAGTCAACGCTGAATACCGACTGGTTCAAGAATGACTGGTTCGCCCGCCTGAGCTTCCGCTACCTGAGTTCCCTGACCGAAAACTGCCAGGGGCTGGTGGCCGACTTCGAACTGTTTGATCTGTGCTCCAACGGGCCCGACACCAACCACATGAGCAGCGTGTTCTATACCGATGCACAGGTCAGCTGGTCGCCTTCCGGGTTCAGTGATGGCCAGTGGACCTTCTCGGTGGGCGTCAATAACGTGTTTGATGAACGCCCGCCCATCTGCTACTCCTGCGACCTGAACAGCCTCGACGGCACGCTGCATGCCATTGGCGGTCAGTTCTGGTACGTACGGGCGATCTTTGAGATGTAAGGTATCAGCAACGGGCGACGGCCCGGTTGAAACATGAAAAAGCCCCGGCAACGGGGCTTTTTCATGTACGCATTATTCCGGCACTCAGGCCCTCACATGTTTTGTACCACCAGCGCTTCAATCAGATGCGGCCCGGGCTGGCTCAGAGCGGCGGCCAGTTGGGTTTCAAACTGCCGAGGCGTTTCCGCCCGGCTGGCTGGCACGCCCATGCCAGTGGCCAGCGACACCCAATCAAGGTCCGGCCTGGACAAATCCAGCATGGAAAGGGTTTTCGGGGTGGGTGCGGTGGCGCCCACGCGTGCCAGTTCAATATTGAGGATGGCATAACTGCGGTTGTTCATGATCACGCAGACCACGTCGGTTTGCTCGCGTGCCATGCTCCACAACGCCTGCACGGTGTACATCGCACTGCCGTCGGCCTGCAGGTTGACCACTTTGCGGTCCGGGCAGGCCAGCGCCGCGCCCAGGCTCAACGGCAAGCCCTGGCCAATGGCACCGCCGGTCAGCGTCAGCCAGTCGTGCGCGGCGGCCTGCTCGGTAACGGCAAAAAGTTTCAGGCCACAGGTGGCGGCTTCGTCCACCACGATGGCATTTTCCGGCAGCATGCGCGCCAGGCTTTGGCCAATCGCCAGCGGCGTCAGTTTATCGGGCTCAGATTCGGGCTCAGGCGGCGTTGCTGTGGCAGCCGTTTCCGCGCCGGGGGAATCGGCGCCGCCTGCCTTTTCCGGGTCAAGCCCCAAACGCTGCGCCAGTGCAGCCAACGCAGCGTGGATGTCCTGGTCGACTTCGGCCAGCGTGGCCATTTCGCAGTCTTCCGGTGCCAGCCAGCTGGCTTTGCCGGGATAGGCAAAAAACGATACCGGCGCCTTGGCGCCGATCAGTATCATGCGATCGAGGTCCTGCAGCTGGGCGGCGGCAGGCTCGGCGAAATAGGGCAGCCGTTGCACAAGCGGGCGGCCTTTGCCCCGCTGCAGGCGCGCCGGAAACGTCTCGCACATCAGCCGTGCTCCGGTGGTTTCAGCGATCTGTGCCGCCAGTTGCAGGTTGTTTTCACGCAAGGCCTGCCCACCCAGAAACAGCGCACAGTTGCCGGCCTGTCCGCCTGCCGTCAACAGGGCTGCAGCCTGCTCTATGGCTGCCGCGGGTGCCTGTGGCCGTTGCGGGCGGGGCAGGGGGTTTACCTTTTGGGTAGCCGCTTCCCAGGCATGGTTGGCCGGGGCGATAAAGGTGGCGATCTTGCCCGCGCCCTGCAGCGCGGCATGGACCGCCTGCGCACCGGCCAGCGCCAGGTCATCGGCCGAGGTGGAGGCCCGCACCCAGCTTGAGGAAATGGCGGCATGAGCCGCCACGTCAGAAGTCAGCGGCGCATCGTATTTGACGTGCCAGGTGGCATGGTCTCCCACCATGTTGACCAGCGGCACGTGGGCACGCATTGCATTGTGCTGGTTGGCCATGCTGTTGGCGAAGCCGGACCCCAGGTGCAGCAGGGTCAGGGCCGGCTTGTCGGCCATGCGCGCATAGCCATCGGCGGCACCGGCCACCACGCCTTCAAACAGGCATAAAACCGCGCGCATGTCGGGCCGGTTGCCAATAGCGGAAACCAGCTGCATCTCGGACGTGCCCGGGTTGGCGAAGCAGATTTCCATGCCGCTGGCGACCAGCGTTTCCAGCAGGTTCTCGGCGCCGTTCATGCGCTTTGCTCCGCTGTGGTGATGCATGCCTTCGCATCTGGCAGAACCTTGCCGGGGTTAAGTATGCCCAGCGGGTCCAGGGCGTTTTTCAGGCTGCGCATCAGGGCGATTTCATCGGGGCTGCGTGAACAGTGCAGAAAGTCCTTTTTCAGCAGGCCAATGCCGTGCTCGGCTGAAATAATGCCGGCGAAAGGCTGCAATTCGCGATAGACGACTTCTTCCACCGCATACACCACGTCATTGGCGTTGCTGCCGACCGTCAATACCAGGTGAATATTGCCATCGCCCAGATGGCCAAAGACCACCATGCGAAGCTGCGGCCACAGCGCCTGCAGGGCGGCGCGGACCTTGTCGACATATTCGTTCATATCAGCCAGGCCCAGGCTGACATCAAATGTAATGGCCGGGTTGAGCCCCCTCACCAGCCCGTCAATGTCATCCCGTATGGCCCATAACTCCTCGCGCTGCCGGCTGCTTTGCGCCACCACGGCGTCGGCGACCAGGCCGGCATCATAGGCTTGTTCCAGCGCCTGGTCGAAACGGGCCTGGTCGGTATCTTCATGGCCGCCGGAGGCCTCCAGTAGTACGTAGTAAGCGTGGTCCGGCCCCAGTGGCTGGCCATGTTCCCCGCCTTCCACCACGATCAGCGAATAGAAATCGTTCCACATGACTTCAAACGCGCTCAGGCTGCCGCCCAGGCCGGCGTCCATCAGGCGCAGGAAGCGCGTCACATCACTGAATCGGTTGATGGCCACCAGTGCGGTTTGCCGGCTGCGCAGTAAGGGACGCAAGCGCAGAACGGCCTGGGTGATGATGCCCAGAGTGCCTTCAGAGCCGATAAAAAGCTGCTTCACATCGTAGCCGGTATTGTTCTTGATGACCTGGTTGAGGGATGAAATCACCGTGCCATCAGCCAGTACCGCCTCAATGCCCAGCACCTGCTCGCGCGCCATGCCATAACGGATCACGCTGTTGCCGCCGGCGTTGGTGGACAGATTGCCACCTATAGTGGCGCTGCCGCGCGCCCCCAGGTCCAGAGGAAACATCAGCTCGGCCTGTGCGGCCACTTCGTGCACGGATTGCAGCACCGCGCCGGCCTGGACCTTGACGGTGCGGTTGTCTTTGTCGATTGGGTCAATCTGCCGCATGCGCTCCAGCGACAACACCAGGTCATTCGGCGTGCTGTATGCGCCATCCACCAGCCCGGTCAGTCCGCCGTGCGTAACCACGGTCTGGCCGGCCGCGTGGCATAACTTCATGACCGCAGATACTTCAGCGGTGTTGGCCGGACGCACGATTGCTTTGGCCCTGCAAGGTACGTTGGTCACCCAGGATTCACTGCGGGCGGTGACATCATCGCCGGTCAGCAGACCCGCCGGGCCGGTGATCCGGCCAATCTGTTTAAGCAGTTCTTGCATGTGTCGTTTCTTCTGTATCAGGATTTGATTCTGAGTATGAAGGACAGCACCTGGCTGGCCAACTTGCCGTACGGTGGTTGCAGCCATTTGAGTGCGCTGAACCGTGCCTGGTAAAACACCGGGCGCAACTTGGAAAACGTGGCAAACCCTTCGTAGCCGTGATAGTGGCCCATGCCGCTGGCGCCGATTCCACCAAACGGCAGATCGTGCTGACCCACGTGTAACAGGGCATCGTTTACGCACACGCCGCCGGAAGCTACGTGCTGCAGGTAGTAATCCTGTAACGCCGCCTTTCGGGTGAAGGGATAAAAAGCCAATGGCCGGTCCCTGCTGTGGATGGATTCAACAACTTCGCCAGCTTCATCATAGGGCAGCACCGGCAAGACCGGCCCAAAAATTTCGCGCTGCATCAGCTGCATGTCGTCACGGGTGTCCAGTGCCAGCCACAGCGGCATTTTACGGCTGGCGGGATCGGCCTGCTGGTCATTGCTGAGATTGACCAGCCGCGCGCCTTTGCTGCGCGCATCGTCCAGTGCCTGTTGCAGGCGCTCAAACGAGCGGTCGTCGATGATGGAGGTGTGGTCAGCGGAGTGAATGTCGGGGCACAGTCGCTGCGCGGCGCGGCTCGCTTCGCTGATGAACTCCTCCACCCGTTGGCGAGGCACGAAGACATAATCCACGGTGACGCAGATTTGCCCTGCGTTGAACAGTTTGGCGTACACGATGCGTTCGGCCGCCTTACGCATCGGAAAGTCAGGCGCAATCACCGCTGGCGATTTGCCGCCAAGCTCCAGCGTCACTGGCGTCAGGTTGGCTGCCGCCGCTGCCATCACCGCACGGCCGGTCTGGCCGGAACCGGTAAACAGCAGGTGATCAAACGGCAGCTGTGAGAACTCGATGCCAACGCCGCCGGTTTCGACGAAAATCTGCAACTTGTCGGGGGGAAAGTAGTCGCCGCAGCGGTCTGCCAGCAGCCTGGCCAGTGCCGGTGAGTTTTCCGACATCTTCACCATCGCACGGTTACCGGCAGCCAAAACCGATGTCAGCGGCGAGAGGGCCAGCTGCAGTGGAAAATTCCATGGCACGATGATGCC
>JBFIHZ010000180.1:0-8030 GCA_041601535.1 Lysobacterales bacterium | reverse complement strand
TGTCATTCTGGTCGTGGTTTGGCTGCTGGCCAAGACAGCAAAACGCGTACTCGCCAAGGCACTGGGCGCTGCCCATGTGCGCCAGGCACTGATCGACCTGTCGCAGACACTGGCCGGGATCGCCATCTGGGTACTCGGTATTCTGATCACCATGAGCGTGCTGTTTCCGTCCGTTAAACCATCCAGCGTGCTGGCTGCACTCGGGGTGGGCGGCATTGCCATCGGTTTTGCCTTCAAGGATATTTTTGAGAACTTTATGGCCGGCGCCATGATCATGCTGCGCAAGCCCATGCGGCTGGGCGATTTTATCCAGTGTGAAGGCGTGGAAGGCAAGATCGAGGAAATTCTCATCCGCGATACCTATGTGCGCCAGAACGACGGACAACTGGTGCTGGTGCCCAATGCCATGCTGTTCAAAAACCCGGTGTATGTACGGACCGACCAGCAACTGCGCCGCTTCTCCATTGCCGCCGGGGTGGCTTATGATGTCGACCTGGACAAGGCGCGGGAAGTGATTCGCGAGGCAGTGGAAAAACTGGATATCGTCAGCAAGGACAAACCGGTGGATGTGTTTGCCATGGAATTCAATTCTTCCAGCGTGGATTTCAATGTGCGCTGGTGGGCAAAATCCGAACCGCGCCAGATGCATGTCAGCCGCGATCAGGTCATCGCCAGCATCAAGCAGGCACTGGATCAGGCCGGCATGGAAATTCCATTCCCGTACCGCACCCTGACATTCAAGGAGCCGCTGACCCTGAAACAAAGCAGCGAGACCAGCCCGTAGCCATTTGCATGCTTCGATTAGTGACTGCTGTTGCGTGCTTTCTGTCGGCAGGTTTGCTGCATGCAAGTATTACCTTTGTGGGCTCCGGGGCCTGCAAAGACTGCCACGCCGGGCCATACGCTGCGTGGTCCGGTTCACACCACCAACTGGCCATGCAAGCAGCAACACCGGACACCGTGCTGGGCGACTTTGCAAACGCCGAGTTTACCTACAACGGAATCACTTCACGTTTTTTCACCCGCGACGGCACTTACTATGTCCGTACTGACGGGGCCGATGGCTCCCTGCAGGATTTTGCCATCGGGTTCACGTTTGGCGTAACCCCCCTGCAGCAGTATCTGGTGGCATTTCCCGATGGCCGCATGCAAGCCTTGAACATCGCTTGGGACAGCCGCCCGAAAAACCAGGGAGGCCAGCGTTGGTTTCACCTGCACCCTGATGAAGCCGTCGATTACCACGATGAATTGCACTGGACCGGCGCGCAATATAACTGGAATTTCATGTGTGCCGACTGCCACTCCACTCAACTGGTCAAAGGCTTCGATGCCGTCAGTCAGCAGTTCAACACCACCTGGTCTGAAATCAGCGTGGGCTGTGAAGCCTGCCATGGGCCGGGCTCCGGCCACATCGCCTGGGCTGGCAAGTCCGCGCTGGACCCGGCTGATGCCACCCGCGGCCTGGCGTTTCTTTTGCCTCGCCGGCCAAGCGGCCAATGGGCCATAAACGCCGCCACCGGAACGGCCAAAGCCAACGAACCAGCACGCTCTTCCACCGAAATCGAAGTGTGCGCTTCCTGCCATTCGCGCCGGGGCCAGTTACGCGAAGGTGTGGAAACCAATCCGGTCATGCTCAACCACTATATGCCAGCGTTACTCACCGAGGGTCTGTATCACGCCGATGGCCAGATCCAGGATGAAGTCTATGTATGGGGTTCGTTTACCCAGAGCCGCATGTACGCAGCCGGCGTGAGCTGCAGCGATTGCCACGATCCGCACAACCAGCAATTGCGTGCACCGGGGGACGCCGTTTGCGCGCAGTGCCACCTGCCGGCGACATTCGCGGTAACTGGGCACCACGGCCATGCCGAAACCTCACCCGGTGCCAACTGTCTTTCCTGTCATATGCCGGAGACCACTTATATGCTGGTCGACCCTCGCCGTGACCACAGCCTGCGCATTCCCCGGCCAGATCTGTCACAGGCGCTGGGTACGCCCAATGCCTGCAGTCAGTGCCACGCTGACCGGTCCGCGGACTGGTTGAGCGAATCGTTCAGCCAGATGTTCCCTGCAGCAGCCGAGCCATTCCAGAATTGGGCGCAGGCTTTCACGCTTGCTCGCAGTGGTGCGCCACAGGCGGAAACGGCCCTGCTGGACGTGCTCGGTCAACAGCAAACTCCGGAGATCGCCCGCGCCACGGCCGCAAGGGAGTTGCGCAATTTTTCCAGCCCGCAAAGCAGCCTGGCCATCCAGCAGGCCCTGCGGGACGAGAGCCCACTGGTGCGCTTTGCCGCATTGGAAGTATTGGAGCTTGCGCCGCCTGAAAGCCGTTTTGTGCTGGCCGGCCACCTGTTGCAGGATCCGTTGCTGGCAGTACGCGTGCAAGCCGGGCGGGTGCTGGCGGGCACACCCCGTCAGCAACTGGACCCGAACCAGGGTCAACTGTTGCAACAGGCGGTGGATGAATATGTCGACAGCCAGAAGCTACACGCCGACCGCGCCGAGTCGTTGCTGAACCTGGCCATATTATCCAGCCAGACCGGTGATACGGCGCGCGCCGAAAAGCTTTACCGGGATGCCATTCACCGCAACCCGCAGTTTGCTTCCGCCTGGATCAACCTGGCCGAACTGTACCGCAGCCAGGGCCTCAACACCGAAGCCGTTGCCACCCTCAACCAGGGCATCGCCCAACAGCCGCGCAATGCCAGCCTGCATCACGCGCTGGGCCTGGCGCTGGTACGCGGCGGTAACCACGCAGCCGCTGTAGCCGAACTGGGCAAGGCAGCCACCCTGCAGCCAGACAATGCCCGCTTCGCTTACGTCTACGGCATTGCGCTGAACTCCACGCAACGCCAGGCTGAAGCACTGCGGGTTCTGGCCGCCGCCCATAAAGCCCACCCCAGCGACCGCCAGATCCTGTTCGCCCTGGCGACCATCAATCGCGATAGTGGTCATCTGGACCAGGCACTAATATGGACCCGGACCCTGTTACAGGTGCACCCTTCAGACCAACATGCCCATCAGTTGCTGGCTGCTCTGCAACGGGCCATAAACCAGTCACGCTGAACGCAGAGTCAACGCCATTGCCCGACCACCGCTCAACCATTGAAGGCGCACTCAGAGGCCGCGTGACAAGCATTAATATTTTTAACTTCAGCATTAATCTGCAGGTGTTTGAAAATAATGGTTGACATCATTTTTTCGCTATGGTCGAATCGACTCATGCGCTTGCACAATCGCTCATTGCTGAACTTCCACCACGGCCGGTCCGTGGCGGCTATCAGTGTGGGTACTGCAGCGCGTGCCCTGCCGTTGCCGGCCAGCCTTCTGGCCCTAATTTCTCTTCTTGCTCTTATTATTGAGAGAGGCGCGGGCACAGGCTAAGCACAATCCAGATTAACCTGAAAACCCGCGCCACCAAGGTGCGGGTTTTTTGTTTCAGGGCTCCGAAAGCCGCGCTGGCGGAGCCCACCAGTAACGAAAACGACATAGTGCAAGACGGATAATCAAGGGACCAACAGAGAACATCATGAGAAGCGACCAAATCAAGAAAGGGGCTGACCGCGCCGCCGCCCGAGCCATGTTACGCGCCACCGGCCTGACGGATGCCGAAATCGATCAGCCGATGATCGCCATCGTGAACACCTGGTCCGAAGTCACACCGTGTAATGAGCACCTGCGGCGTCTGGCCGAGCCGTTGAAGGAAGGCATCCGCGCCGCGGGCGGAACCCCCATCGAGTTTGGCAGCATCGTGGTATCCGACGGCATTTCCATGGGCTCCGAGGGCATGAAATGCTCGCTGATGTCGCGTGAACTGGTGGCCGATTCCATCGAAATGGTCACCCGCGGGCATTGCCTGGATGGCGTGATCGCGCTGGTGGGTTGTGACAAGACCATCCCGGCCGGCGCCATGGCGCTGGCGCGGCTGGATGTGCCCGGCATGGTCATTTACGGCGGTTCCATCATGCCCGGTTCGCACCGCGGCATTCCCATTACCATCCAGGATGTGTTCGAAGCCGTGGGTGCCCACGCCGCCGGCAGGATTGATGATGCGGAACTCACCGAAATTGAGAAAGAGGCCTGCCCCGGTGCCGGCGCCTGCGGCGGCCAGTTCACCGCCAACACCATGGCCATGGCGCTGACTACCCTGGGCCTGTCGCCAGTGGGCGTGAATGACATTCCGGCGGTTCACCCAGACAAGCTGGAGGCCATGCGCGCATGCGGCAAACGTGCCGTGGAACTGGTGGCTGAAGGCCACAGCCCGCGCAGCCTGGTCACCCACGAGTCCCTGCGCAATGCCGCCACCGTGGTCACCGCCACCGCGGGTTCCACCAACGCGGTCTTGCACTTGCTGGCCATCGCACGTGAGGCCGGCGTGGAGTTCGACATCGACGAGTTCGATGAAATTTCGCGCCAGACGCCCATCATTGGTGATCTGAAACCGGCCGGCCGGTTCATGGCGCCGGACTTGTTCACCGCCGGCGGCACACCACTGGTCATCGATCGCCTGAAAAACGCCGGCCTGATTACCGATACGCCTACCGTGTCCGGCCGCAGCCTGTTTGAAGAATGCAGTTCGGTCACCGAAACCCACGGCCAGCAGGTTGTCACGCAGTTCGACCAGCCGCTGAAACCACGCGGCGGTTTCGGCATCCTGTACGGCAACCTGGCCCCCGAGGGCTGCGTGGCCAAGCTGGCCGGTCATGGCAATTTCAGTTTCACCGGTCCGGCGCGCGTGTTTGAAGGCGAGCAGGATGCCTTCGCGGCCGTACAGAGCCGCAAAATCAATGCCGGTGATGTGATCGTCATCCGCAATGAAGGCCCCAGCGGCGGGCCGGGCATGCGCGAAATGCTGGCGGTTACCGCGGCATTGGTCGGCCAGGGCCTGGATACCAGCGTAGCGCTGATGACGGACGGCCGCTTCAGTGGCGCGACCTATGGTTTCATGGTCGGCCACGTGGCCCCCGAAGCGGCCCACGGCGGCCCCATCGGGCTGCTGCGTGAAGGCGATATCATCACCATTGACGTGGACCGCCGGGTGGTGGAAACCGATGCCGACCTGGAAAGCCGCCGGGGCGACTGGCAGCCGCGGCCACAGCAGTACACCTCGGGTGCGCTGGCCAAGTATGCCCATCTGGTGTCCTCGGCCTCCAAGGGCGCGGTGACTTCTTTTCCGCAATTTTTCGGCTCTGCTGACACGGCGGAAACATGAACCACGGCACGACATATTTTTCATGCGGGATCACGGGCTGCCAGACAGCCGCTTCGTGGTCCAGCCAGCCGGCCACCGCCCAGGGGCGGCGGCACGGTAACAAAGCTGACAGGTGGTGTGCATCCTCACCTGTCAATGTAGCAAACCGGATGGCGCTGCAGCTGGCAGGCCAACGGAATCAACCGGAGTAATTCTTATGAACGATTACGTACACATTTTTGACACCACCTTGCGCGATGGCGAACAATCTCCTGGCTGCTCCATGAACGTCAAGGAAAAGCTACAGGTTGCACGGGTGCTGGATGAGCTCGGTGTCGACGTAATCGAAGCCGGCTTCCCGGCGGCTTCCGAGGGCGATTTCGAGTCCGTCAAGGCGGTCGGTGACCTGGGCCTGAAGGCCACCATCTGCGGCCTGTCCCGTACCCGCCATGGTGATATCGAAGCGGTGGCCCGCTCGCTGGAATCCGCGCCACACAAGCGGCTGCATATCTTTATCGCTACCAGTCCGATTCACCGCGAATTCAAGCTCAATATGAGCAAGCAGCAGATCATCGACGAGATGTGCTCGGCCATGGAATTCGGCAAGCAGTGGTTTGACGATATCGAGGTTACCGCCGAGGATGCCGGCCGCACCGAGCAGGACTACCTGATTGAATATTTCCAGGCGGCCATCGACGCCGGCGCACGGGTGCTGAACGTGCCTGATACCGTGGGCTACGTAACCCCCAGCGAAATCCAGGAGCAGTTCAGGCACCTCAACGAGAACCTGCGCAAGGACGACTCGGTTATCCTGAGCTGCCATTGCCACAACGATCTGGGCCTGGCGGTAGCCAACAGCCTCGGCGCCGTGGAAGGCGGCGCCCGCCAGGTGGAATGCACCATTAATGGCATTGGTGAACGCGCCGGCAACTGCTCGCTGGAAGAAACCGTGATGGCGCTGCGCACCCGCAACGACCGTTACCAGCTGCGTACCGGCATTGACACCACCCGCCTGTACCCGGCCAGCCGCGTGGTCAGCGCGGTCACCGGTTCACGCGTGCAACCCAACAAGGCCATCGTCGGCCGCAATGCCTTTGCACACGAGGCAGGCATTCACCAGGACGGCGTACTGAAACATGCCGAGACCTACGAAATCATGCGCCCGGAAGACGTGGGCGTGCCGGAAAACAGCCTGGTACTGGGCAAGCACAGCGGCCGTCATGCCTTCCGCGACCGCCTGGAAACCCTGGGTTTCTCGGTGGAAAAGGAACAACTGGAAACACTGTTCGTGAAGTTCAAACAGCTGGCCGACCGCAAGAAAAGCGTCTACGACGAAGACATCGAAGCGCTGGTGCTCGGCACCGAACAGGTTGGCCCCTGGGTGTTGGACGCGGTGTCGATACACACCGAGGTGGAACAGTCCGATCAGTCGGCCGAAGCCAGCGTCAAACTGCGCTTTGATGGCCAGGCGCCACGGGTGTATTCCGGCCGCGGCGACGGTCCGGTCAACGCCATTGTTAACGCCATCAAGCAGATCCTCGATGAAGATCTGCACGTCGAGGAGTTCCAGGTCAGCGCCGTATCCAGCGGCAGCGACGCCCAGGGCCGGGCCATCGTACGCGCCACGGTAGGTGCCAGCCGCTACCAGGGAACCGGCGTTTCCACCGACATCGTCGAAGCTTCAGCCCAGGCGCTGGTCACCATCATGAACCGGCATCACCAGCATCAGGGTAAAAGCACTGCCGAACCCGGATTGAAAGCGGCCGTTTGACCGCAGCACACGCAAAGGAAAAATCATGAAACGCGGAACATCGCAAACCTGTAATCCGGCAGCCGTTACGGCTGCCACCGCGGGTACCCCCGCATGAGCAGCGCCAGCCAGACCCGGCAGGCACCGCTGACCCTGTTCGAAAAGATCTGGCAACAGCACGTGGTGCGGGAAGAATCCGCGCCCGGCGGTGATGGCGCACCGGCCATCCTTTATATTGACCTGCATCTGCTGCACGAGGTCACATCGCCACAGGCCTTCGCCGAGCTCAAACAACGCGGCCTCAAGGTACGCCGCACCGACCGTTGCCTGGCCACCATCGACCATTCCACCCCAACCCTGCCGGCAGATGCCGACGGCAACCGCCCCTATTTCACCGAGCAGGCGCGGCAGCAGGTCGAGATGCTTTACCGCAATTGCGCGGAGTACGGTATTGAACTGCACGGCTGGGACAGCCCCAACCGCGGCATCATCCATGTGATGGGGCCGGAAATGGGCGCCACCCAACCCGGCATGACCATCGTCTGCGGTGACAGCCACACCGCCACGCACGGCGCGTTTGGCGCGCTGGCCTTTGGTATCGGCACCACCGAGGTGGGCCATGTACTGGCCACGCAATGCCTGCTGCAGCACAAGCCCGGAACACTGGGCATCAGGGTTGACGGCGAGCTGAGTCCGGGCGTCAGCGCCAAGGACGTGATCCTGCACATTATTGGCACCATCGGCGTCGACGGCGGCACCGGCTCGGTGATCGAATACCACGGCAGCACCATCCGCGCGATGGACATGGAAAGCCGCATGACGCTGTGCAATATGTCCATCGAATGCGGCGCCCGCGCCGGCATGGTGGCGCCGGATGAAACCACCTTTGAATACATCAAGGGCCGGCCGATGGCACCGCAGGGCGATGCCTGGCAACGTGCCGTGGAGCGCTGGAAGGCCCTGTCGACCGACGAGGGTGCGCGCTTCGACCGGCTGGTGACCATTGATGCGTCCGAGATCGAACCCAGCGTCACCTGGGGTACCCACCCCGGCATGATGATGGGCATCAACGCCAGGCTGCCGTCGCAG
>JBFIHZ010000179.1:0-8083 GCA_041601535.1 Lysobacterales bacterium | reverse complement strand
TTCCGCCGCAGCCGCACCTACCCGCTGTTGCTGGTGCACGATGGACTGGACTATCTGCGCTATGCCGACTTCAAGGCGGTGCTGGACAACCTGATACACCGCCAGGAAATACCGGCCATGATCGTGGCGTTAACCCAGTCACCGGACCGCCTCAAGGAGTACGCGGCTTATGGCCAGCACGCCCGTTTCCTGGCGGAGGAATTGCTGCCGCGGCTGGCTGACAAATTCCCCCTGGTGGATGACCCGGGCGCCCGTGGCCTGATGGGCGCCAGCCTCGGCGGCGTGGCCAGCCTGCATGCCGCCAGCCTCTATCCGCAACACTTCGGCCAGCTGTTGTTACAGTCCGGCTCCTTTGCCTTCAGCGATCTCGGCCATCATGACAAGGGCCCGGTATTCGATCCCATCGTCGAATTCATCAATGCCTACCGCAACCAGCCGTTCCCGCTGGCGCAGAAAATCTACATGAGTTGCGGCATTTACGAATCACTGATTTACGAAAACCGTTCGCTGTTGCCGGTCCTGCAGGCACAGAACATGCAGGTACAATTTGAAGAGGCGCGGGATGCGCACAACTGGGAAAACTGGCGCGACCGCCTGCGCCAGGGCCTGACCTGGCTGTTTCCCGGACCGTTGTGGATGGTATACGAATAATCCAGGCCAACAGTCCGCGCGCGCTGGCCGCATGCTCTGGCCGCCACCGGCGGAACGCCGTATGATCATGTGCCCGGCAGCAGGAGACAGACGTGGCACAAATCACCCGAACAATCGGTCTCTCACTTGGCGCAGATATCTGCTGGCCGATTTGCTATGAAGCCCTGCTGAAACAGTTGGATCTGAAGCTGTCCATCGGCCAGGACACGGTTCGCATCGAATGTGAACGGGTGCACATCGAGCCGTTTAACCTGGCCCAGGATTGCCATTACGACGTGGTCATCGACCGCCTGACCCACTGGTACCACACCTCGCGTGAGTGGATCAAAAAAGCCATCCTGGTAAACGACCTGTACGTATTCAACAACCCATGGTCACTGCAATCCATGGAAAAGCAGACTACCTATGCGGCCATGATGCGGCTGGGTTTCCCGGTACCAGAAACCTGGATGATACCGCCCAAGGAATACCTGCAATCGGCCGACCTGAGCCCCACCCTGAAACGCTACGCCAAGCTGTTCGACCTGGGTGCCATCGGCGACCAGATTGGCTACCCGCTGTATATGAAACCCTACGACGGCGGTGCCTGGGTAGGCGTCACCGGCATCAACAACCGCGACGAACTGATCGCCGCCTATGACATCAGCGGCACCCGGGTGATGAATCTGCAGAAAGGCGTAGAGCCCAATGATGCGTTCGTCCGCTGTGTCGGACTCGGCCCGCAATTCCGCTTCGTCAATTATGACCCGGGCGCCCCGCTGCACGACCGCTACCGCATGGACCACGACTTCCTGCCGCCCGAACAGGCCAGCCAACTGGCCGACATGACCCTGGTGATCAACGCCTTTTTTGGCTGGGATTTCAACTCCTGCGAAGCCTTGCGGCAAAACGGCACCTGGCACCCGATCGATTTCGCCAATGCCTGCCCTGATTCACAGGTGACCTCGCTGCACTACCATTTTCCATGGCTGATCAAGGCCAACCTGCGCTGGTCGATTTTCTGCGCCGCCACCGACCGCAATATGAAAACCAACCTCGACTGGCAAAGTTATTTTGACATCGCCGCCAGGGATATTTCGTTCGAGGAAAAACTCGCGGGCTATACCAAACTGGCCCGCCGGCATTTCGATATGGATGCCTTCGAAGAATTCTGCGACACCCACCTTGCGCACCTGGACGAAGAAGCCAACCGGTTCTTCGCCACTGAAACGGTGCATGACGCGATACGCCAGAAAGTCACCGCCCTGTTCCCTGAACACGAGATCGAGGAATTCACCGAGCTGTTCTGGAACCGGGTGCAGGATTGGCGGCGGATCGAGGGTGGGGCCGCATGAAAGAGACCTTTCGCTGGCACTCACCCCACGTTGAACAGGAAGTCCGGCTGGTGCGCTGGGGAACCTTTGGCAGCCCGGTACTGCTGTTTCCCACGGCCGGCGGCGACGCCGAGGAGATCGAGCGTTTCCACCTGATTGGCGCGCTGATGCCGCTGATCGAAGCCGGCCGCATCAAGGTCTATTCCACCGACTCAATAGCCGGCAAGGCATGGATCTCAAAACAGCATTCGGCGGAATACTGCTCCCATTTGCAGAACATGTTTGATGCGCTGGTTTGCAAGGAAATCGTCCCGGCCATACGCACCGATTGCGACACCGCCAATATTGAACTGATCGCGGCCGGTGCCTCCATCGGCGCGTTCAACGCGGTGGCTTCCATTTGCCGCCACCCGGACGCGTTCCGCCTGGCCATTGCCATGAGTGGCACCTACGACCTGTCCAAGTACCTTGAAGGCCGTTTTATCCAGGACTTTTATTTCTGCTCACCACTGCATTTCCTGCCGGGCCTGGAAGGCGCGCTGCTGAAGCAATTGCAACAGCGCATGATCCTGCTGCCCACGGGTGAAGGCGACTACGAGGACATTGGTGAATCCTGGCGCATGGCCTCCGTGCTTGGAGCCAAAGGCATTCCCAACCGCGTCGACCCCTGGGGGCCTGACTATCACCACAACTGGGTTACCTGGCGCGATATGCTGCCCAAGTACCTCGCGGAACACGCCTGAACCAACTGATTTCCGCCGCTTGAACAGAGCCCGCGCCAACGGCACCTTTTTGGCACTCGTGTAGCACAAAGTCCGCTGCACTTACGTGCGCTGATGATTCGCCACTTACCGGGTTGCCCTTGCTGAAGCGGAGCCCGTGGCAACGGCGCGTGTTGTGCGCCCCTGCTGCACCGGCCGCGCTGCGCGCGCCTGCCCTCATAACCTGCCCCTTCCGGGGTCGGCCTCACGGGGCATCCTGCCCCGGGAGGCCTCAAATGGACTTCCTGTCCATTTGACCCCTGCAGGAACAGGCCATTCGGCGGTTGGCTTAATGGGGCGTACAACACGCCCCGCCGCCACGGGCTGCAGACGGAATGGTGGTCCGGGCATCACAGGCCAAAATGCCCAAGTCTCATCGTCACTGCCCGTTACACGACAACCCGAACAAAACCGCATCCGCCAATAGAGGCCATCACCCCAAACGCACAAGCTGCCGGTCTGTGGTGGTTGATTTCGCCCCATTAAGCCAGCCGCCGAGCGGCCCGGGCTGGGCGCGGTCGAATGGACAGGAAGTCCATTCGAGGCCGCTCAGGGCAGGATGCCCTGTAAGGCCGACCGCATGCCCTGACCGGGTTGCGCGGGAAGCCGCGCGCAGCGCGGCCGGTGCAGCAGGGGCGCAATCAACCACCACAGACCGGCAGCGCCCCGGCTTCCGGAAATTTCTATTCCGCAAACAAGTGCAATTCGGACCCCACCCGGTCCGCCATCGCCATGGTCATCGCCAGATCCGGGTGGCGTAGCATGACGAAGCCGTCGGACACCAGCGTCTTGCGCCAGTCCCGGCGCCGCGAACCCACCGGCAGCAGCGTATTCCACACCACGTGCTGGCCGAAATCCTGCTGCAGGCGCTCGATGCCTTCAATCGCCTGGATACGCCCCACGCCGCGCGCGCGTTTGTAAATCGTCGCCACGTTGTATTGCGGGCGGATTCCGGCACTGACCTCGCCATGCACCACCGCGTTGGCCCATTCGCGGAACACGTCAAAATCACACACGTATTTCATCTGGTCCACCTGGTGTGCGCCCGGCGGCCGCGCGCCGATCTCACCAAACACCACCTCCCCATCGGCCTTGCGATACCATTCCATGTGGGTGAAACCGGTATTGAACTGCAACGCCTCGATCACGTCGAAACCCATCTTCACACCATCCCTGAGGTCCGGCTGGTCCAGGTTACGCAGTGCGATTACCTGGGGGCTGATCCATTCGTTGCTGCGCGCCACCAGCGGGCGCGGACGGTACCAGGCGATGTTGTAATAGGCGATACGACCGTTCACCGTGATCGTGTCGAAAGTAAACTCCTCACCGTCAACAAACTCTTCCACGCTGACGGTGGCAATATGCGCCAGCCGCGGCAGCACGGAGCGCAATTCGTTGATGTCGTTAATGCGATAAGTATCGGCCGAACCGGCACCATCAATCGGCTTGAGAATGAGCGGAAAGCCAATGGCTTCAGCCGCTTCCCAAACGGCTGCCACCGAGGTGGCCGCGATATGGTGCGGGGTGCGGATACCGGCCCGGTCGAGCGCCTGTTTCATCAACTCCTTGTCACGGAAACGCTGCGCCTGTTCAATGCTCAGGCCTTCCACACCAAACACTTCACGCAATTGCGCCGCCAGCAGGATGCCGGGTTCCCACAGGCATTCGATGCGGTCCAGGTTGCGGCCTTTCAGGCGTTCGCGCAAAGCGCCGATCACGGCATCGGAATCCCACAGGGAACGCACCGGGATATACTCATGCAAACATTGACGCACCAGCGTCGGCAGGCCATCGACCGGGGTATCGCCCACGCCGTAGACGCGCGCGCCGGTGGCAGCGAGGCCGCGGGTAAACTCAGGCATGTCGGCCGGGTAACCGGGTGAAAGCAACAATACGTTCATCATGGAGCCGTGCCACCCCTCGCGTGGGAAAGCGGTAGAATACCGCAGCAGGCCACCAAAGTTGTAACGAGGCGGGTCGGCTGGCTGTTATTCACTGTTGCCTGATGCCCGCCTGGCGGTGTTGATGGCCGGGCGCAAACGCCCGCATGCCGCCGCTACCGCATGACACGCACACAACACAGAGAATGGCAGCATGGCTGATAATGCCCTGAAAATTTGCCTGGTCAGTTCCGAAATCGCACCATTGGCCAAAACCGGCGGACTGGCGGATGTCAGTGCGGCCTTGTCCGATTACCTGCATCGCCAGGGTCATGATGTGCGCGCGCTGCTGCCCTTGTACTCGTCCATAGACACCGGCGGACTGGACCTGAGCCCGGTGCACTTTCTGCAGGACCGCGAGATCCGGCTGGGGCCGCACCAGCTGCGTTATTCCATTGATACCACCACCCTGCCCGGCAGCACGCTGAAGATCTACCTGCTGCGCTGCCCCGAGCTGTACGACCGTCCGGGCATTTATACGGCGGGCATGGATGAACACCTGCGCTTTATCCTGCTGAGCCGCGTGGCCATTGAAATGTGCCAGCACATGGGCTTTGCACCGGACATTTTTCACTGCCACGACTGGCACACCGCACTGCTGCCGCTGTACCTGAAAAGCCATTACGCCTGGGATCGCCTGTTTGAACATTCCCGTTGCGTACTCACCATTCACAATATCGGCTACCAGGGCATATTCAATGCTCAGATCCTCGCCGATATGGACATGCAGAACAGCAGCGACCGGCTGCACCAGGAAGACCTGGGCCTGGGGCGCATTAATTTTCTGAAAACCGGTGTGCTGTATGCCGACCTGCTGACCACGGTCAGCCCGAACTATGCACGTGAAATCCTCGGGCCGGATTACGGCATGGGGCTGGAGGGCCTGTTACAGCAGCGGCGTGATTCACTGGTGGGCATACTCAATGGCGTGGACTACAAGGAATGGAACCCGGCTGACGACCCGCTGATTCCCTTTGCTTACGATGCGAAACGCACCGCCGGCAAGAAAAAGAACAAACTGGCACTGATGCAGGAGCTTGAGCTGGACAGCAGCGATGATATGCCACTGATTGGCATGGTCACGCGCCTGACCTATCAAAAGGGCATTGAGCTGGTGCAAAAAGTGGTGCCGCAGTTGTTGCGTCAGCGGCGTTTCGCGCTGGCCGTGCTGGGCAGTGGTGAACCCCGTTACGAACAGTTTTTCAGCTGGCTGCAACAGCAGCACCGCGACCGCGTGTGTTTTTACCGCGGCTTCAACAACCGGCTGGCGCACTGGATAGAAGCCGGCAGCGACATGTTTTTGATGCCATCACGGTTTGAACCCTGCGGGCTGAACCAGATGTACAGCCTGCGCTATGGCAGTGTGCCCATCGTGCGCAACACCGGTGGCCTGGCCGACTCGGTGCAGCTGTTTGAACCGGGCAGCGGGCAAGGCACCGGCATCGTCTTCAATGATTTCAACGAGCAGGCCATGGGCTGGGCCTTGAATACCGCGCTTGATTTGTACCAGGACAAAAAGAACTGGCGCAAACTGGTGCGCAACGGCATGCAGATGGACTATTCCTGGGACCACCAGGGGCAGCATTATGTAGACCTGTTCCGCCGGCTGAAACAGTCATGACCCGCTTGCAGCCCGCCCGGCTTCTGGCCGGATCAATACCGGAAACCATGCTATGAATATCATTTTCATCGAACCCTCGTTTCCGTATAACCAGCGGGAATTTGTGCGTGGCCTGCACCAGGCAGGCGCCAATGTGATTGGCATCGGCGAACGCCCGCGCAACTACCTGCCGGACGAGATCAAAGGCTGGCTGCAACATTATGTGCAGGTGCCTTCCGTGGTCAACGAACCGGCCTTGCTGGCAGCGGTACGCGACATTCAGGGCAAGGTCTGGGTGGACCGGTTGGAAGCCACGGTGGAAGCGCACATCATGGCGGCCGCACGCGTGCGCGAAGCCAGCGGTATTCCCGGTACCTCGATGCGCACTGCCTGGTTGTGCCGTGACAAGCCGGCCATGAAAGAAGAATTACGCAAGGCCGGCATACCCTGCGCGATGTCCACGCGGGCCGAAAGCGCGGCTGATGCCCGTGAGTTTGCTCGTTCCGTTGGCTTTCCGCTGATTATCAAGCCGCCTGCCGGCGCTGGCGCTTCCGGAACCTGGAAAGTGCGTAACAGCGAGGAACTGGAACATATCATCATCGAGTGCGGCCTGGCCGATGGCGCTGAAATGGCTATCGAAGAATTCATCGAAGGCCATGAAGGCTATCTGGACACGCTCACCATCAATGGCGAAGTGACGCATGAATTCATCACGCATTACTACCCCAATGTGCTGGTAGCCATGCGCGAACGCTGGATTTCACCGCAGATGATCACCACCAACCGCATCAACGCACCAGGCTATGCCGAAGTGCGGCAAATGGCGCGCGACGTGATCCGCGTGCTGGACATTGGCACCTCGGCCACCCACATGGAGTGGTTTGCTGGCCCCAAGGGCCTGAAATTCTCCGAAATCGGCTGCCGTCCGCCGGGTGTCGGCCAGTGGGATGTCTACAATGCAGCCAATGAGTTTGACCTGTACCTGGAATGGGCGCATGCGCTGGTCCACGGCCGTCCGCTGCAGCAGCCTTCGCGCCGTTATGCGGCCGGCATGATCGCACTGCGGCCCTCCCACGACGGGCGCATCAGCGGTTACTCCGGGCTGGAGGCGATCCAGAAACGGTTTGGCGACTGTATTGTTGCCTCACACCTGCCTGCGCCTGGTACACCAACGCAATCGGTTGAAGGCGGTTATATGGCCAATGCCTGGATGCGCGTACGCCACCCGGATTACGACGTATTACGCCACATCATGAACACCATTGGCGAGACGGTGAAAGTACACGCCGCCTGACACCTGCCGGCCATCAGACCAGCCGTAAGGCAGCGGCCAGTTGTTCGCGCCAGCGACCGGCCAGTTGCGCACTGAGCTGCTGCGCAGCGTACTGCCAGCGCCACTGGCCTTCCGCCTGACCGGGGATATTCATGCGCGCGCTTCCGTCCAGGCCCAGCAGGTCCTGTAAGGGCAGCACCGCCAGTTGGCAGCGTGACGCCAGTACGGCGCCCAACAGCGCCGGCACCAGCTCGTGCTCGGCCGCGCCCAGGCTTTGCGCCACCTGCCGTTTCACGCCGTCGTCCAGGCCGCCGGCCCAACCCAGGGTGGTGTTATTGTCGTGCGTGCCGCTGTAGGCCACGCCCTGCCGTTCGTGGTTGTGCGGCAGATGCGGATTGGCCGCCTCACCGTCAAAGGCAAACTGCAGCACATGCATGCCAGGCAGGTGAAAATCTCGGCGCAGCTGTTCCACGGCCGGCGTGATGATACCGAGATTTTCGGCCACCAGCGGCAGGTTGCCGGCCTTGTCGCGCAGGCAGGACAGC
>JBFIHZ010000178.1:0-8134 GCA_041601535.1 Lysobacterales bacterium | reverse complement strand
GCCCGGACGAAACGGATCCGGTTTTGGCTCCGGATGGTGCACGGTCGTAACGGATTGGCTGCACCAAGCACCATGTCCAGGCTGCGTTCGCATTGATTTGCATGATCGATTAGTCTTGAAAAAATCCTTCTGTTGACTCGCTCCGGGTACGGCTATGTTGCATTCCACGAAATATCTGACAGACGCGTGCAGGAAATCATTTACCTTGGCACTGGCAGTTGGTGCCCTGTCTGGTTGGCAGGCGCCGGACGTGCAGGCCCAGGCTGCCTATTACGAAGTCGAGCCAAACGATACACCGGCCCAAGCCAATGCCATCAGCGGCGAAGGTACGGTAATGGGCAGCATGATGAATGGCGATCAGGACGGTTTCATGTGGACGGTTTCTGACAACGATGCGCGCAAACGCTGGACCTTTGAGCTGCACGGTATACCCGGGAAACTGACCATAGCCGAGGTCGTTCGCATCACCTATGCGGATAACGGGGTGGACGTGGCCGGCCGGGAACGGTTGATGAAAATGGGCACGCGTGACGGGCTGACACCGTCCGTCGCGCAGGATCTGGTGTTCGAGCCGGGCGAGTACCTGATCGGCATTGCCTACGCCGGCAGCGGCGGGGAATCCAGTGGCGGTATGTTCCGCCCGCCGTCCGCCAACCTGTCTTTTGGTGAGGACGGCACGCCGCAGACCTCCGGTGAACTGGCGGCCGGCACGGACTCTGCGGCCACGGATACATCGCCCGGCGGCTACCGCTTGATCATGCGCGAAGGTAGCCGGCTGGCGGTCAGCAAAAACCCCGGCCAGCGCGAGGCCCGCGAAGATGCGCAGGACATGCGCCTGGGCCGGGAGTTCGCCACCTTTGAAACAGCGGAACGGGCCTGGTACGCCTTCACGTTCAGTGAACAGGATGCTGGCCAGCGCTGGGATATTCGGGTGCAGGTGCCGGTGGGGCGCAGCCTTGAGGCCACGCTTTACGACGCCACTGGCACACGTCTACAAGCAGAGCGGACGGGGCCTCGCGGACAGGCGGTATTTCCCGATCTGGCTCTCGCTGCCGCTACCTACTACGTGGAACTTGTTGCCAAACAGCCGGGTTTTATTCACGCCATTGCCAGCGAGGCCGTCGGCCAGCGAGTGGCGGGTGAAGAGGCGGAACCGAACGGCGATTGGGCCCAGGCCAACCGCGTGGATCTGTCGCAACCGCTGACCGGGCGAATCAGCAAGACCAACGAGTGGGACTATTTCCGCTTCGATCTGGATGAAACGAACGCTGACCAGGTACTCAAACTTTCCCTCGACACCGAGCCGGCCGGGCAGGCGCTGGAGTTCTGCCTGCTCGCCAGTGACAAAACACGCGTGCAGTGCCGTCGGGAAAACACCCCCATTGAATTGCCCGGCCTGGTTTTGAACCAAGGCAGCTGGGGGCTGAGCGTCACGCGGGCCAGGGAAGGCATTGAGTACCGCATCAGCCTGTCGCCACAGGGCGCGATCAAGGCGGGCATGGAAGCGGAGCCCAATGATGCGATCGAGTTCGCCAGCGGCGTGCCGGCCAACAATAGGATCAAGGGTTCGTTTGTGTACGGCGAAGACGATTTCTACCGGTTTCTGGTGGTGGATGAACCGCAGTTGTGGCGCTTCCAGGTCATCGGCGACGACATCACCGAAGTGGCCTATTACGATGGTGCCGGCAAACAGGTGACGCGCATTCGGCCGGACCGCGGGCAGCGGCGGATGCGGCTGGAAAACATGTTCCTGCTGCCTGGCCAGCACTATCTGCGCGTTACGGGCCGCAACGGCGGCAGTTATACCGTGCTGGCGCGAGCGCTGGGGCCGCCCGATCCGAATGGCGAGCGCGAACCCAACGACTCCTCGCGCATGCAGCGCCTGGCCATCGGCCAGACCCGCACCGGTCTGCTGGTTGATTCCGACGACAGCGATTATTACCGCTTCTATCTCGGCAACTGGGATCATGTACGCCTCACCGTACAGCCCCCGGCCGATGGCGTCATAGACCCCTACGTGTACTGGTATGACGAGACACTGGCGGATGCCAAACCGGGTGGTCCGGGCGAGCCCGTCACACTCTCCGGGCTGTTTCCACCGGGCGATTACCACGTCAACCTGCGTCCCACCCAGGTCAGCGAAGCTGAATACCGCATCAGCCTGGAGCGACTGCCACGCTATTCCTGTCCGGCCGACTGTGAGCCCAACGGCGTGTCGCAACTCTATCTCGCCGCGCCGGTTCCGCCGAACCAGGTGCTGGAGGGAAGCAGCGGGGACTGGGGCGATACGGACCCGTATGAACTTTCCATGGCGGAGCAGCCGAGAAACCTGTTCGTGCGCAGTGAAGCGCCCATCAAACGTCTGATGCTGGGCCGCAACCGCTTTGATGCTGAGGTGCTGAGCTACGATGCGGAAGCGGGTGGTTACGCCACGGTGGTTCCGCCGGGCGGCCCCTACCAACTGATCGTCGAGACGCGCGGCGAGGATTACCGTCTGCAGCTGGAGTTTGAAGGGGCGCCACCGGTTGCGGCGGAGTTGTCGCCTCTGCCGGTCGATATGACATTGCAGACCGCGCACAGCGCGGTATCCGCTTACCGGCGTTTGGGGCAAACCGTGGCGGGCCAGCTGAGACTGCACAACCGCGGGGCCGAAGCGGTCGAGCTCGAACTGGAGGCGACCACCAGTGACTACCGCTGGAATGTGACACTGGACCAAGACCAGTTGACGCTGCCCGGGCAGGGCAGTGCCGATATTGCGCTGCGCATCGATGTGCCCCCCGATGCCTGGGCGGACCGGCCTGTTCGGATCAGTGCACGGGCGCGCACTGGCACCGGCGCACAGGCCGAAACCTGGGCCGAGCTGGCCGTCGATCGCGACATTCCGCCATTGAACCCTGTCTGGGGCTGGAGTGTTCCCGATAGCTTGCGCGGTGGCATGAATGCCGCGTGGGTGCCATTCGGGGCCGAATTGGTCGAGCCAGGTGAAACAGCCAAGCGCTACCCCACTTTGTTCGACGGGCTGGTGTTCGGAGGCGCCCGTATGCAGTGTTGCGGAGTTCCCTATGGCTGGGGCGACAGCCCCAGGCCGGCGCTGACCCTGGATTTGCCGGGTGACGAACCCTTGCCGGTCGCGGGCATCGCACTGAATCATTTTGGCTCGCCGGGCGCTTACCGTGACGTACGCCGCGCGACCCTGTTGCTGTCCACTGACGGCCTGCAGTTCGAAGAAGCCCTGCACATTGAAACGTTGCCGGTTGAAACCGAACAGTTTTTCGAGCTTGCAGCGCCAGTGAGCGCGCGCTTCGCCCGGCTGCGGTTTGACGAAACCTTCAACCTGCGCTCGGGCGCCAACGGTGTCACGCTGGGTGAATGGAAGGTCATCCTGCAGCCCGGGCACGATTTGTCTGCTGGCGCCGGGTTCAATATTGCCGATCCGGTGTATGGCGGGCACGTGGTGTCGGACTCGCCGCCCCGTCCCAACAGCCCGACCAGCATTATCGAAGCAGGTGACGAGTGGCACACCGTGCGGCTGAAGGACGGCGATATCCAGTCCTACGTCATTGGTTTCCACCATAACCGCGCGGCACAGGTCCAGCGCATTGAATGGGTCTACGCGGATGAAGTCGACCCAGGGCAGAAGTTTGCCAAACTGCTTATTGCCGCCAGTACCACGGCGTCGATCGGCCCCTGGCAGCCACTGGGGGAAGTGGCCATCACCGCTGACCAGCCGGTCACGGAGCTGGCGCTGGCGGCACCCGCCTGGGCCCGTTTCGTCAAGATCACTGCCCTGCGTGCGCCGGAGTTCCCCCGCGTGATGGCCGCGCCGGCGGCCATTCGCGTCTGGGAGCGCCCGGCCGGCGCAGACTACCGCTCCATCCTGTCCGAGTGGGGCTATGCCAGCCCGCGTGGCTTCTATGAACAGCAGGCTGGCCTGCCTGGCAGTGCGGAAATCACGGCAGCCGGCAACACCTCGCGCGGCACGGCGCTGGCCCTGGCAACCGGCCAGCGTAGCGCCGGGCAGGTGGCACTGAGCAAGGTCGAGCACTGGTACCGGCTGCAGGTTCCCGCCGGTGAAAACACCTTGACACTGAACATTAGCGGCGACCCGACCGTGCGCGTGCGGGTGGAGGCCGAGGATGACAGCGGCAACGCCATTGCAATGCGCAAACTGGAGCGCCTCAGCAGCCCGGATCAACATCGTTTCGAAGGGTTCGTGACACCGGGCAGCACGGTATTCCTGCGTGTTTACGAGCCACCGCGTAACGTGGTCTTCACCTGGGACACCAGCGCCAGCACCTTGTCCTACCTGCCGCTGATTTACAACTCGCTGGCTGCCTTTGCCGGCCAGGTCATTCCCGGCCAGGAGGCGGTCAACCTGGTACCGTTCGGCCGCAACGTCCTGCTGAAGGACTGGCTGGGCGAACCCTACGTCTTGCAGACCATCCTCAACGATTACCCGCGCAGGGAAAGCTCCAGCTCTGCCGAACTGACCCTGAAACGTTCGGCCGTTGCACTGGCTCCGCTGGCCGGTACCAAGTCGATTGTCGTCATCACTGACGGCATTACCGTGCACGACGGCACCCTGTGGAAAGAGTTGCAGGATGTGCAGCCGCGAATTTTTGGCGTGCATGTGGGCGGCTCCGAGGCGTGGAACCAGGACGTGTTTGAGGATTGGGCGGATGTCAATGGTGGCCACTACACGCAGCTGTTGTACCAGGGTGAGATGGAAGTGGCCTTCGACCGCGCCGCCACGCTGATGCGCCGCCCGGCGGACTACACGCTGCAGGTTGACAGTGAATTCCGTGAGGCGCCCGGTCCGGGGCTGCTGCGCGTGCTTGCCGATGCGGGCAAAGAAACCGGTACGGGTGCCGCGGTAGAGCTGATCCTGGATGCCTCTGGTTCCATGCTGCAACGCATGCAGGGCAAACGCCGCATCAATATTGCCAGAGAGGTGCTTATCGAGGCGGTGCAGCAGCACATTCCCGCGGGCACACCGGTGGCCTTGCGCGTGTTCGGCCACCGCGAGCCCGATGCCTGCCGTTCTGATCTGGAAATCCCGCTGGCGCCGCTGGATCCGGCCCAGGCGGCCAAAGTGATTGGCGGCATCCAGGCGATGAACCTGGCGCGCACGCCGATAGCCGACTCGCTGGCCGCGGTCGAGAGTGACCTGAAATCTGCCAGCGGCCGGGTGGCCATCGTGCTGGTGACCGACGGAGAGGAAACCTGCGAGGGTGATCCGGCGAAAGTGATCGAGGCTTTGCAGGCCAAAGGCATAGACGTGCACCTCAATATCGTGGGCTTTGCCATTGATGATGCCGACCTGGAGTCCCGGTTCGTGGAATGGGCGGCCTTGGGAGGCGGTAAGTATCTCTCGGCACGTGATCAGCAGGGCCTGAGTAGTGCCCTGCGCGAAGCCCTGCGGCTGCCCTTCACGGTATATGACCTGGCCGGCAGCGTGGTGGCCGAGGGCGTGGTTGGCGGTGAGCCGATCCAGCTGGAACAGGGTTACTACCGGATCGAAGTAGCCGGCAGTCCGGGGCAGGTATTCGAGCGGGTGGAAGTGATCGGCGAGCAGGAAACAACCGTGTCACTGAAGTAAGACGGCGCTGCGCATGTGGGCGGCCAAAGCCGCTGATAACCCGGGAAGTAACCGGGCCATGCCGGCTGGAACACGCCGCGGCGGTGGGTGTGGCTGCGCCGCCGCGTCAACTGTCCGCCAGACCGTTAATCGCGCTAGACTGGACACTGGCTGGTAGAGATGAAGGGGTTTGAGACAGATGACTGTGGCGGTTCTCGGCGCTGGCCTGGCTGGCTGTATCGTGGCCCTGGAACTCGCGGACCGTGGTGAGCGCGTGGTGCTGTTCGAGCGGCGCGATGCGCCGATGCAGGAGGCCAGCCGCTGGTGCGAGGGTAAAATTCATCTGGGTCTGGTCTACGCCAATGATGCCTCCTTCCGCACCGCGCAACTGATGATCGATCATGCGGTGAACTTCCGGCCGATCCTGCAGCGCTGGGTGGATTTTGCTGCGCATCCGGCCATGGTCTCCGAAGCATTTGATTATGCGGTGCTGCGGGATTCCATGCTGTCAACCGCACAACTGGAGGCGCACTTTGGCCGGGTGGAGCGTTGTATCCGCAGCGCGGTGCAACGTTGTGGCGATGGGTACATCGGCCCTGTGACCGGGCCGCTGGTTCAGCGCGCAGATCCGGCAGAACTGGGCTATGAGCCGGAACGGATCACGGCCTGTTATACCACCGCCGAGCGGGCAGTGGATACGCACCTGCTGGCTGACCTGGTATCCGCTGCCGTCCTGTCACACCCAAATATCGAAGTATGCGGCCAGTGCGAAGTGCGGTGTGTTCAGCCCCATGGTCAGGCGTTTCGTATTGAGATGGCGCATGCAGGCCAGGTTCAAACGGAAGGGCCATTCGGGCACGTGGTCAACGCGCTATGGGCCAACCGGCCGGCCGTGGATGCGACACTGGGTCTGCCACCAGGCAGGCCGTTTATCAATCGGCTGAAACTGGGGGTCAATGTCTGGCTGGGTAAGCGCGCGCCTGGCGCCCGCACCGTAACCTATGTGCATGGGCCCTATGGCGATATGGTCCGGTTTCCGTCGGGCAGGGTATACCTGAGCTGGTACCCGAGCGGCATGATCGGTGCGCACGCGAACCTGGAGCCCATCGATTGGCAGGCGGTTGTGGGCAGCCTTGACCGGGATCAAATCGCGCAGGATTCGGTGGCAGCCTTGCAGCGCCTGGCGCCGGGCCTGGATATTCCGCTGAATACTGACGCCGCCAGGCCGGCGGGACATGCCAAATGCCCGGTCACGGTGGAGGGTGGAGCCATTTTTGCCTGGGGTAATACCGACATTGATGACCGCGCCAGCGAGTTGCATCAGCGCCACGACATCGGGCCGGTGGCAACCGGCAAGTACATTTCGCTGGATAGCGGCAAGTACACCACGGCGCCTGGTTTCGCCCTGCAAGTGGCGGAACTGATCCGGCCGCAAGCCTGCCAGGCTGTGGTGCTGAACGGCTGAGCCCAGCCAGTCACCGGCTGAATGACACACCGTCCCACCATCGAAATCTGTATCCCGGTATTCAATGCGGCTGCATTCGTAGCCGAGACCATCGACAGCGCGCTTGGCCAGGATTTCGCAGATATCCGCGTGCTGATTTCGGTCGATCTCAGCAATGATGACTCAGCTGGTATCTGTCAGGCCTACGTGTCCGATGAGCGGGTTCAAGTGTTTCGTCAGGACCAGCGGCTGGGTTACGTGGGCAATACCAACTTCCTGCTGCGCCAGGCCACGGCGCCATTCGTGAAAATCCTGCCGCACGACGACGTGATGCCGCCGGACCTGGTTGGCCGCTTGTTCCACTTTATGCAGCAGGCACCCGACTGCGCGGTGGCGTTTCCCGGTTTGCGCGGTTTTGGTTACGGTTCAGTGGACTTCCGGCAGAGCGATGTGCGTGGTCCGGTGCTGCGTCGATTAATGGACGTGATGATGAACCAGCGCTTCGTTGCCGCTTTTCACGGCCTGGTTCGCATCAGTCCGGAACCGGACGAACGGCCACTGCTGCCCGCAGGCTTCCTGCGCGATTTCGAAACGGACGTGCAGTGGATGGCTCAGGCCGCCTGCCACGGTGAGTTGCGGTGCGTCGAGCATGCCGTTGAACTCAAGCGATTCAGCCCGGCAATGAAATCACAAACATGGATTCCACGCAGCACGCGTGAAGCACACCAACTGCTGGTGCAACACACCGCGCGCCTTACCGAGCTGGCATGGGCGGTGTGCCGCAACGAGGAAGAATACAGGCAGGTAATGATGGCGGCGCTGGTGCGGCTGCTCGGCCTGGGCCTGAACTACGGCATACCCCGGGTGGCGCGCAAACGGCCGCTTTTTGCCTTGCGCCTATTTCGTGCGTGGCAGCGTGAACTCACTGGCCCGGCTGCCGAAGTGGCGCGGCACACAAGCCTGTCTGAACTGCTGCGAACGATACGCCAGGATCAGGGTATCGTCGGTGCATCCCTGCTGGCCAGTCGCATTCAGCCCACGATAAACGCTGGGCAAATCGAAACGGCACGCCGCATGTACGACCGCGCGCTGGCCATGGATCCATTGGCCGG
>JBFIHZ010000177.1:0-8150 GCA_041601535.1 Lysobacterales bacterium | reverse complement strand
GGCATAAGAAACACCCGCCTTGCGCGGGTGTTTTCATTTATAGGGGAGGGTGGGGTGAGGACCCTGGCGGCCCATCGGGCCGCGGGTTCGACCAATTCGCCGGGAGCGAATTGGGTCGCCGCAGCGCAGCGGAGGCGCCCGCAGGGCGGAAACCAGGGATGGTTTCCGACAATCCCTCTCCCATCAGGCATAAAAAACACCCGCCTTGCGCGAGTGTTTTCATTTATAGGGGAGGGAGGGTTGAGAGCCCTGGCGGCCCAACAACAACAAGCCTGCCTTGCACCGCCTGCCAGCATCCGGCACAATGCCCATCCCGTCAGTTTGGGACCCTGTAAACCGGTCCCTTGGTCGACGAAACATTTCCATGGTGACCCCTGCTGGTCCCCTCGCGACGATAAACTGTGAACCCCGTCAGGCCCGGAAGGGAGCAGCGGCAGCAGCGGACTCGGGCGCCGGGGTGTGGCGGGCAGGGGTTGCCACCATATTCAAGGCCGCCTGTACCGCCGGGCCAGGGTTTCGCGACCCTGCCGGTCTGTTATAGTGTTCAGACATGAATGTTCCTCACTCCGATCCGACACACGAAACTGCATGAGCTACCAAGTACTGGCGCGTAAATGGCGCCCCAAGTCTTTTCAGAGCCTGGTCGGCCAGGAGCACGTGGTGCAGGCGTTGGTCAACGCACTGGACCAGGATCGCGTCCACCACGCGTTTCTTTTCACCGGAACCCGTGGGGTGGGAAAAACCACCATAGCCCGTATTTTCGCCAAGTGCCTGAATTGCGAGCAAGGCGTGTCATCGCAACCCTGCGGTGAGTGCTCCAGCTGCATCGATATCGACGAAGGGCGGTTCGTCGATATGCTTGAAATTGATGCGGCTTCGAGAACCAAGGTGGACGACACCCGCGAGTTGCTGGAGTCGGTGCAGTACACCCCTAACCGGGGCCGTTACAAGGTGTATATCATCGATGAAGTGCACATGCTCTCCACCAGCAGTTTTAATGCGCTGCTGAAAACACTGGAAGAGCCTCCGCCTCATGTGAAATTCGTGCTGGCCACCACCGACCCTGAAAAAATTCCCATCACCATCCTGTCCCGCTGCCTGCAGTTCAGCCTCAAACGCTTGCTGCCGCGGCAGATACAGGACTACCTGCAAATGCTGGTGGAAACGGAAGGCCTGGAAGCGGAAACCGATGCGTTGGTGGTGCTTTCACGCGCTGCGGATGGCAGCATGCGTGATGGTCTCAGCTTGCTGGACCAGGCCATCGCATATGGCGGCGGCAGCCTGAAACTGGAGCATGTCCGCAGTATGTTGGGCGTGGTGGAGCATGCGCATATCGCAGCCATGATTTCTGCGCTGGTATCCGAAGATTCCGCCAGGCTGATGGCCATATCGGCGGACCTGATCGCCCAATCACGTGACCTGGACAATGTCCTGTCCAGCCTGGCCGAGACTTTGCACCGTATTTGCCTGGTGCAAAGCGTACCGGGTTATACCGATGAAGAACGCAGTGATTGGGAGTCCGTGTTGCAACTGGCCGAAAACCTGTCGGCAGAAGATGCCCAGTTGTACTACCAGATTGCGATCAAGGGCCGTGCCGACCTTGGGATTGCCCCGGATCCTCGCACTGGCCTGGAAATGACACTGTTACGCATGCTGGCGTTCCGGCCCGCTGCCGCAGGGCACAACCCGGCACCGGCTGGATCCCAGGAAAAAAGTAACAGTACGCAGGGCAGCTCGGCAGCGTCCAGGCGGCCAGCCGCCCGCTCGGCCACCCAGTCAATGACATCCGACCACGCGCCGGCTGTTCCGGGCAACCGGACCAGCCAGCCGCTTGCGGCCGAGTCCCACGTGTCCGCGCAGAAGCCAGCCGGCAGGTCTGCATCTTCACCCGCGACCGCTGGTAAGCCAGATCGGCCGGCCGAGCCCGTCGGGAAGCAGCCAGCGCAAGTGGCAGCGCCGGAGCCGGAATCTGCATCGGATTCAGAATGGATTGCCCTGACGCGCCAGCTGAATATCAGCGGGCAGGTTAAAGAACTGGCGCGCAATGTGCACCTGAAAGCGCGCCATGATGACCAATGGGAGTTTGCCATTCCCCATTCCCTGAGACACCTGGGCTCAGAGCCCTGTGTTTTCCGCCTGGGCCAGGCCATCAGTGAGCAGGTGGGTCACCCGGTTGCGATCCGCCTGGTGGACAGCGATGAGCCGGAGCTGGTGACGGCCGCGATAGTTGAAGAAAACCAGGTGCGCACCAAGATAAGTGAAGCTGAACGTGCCATAACAGACGACCCGACAGTAAAGGCATTGCAGGAACAGATGGGTGCCCGGGTGGTGGACGACTCCATTCAGCCACTTCAGTAATTCAATGAGGACGGAATCAAGATGAAAGGTAATCTGGCAGGCCTGATGCAGCAGGCACAGAAAATGCAACAGGACATGCAGCAGGCCCAGCAAGAGCTGGCCAAGCTGGAAGTTACCGGCGAGGCGGGCGGAGGCCTGGTGAAAGTTGTGATGACAGGCGAGCACGCGGTGCGCCGCCTGCACATCGACCCCTCGCTGCTGGACGATGCAGAAATGCTGGAAGACATTGTCACCGCCGCGGTTAATGACGCGGTCAACCGCATCAGTTCGGCCAAGCAGGAAAAAATGGCCGGGATGACTTCGGGTATCTCCCTGCCGCCCGGGTTCAAGCTGCCGTTCTAGGAGGCTTGCATGCACGCCTCTTCATTGCTGGGCCAACTGGTTGAGGCATTGCGGTGTCTGCCAGGAGTGGGGCCAAAATCGGCCCAGCGCATGAGTTTGCATCTGCTGGAGCGGAATCGGGACGGCGGGGTTCACCTCGCAAAAACCCTGCAGGAAGCGATGGAGCGTATCGGGCGCTGCTCGCAATGCCGCGATCTGACTGAAAACGATATTTGCCACATATGCGCCAACCCGGCGCGAGACGCTTCCCTGTTATGCGTGGTGGAGTCACCCAGTGACGTTATGGCCATTGAACAGGCAACGGCCTACCGCGGGCGTTACTATGTCCTGATGGGCCGGCTTTCACCGCTGGATGGCATCGGGCCGGCCGAACTGGGCCTGGACCAGCTGGCAGAGCGCTTACGCGAAAACCCGCCGGCTGAAATGATCATCGCCACCAACCCCACAGTGGAAGGCGAGGCCACTGCGTTTTACCTGCAACGCCAGGCACAGAAGCTGGGCATCAAGGTCAGCCGGATTGCCCATGGCGTGCCGCTGGGTGGTGAGCTTGAGTTCACCGATCAGTCGACCATAGCGCACGCATTTTCCAGCCGGTTGTTTGTTCAGGAATAACCGCTTATCAATGCCAGCAAGCACCTGGCGCCCGGCGCCAAGCACCCGCACCCAACACCCAACACCCAACATCCAACACCCAACACCCAACACCCAGCACCCAGCACACTACTCCGGCATGCCGCCCCAACCCTTGCACGGTATCGATATTGGCGCTGAAGCGCCCGGGCGTACCAGCAAACCCGGGCTGTTGCCACAACCCGGGAAGCCACCTGGCAGACGGGTATCAGTTCGGCTTTTTGTTCCGCGCGCCGTCCTGCAGCACTATCCGGTCACGATTCCGATCCACCGTCTTGATGCCAATGCCTTTGACATTGACCAGTTCATCGATATGGGCAAAAGCCCCGTTGGCCTCGCGGTAATCCACGATGTCCTCTGCTTTGCTGAGACCCACGCCGTTCAGCATGGCAGCAATTTCTTCAGCAGTGGCAGAGTTGATATTCACCGCCTCGCCTGCCCAAACCTGCGCGCCCAGCACGCAGCACAACATTAACGCCAACAACCGTTTCATATTGAACCTCCTGAGTTGAAAAGAACCATCCAGCCAGTTCCGAAGGAAGGCTGGCACGCATTACCGTAACGCCAGCCGGACTGCAGACACAGTCGACAATACCGTCAATTGCTGTAGGAAATCAGCGCTGCGGCATCTCTCAGGTTTTGAGAATGCCAACGTGTCTAATACGTATCAGGAAGTGGTTTACGGTTAAAAAATGCGCAGGAGATTAGCATCATGAATATCAATGACGACCTGATTGGCAAGACCATTACTGGTGTGATCGCCACCACCTCAAAAAACGGAATCTCCCGGGAAATCTGGATGTTGCAGTTTTCTGACGGAACGCATGTCGAGTTCGTCTCCCCGGGTGCCCAGCGCGCCCTGCGCCGTAGCGCGAAACGGCGGCCGGCAGCGGTTGAATCAGCAGCGGCACGCAACCGTCAGCTGGCGCTGAATGTTGCCTGATTAGTTATCCACATTTGCTGTGGATAACCCTGTGCAGAAAGCGGCGCGTTTTCAGCGGCCATATGGAGCCGCCCACTTTGTTCAAAATTTAACCATGATTGAAAAATAGATTAAATACAATGGCATAGCACGTTACCGTTGGATTACATCAGGCCGATGTGGGCAAATTTGCCAGGCCGTTACGACAATCAGACACTTGTGCATAAAGTTCGAGAATTCGATGTAGAAAAATCAGCTAACTCATTGATTATTTCTGGCATCCGCCAGCTTTTAATGCTTTTTCCCAGCGCTTGCGGCCTGGGTGGAATGCAATCCCAGGCAAATCAGCCGCCGATCCAGCCGTTCACGCAGAGTCCGGGGCTTCAGCAGACCCATACGGTCCAGTGCTGGCTGCCACTTTCCGGCGTAACGCCCGCGGCGGCCCAGCGCCGCCAGCACCAAACCGGCCCGGCTGAAGTGGGTGAGGCCATGTGATGCCAGGTAACGCAGTGCCTGCGTCAACTGCAATTCCTCCGGCGTGAAGTCGCTGCCAAACGGAAAGTCACTGACGGCGCCACTGAGGTAGCCGGCTTGCAGACTCTGTTCAACCCATTGGGGAGAATTGTTGCGAAACGCCGGAGGGACTTCCCAGGCGGGGTGCAATTTGCCATGGTGAACGGCCTGCTGCCGCAGTGACTCCTGCCAGCGGCTGTCGGTGATGCACAACACACGTTGAATGACTTCTTCATCACTGGCGCTGCGTAAATCGGCCACGCCGTATTCGGTCACCACCAGGTCGCGCAGATGCCGCGGAATGGTTGCATGGGGAAACTGCCATACGATATTGGATACCGCCCGGCCCCCGGACAGCCGGTGACTGCGCAGCATCAATATGGAACGCGCCTGGTCCAGGGCATGCGCCATGGCAACGAAATTGTATTGGCCACCCACACCGCTCACCACCTGGCCATGTTCCAGCTGGTCAGAGGCCGCTGCGCCCAGCAGCGTGAGTTTCATTGTAGTGTTGATAAACCGGCCGTGCGGGCGTTGCGCCCGGTCCATGGCTTCGCCGTGATAAAGCTGGTTAACGCGCTCAACCCCGGTCATCTGGAACAGGTCACGCTGTTGCTGGCTCATGCCGTTCAGGGTGTCGTACATCCACTGCGAACCCAGGAAAAATGCTGCGTGCATGAGTGCACCACCCTGCAGGCATTTTCCCAGGGCGTGCTGCGCCAGCTGGTGGCGATTCACGGCTTGGGTAAGGTCATTTTCGATGTGGCTTCCGTCCGCCAGGCGGATGAGGTTCTGGTCGCATTCAACGCCTGGTTGCAGGACGCCAAGCCGGGTCATGCGTCGCACATCAGCCGTGTTCAGGTGTCTCGGCAACCAGCCCTGTTGCCACAGCACTTCCAGTGAGTCGCTGGCCAGGTTTTCGCCCAATACACCCTGGTTCAACAGGTGCTGCAGCGCGGCATCGTCGTAGACTTTGCGTTTCAAAACGCCGGCCTGATACAGGTGCAAGAAGCCTTCCATAAACATTTCGCTGGCAGCGTACAGGCCGCGCTCAAACGGACGGGTGCCGCCAATGGCTTCGCGTAAGTTCGGGCTGACCCGCTGGTCCGCATTCACGTCGCGCAGCAATTGCTGATAAGCCGCATTGTTCTCATGCCGCAGGCAGGTGAAGTAACTTACCGCATCGCCCAGCGAACCAATGCCCAGTTGCAGGGTGCCGCCGTCGGCAATCAGCTGGCTGACGTGCAGGCCGATCATCTGGTCAGCGCCTGCTACCGGCATGCGTGGAACGGCAAACAGCCTTTGTGGCTGGTCAAGCAACACCAGGTCTGTTTCGTCGCGCCTGATTTCGGCATCTCCGCCCATGTACGGCAGGTCTTCGTTAACCTGAACGACATAGGCCAGGCTTTGCCGCGGTACCCGCCGCAACAGCTCCAGGCTGACATCCGGGTTGCAGCTCAGGCTGAGGTGGTCGGGCCGCCCGGCATCTGTGGCGACCATCTGCACCAGCAGGTTAACGCCCCTTGCCGCCATGTCCCGGGCCACATGGGTGTAATTGCTGGACAGGTAATGGCGCTGCGCGTGGGCATCCCGCAGGCGTGTGCCCGAGCGGAAATAAAATTCATTGATGGAGATGTTGCCGGGTACCGCCTTGCGGTCCAGGTCTGCCAGGTATTCCAGCCGCGGGTAATCACCGAATTGGCGTTGCATGAAGGGCTGCAGAAAGCGCTGCTTCAGACCGCTGGCCGGCTTGGGCGGGTTGAGCGACAGCGCGGTGAAAATCTCCAGCTTCAGGCTGGGATCGGCACAGGCGTAGCGATAGATCGCGTTGACCAGGTGATTGGGTTTGCCCAGCCCCAGCGGGGCGCCCATGATCCAATGATCACCCAGGCGCTGGCGCAGCCAGACCAGGCAGTCATCAAGTTGCGCCGTGGTTTCGGGTGCCACGCTACGCATGCTCAGCCCGGTACTGCTCCCACAGGTGTTGCAGGCCGCATTCCTGAACCCAGCTTTCCAGTTGGTCCAGAATGCGCTGGGCGCGGCTGTCGCCGGCGTTTTCTTCGCGGGCCTGCCGTACCATCAGGTGGAATTGTTCGATGTCGAGCTGGCCCGATGTGGCTGGCTGGATAAGCCGGCGGCTGCGGTCCTGGTCCCAGGCTTCGCGTTCCGCCGGGGTCAGGGTATGGGGAAAGTTTCGCGCACGGTAACGGAACAGCATCAACGGCAGCCGGGCGTCAGAGAAGGACCAGACGTGCCCGGGCAGCTCGGCCGCTGGTACTTCCAGCACCTTGCGCATCAGGAACTTGTCGCCCGGGGAAAAAAAGCCACCGCTGTAAAGCATCTGGTCAGGGTCTTCTGCGCTGTCCGGATCGCTGTCCGCAAACGGGCGGGAAAAAACTTCAATGACTTTGGGGCGCACGCTTGCCAGCGAACCCAGTATGGTTTTGGCATGTGCCAGGCAGCGCTGTGGGTCAAGGCCAATGCGGTCGGTATCGGCATCCTGCAGAGTGGCCGCCGGAGCGACCATGGGCACGTGGTTGCTGTGCACCACCTTCAACGGCAGACGTTCGATACCATCTGGCATATCTGCCGATGGGGTAAACACACGGTCAGCGATGGCATCTGGCGGTTCCTGCAGCAAGGGTGCCGGGTCGCCCATCAGGTCGAATACCACCACCGACTTCGGCCGGTCGGGCAGGACCGCCAGCGGCAGCACCAGCGTGGTACAACCGCGTGTGGCCGGGATGCGCGCCGAGGTATGCACGATGGGCCTGGCATTTACCGGATCGAGCAAATTCATCACGGTTTTCTGGTCTCGCATTTCCAGTGCCCAGTCGAACAGCCGTGGTTGCGCGTTTTTCAGAAGACGGGCCAGTGCAATGGTGGCGTTGACGTCCGACAGGGCTTCGTGCGCGTCTGCATGCGCGATGCCATTGGCCGCAGTAAGCTCTTCCAGCCGGAAACTGGGCGCCGCGTTGCTGTCGCCATTGGCGCTGCGCATCGGCCAGTTGATGCCGTCGGGGCGCAAGGCATAACACATGCGGGCCAGATCAATCAGGTCCCAGCGGGAATTGCCGTTGCGGTATTCACGCTCGTAGGCATCGCGCAAATTCCGGTACAGCAGGTTGCGTGTGAAAACGTCGTCGAAGCGGATGCTGTTGTAGCCTGCCGAGCAGGTGCCCGGTTGCGCCATCTCCGCCAGAATGTGGCTGGCAAACTCTGTTTCAACCATGCCCCTGGCCAATGCCTGCTGTGGCGTTATGCCGGTGATCAGGCAGGCAGCCGGGTGCGGCAGGACATCGTCTGCCGGGGCGCAGTACCAGCTCACCGGGTCCGCAATGGGCTCCAGCTGCATATTGGTGCGTTGCGCGGCAAACTGGGCCGG
>JBFIHZ010000176.1:0-8173 GCA_041601535.1 Lysobacterales bacterium | reverse complement strand
CCACGCATCAAAAATAATGGATGAGTTGTTCTGGTTGCAGGCCTATGGCGACAAGCAGGCCCTGCTGGACAGTATCGCGGACCCGGCCAAGCGGCGCTTCGCCGACATTAATTACGGCCCATGGGACCGCCTGGCGGCCGATCAGCCGTTCGTGGAAGGTGCCGGGCCCAAGCCGCTGGGTGCGCAGTTTTATCCGGCCGATATGAGCAAACAGGAGTTTGAGGACTGGCAACAGCCCGGCAAGGACGGCCTGTACTCCCTGGTGCGCCGTGACGCACAAGGCCAGCTGAGCCTGCTGCCCTATCACGAGGCCTTCGCGGAACAGCTTGAACAAGCCGCCGGCTTGCTGCGGCAGGCCGCCGGCCTGGCCGAAGATGACGGCTTCCGCGAATACCTGCAGTTACGTGCCGATGCCCTGGTCAGTGATGATTTCCAGCCCTCCGACATGGCCTGGATGGACATGAAAAGCAACCGCATTGACGTGGTGATTGGGCCGATTGAAACCTACGAGGACCGGCTTTACGGCTACCGCGCGGCCTATGAAAGCTATGTGCTGCTGAAGGACATGGCCTGGAGTGAACGCCTGGCTCGCTTCACGCAGTTTCTGCCCGAGCTGCAGTCCGGCTTGCCGGTGCCGGAAGCCTACCGCGCCGAGGTGCCCGGATCGGACGCTGATTTGAATGCCTATGATGTGGTGTATTACGCCGGCCACAGCAATGCGGGCTCCAAAACCATTGCCATCAATCTGCCCAATGACGAAGAAGTGCAGCTGGCCAAGGGTTCACGCCGCCTGCAACTGAAAAACGCCATGCTGGCCAAGTACAACCAGATCCTGCTGCCGATTGCCGACATGCTGATCGCCGACGACCAGCGCCAGCACATCACGTTTGATTCCTTTTTTGGCAACACCATGTTCCACGAGGTGGCCCATGGGCTGGGGATTAAAAACACGCTGGATGGCAAAAACACCGTCCGCCAGGCGCTGAAAGAGCATGCCTCGGCACTGGAAGAAGGCAAAGCCGACATCCTGGGCCTGTACATGGTGCAGAAACTGCGTGAAAAAGGTGAAATCACCGAAGGCGAGCTGATGGATGATTACGTGACCTTTATGGCCGGTATTTTCCGCTCGGTGCGTTTCGGTGCCTCCAGCGCCCACGGCCAGGCCAACATGATCCGCTTCAACTTCTTCCAGAAGGCTGGCGCTTTCAGCCGTGACGAGGAAACCGGCAAATACCGCATCGACGTGCCGGTGTTCGAACAGGCGGTGGAAGACCTGAGCCGCACCCTGCTAACCCTGCAGGGCGATGGTGATTATGCCGCGGTGGACCGGTTCGTGACGGAAATGGCCGGCGTGAACAGCGGGCTGCAGGCCGACCTGGACCGCCTGTCCCAGGCCAGCATCCCGGTGGATATTGTGTTTGAACAGGGCACGGAGGTTTTGGGCCTGTAAACCTGGTTTACGCGCACGAAAACTGCCCCGCCATGGAAAACAAACCGTCCGCAAAACGCATCATCATCAAGGTGGGCAGCCAGGTTCTGTGTGATGAACAGGGCGCGCTGAACACCGCGGTACTGGCCAGCCTGGCGGGCCAGATTTGTGAACTCAAACAGCAGGGCTGGCAGGCCTTGCTGGTGTCTTCCGGCGCGGTGGCGGCCGGTGCCGGCGTGATGCGCCAGGAGACCGGCGCAGCCAAACTGCAGCATATCGCCAACCCGGTCATCCGCAAACAGGCCATGGCTGCCACCGGCCAGGTGCGGCTGATGGAAACCTGGCGGCAGTTTTTCGCCGCTGGCAACCTGACCGTGGCACAGGTGCTGGCCAGCAAAAGCGATTTCCAGACACGCCGCCATTACCTGAACATGCGTTCGTGTATTGAAGCTCTGCTGAATGCCGATGTCATCCCCATCGTCAACGAGAACGATGTGGTGGCCGTCACCGAACTGATGTTTACCGATAATGACGAACTGGCCGGCCTGCTGGCCGGCATGGTGAACGCGCGCCTGCTGTGCCTGCTGAGTACCGTGCCCGGCGTGTATGACGGCGACCCGGGGCAGCCCGGCAGCACCTGCCTGGCTGAATGGGACGACCGGCAACACCAGGTTGATGACATCGTGCAACGCGGCACCTCGGCGCTGGGCCGCGGCGGCATGCACAGCAAGCTGGCCACCGCGATCAAAACGTCCCGTCTCGGCACCGAAGTGATCATCGCCGATGGCGCTGCCGAAGGTATCCTGGTAAACATCATCCAGGGCCAGCCCGCCGGAACGCGTTTTCCGGCAACCGGTGGCGCCTCCCCGGCCAAGCGCTGGCTGGCCAGCGCCCAGACCATGGCGCATGCCACCGGCAGTGTTATCGTGAACGAAGGTGCTGCCGCGGCCTTGCTGGACCAGAGCCGCCTGACCAGCCTGCTGCCGGTCGGCGTGGAAGCGGTCAACGGCCCCTTTGAGCGCGGTGACGTGATCCAGGTGCTCAACACCGACGGTGAGGTTCTGGGCTGTGGCCGCGCCCGTTATGATCACGTTGAGGCCTTAGACCTTAAAGGAAAAAGAGGACATAAGCCGTTGATTCATTATGATTATCTTTACCTTATCTGATAAGTTACATTAACCACATAATTTAAGATTATTAATACATGTATTTTATTTCGTGCATTATATTACCGGTATTAAAATGAGCATATCTACACCAGCCGCGCAGCCAGAAGTCCGCACCCAGGCCACCATTCGTGAGCAGCTTGTGCAGGCTCGGGAAGCGTCACGCACGCTCGCCACCTGCACCGATGACAGCATTAACCAGGTGCTGCGGCAACTGGCTGACCGGCTGTTGGCCGGTGCCGATGAGCTGTTCAGCGCCAACGCCCGGGACCTGTCGCGGATGGATCCGGACGACCCGAAATTCGATCGCCTGCTGCTCAACCCGCAGCGCCTGGAAAGCATCGCCAACGACCTGCGTAACGTCGCCGGCCTGCCCTCACCGGTGGGCGAAGTGCTGGCGGAAAAAACCCTGGATAACGGTTTGCGCCTGAGCAAAATCAGGGTCCCCATGGGTGTGATCGCGGTGATTTTCGAATCCCGCCCCAACGTGACTTTCGACGTATTCGCGCTGTGTCTCAAAACCCGCAACGCCTGTGTGTTGAAAGGCAGCAGCGATGCCCGTGACACCAACCGGCTGGCCGTCAGGCTGATGCATGCGGTATTGACGGAAAACGGCATCGACCCGGGTGTGGTCTACCTGGCTCCGGCAGAGCGTGAGTACCTGCCCGCCATCCTGCAGGCCTCAGGCCTGATTGATCTGGCCATTCCCCGCGGCTCCCGCGGACTGATTGATTTCGTGCGTGACCATGCCCGCATTCCGGTCATCGAAACCGGTGCCGGCATCGTGCATACCTATGTGGATGCATCCGCCGACGTGGCCAAGGCGACAGCCATTATCACCAATGCCAAGGCGCGCCGGGTGAGCGTGTGCAATGCGCTGGACACGCTGATCCTGCACCGCAGCCTGCTGCCGCAACTGCCCGCCATGCTGCAATCGCTGGGCCAGGATCACCAGGTGGAAGTATTTGCCGACAGCGAAGCATTCGCGGCCCTGCAGCCGGACTACCCGGCCAGCCTGCAGCCTGCCAGGGAAGCACATTTTGGCCAGGAATTCCTGTCCTACCGGATGTCGGTCAAGGTGGTCGCCGGGCTGGAAGAAGCGCTGGAGCATATCCACCGCTACAGTTCAAAGCATTCCGAGGCGGTGGTGGCGGAAGACCCGCAGGTGATCGAACAATTTTTGAACCGGGTGGATGCGGCCGCAGTGTATGCCAATGCCTCGACGGCATTCACTGATGGTGCGCAATTTGGCATGGGCGCGGAAATCGGCATCAGCACCCAGAAACTTCACGCCCGCGGCCCGATGGCCCTGCCCGAGCTGTGCAGCTACAAGTGGGTGGTGCGCGGTGACGGCCAGACCCGTCCGGCCGGCTAGAAGCAGCGACCGCCCGCATGGCCAAGGTTCTGGTTTTTCAACACGTGGCGGCAGAGCCCCTGGGCACACTGGACCCGATGCTGCGCAACCGCGGGCATCGCATCCGCTACATCAACTTCAACCGCGAACCGGATGCCCAGCCTGACGTCAGCCGTTACAACGCACTGATCGTGCTGGGCGGCCCGCAAATGCCGGACCAGGGAGATCTTTACCCGCACCTGAACGTGGAGATGCGCTGCATTGAGCAGGCCTTGAAGCTGGAAATCCCGGTGCTGGGCATCTGCCTTGGTGCACAGCTGCTGGCTTATACCCTGGGTGGCGGCGTACGGCCGATGGAGCAATGGGAACTGGGCTGGTACGATCTGAAACCCACCGCGCAGGCAGCGGCGGACCCGGTGTTTTGCAGCCTGACCCAGCCGCACCCGGTTTTCCAATGGCATGGCTACACCTTTGACCTGCCGGCCGGCGCGGTACACCTCGCGCGCTCAGCGCTGTGCCAGAACCAGGCCTTCCGCTACGGATCAAACAGTTACGGCCTGCAATGCCACCTGGAGCTGGACGAACGGCTGATCAACCGCTGGCTGACCTTCCCGCAATATCAGGAAGATTTGAACACGGTGGGACGTGGCCAGGATGCCGACCACATCCGCCGCCAGACACACCAGCTGATCGGCCAGTCCGTGGCCTTGAGCTACGAGATGTTTGGCCAGTTCATGCACCCCCTGGGCGAACCAAAAACCCGCCACGTGCTGCCATCACGCTAGCCCGCGTGTGGCAGCGGGCCGTCAACAGCCGCTACTGCAAGCTGCCGCGGTCCGCGCGTAGACCAGGCCCCGCTCAGCCGGCGGAAAAACTGAACCGGCCGTCCTGCACATCCACTGCGATGGTGTCGCCCGCCTGGAATTCGCCGGCGAGGATTTTCTGTGCCAGCGGGTTTTCCACTTCCTGCTGAATGGCGCGCTTCAGCGGCCGGGCGCCGTAGACCGGATCGAATCCAGCCTCGCCAATACGGTCCAACGCAGCCTCGCTGACTTCGAGGTTGTAGCCGTGGCCTTCCAGCCGCTTGCGCAACAGGCCCATCTGGATGGATGCAATCTGGCGGATTTGTTCGCGCTCCAGCGGATGGAATACCACCATTTCGTCCACCCGGTTGATGAACTCGGGGCGGAAATGCTGCCCGACCACCTCCAGCACCGAGGCTTTCATGGTTTCGTACGGATCGCCGGCATCAGCGTGTTCCTGGATGCGGCTGGAGCCCAGGTTGGAGGTCATCACCACCACGGTATTGCGGAAATCCACGGTACGGCCGTGGCCATCCGTCAAGCGCCCGTCATCCAGCACCTGCAACAATATGTTGAACACATCGGTATGGGCTTTTTCGATTTCATCCATCAGGATGACCGAGTACGGCCGGCGGCGAATGGCTTCGGTCAGGTAACCGCCTTCCTCGTAGCCGACATAACCCGGTGGTGCACCGATCAACCGGGCAACCGAGTGTTTCTCCATGAATTCCGACATGTCGATGCGCACCAGCGCTTCTTCGGTATCAAACATGAATTCGGCCAGCGCCTTGCACAGTTCGGTTTTGCCGACGCCGGTCGGGCCCATAAACAGGAAGGAACCGATGGGACGTTTCGGGTCCGACAGGCCGGCACGCGAGCGGCGGATGGCATCGGACACCGCGTTCACCGCCTGGTCCTGGCCAATCACCCGGCTGTGCAGCGCTTCTTCCATGCGCAGCAACTTGTCGCGTTCGCCTTCCAGCATGCGGCTGACCGGGATACCGGTCCAGCGTGAAACCACTTCGGCGATTTCGTCTTCGGTGACCTTGTTGCGCAGCAACTGGAATTCTTCGGTTTCGCCTTTTTCCGCTTGTTCCAGCTGGCGCTCCAGCTCTGGCAATTTGCCGTACTGGATTTCGGACATGCGCGCCAGATCCTGTGCCCGATGGGCCATTTCCAGTTCCGCGCGGGCGCGCTCAATTTCTTCCTTGATGTGCGTGGTGCCTTGCACTGCGGCTTTTTCCGACTTCCAGATTTCTTCCAGGTCAGAAAATTCACGCTCCATCTGGTCGATGTCAGCCTGCAGGTCCTTCAGCCGCTGGACCGATGCGTCATCGGATTCCTTCTTCAGCGCTTCGCGCTGGATTTTCTGCTGGATCAGGCGGCGTTCCAGCCGGTCCAGCGCTTCCGGCTTGGAGTCGATCTCCATGCGGATGCGCGATGCCGCCTCGTCCATCAGGTCAATCGCCTTGTCGGGTAACTGGCGGTCGGAAATATAGCGGTGCGACAAGGTTGCTGCGGCCACCAGCGCGGGGTCGGTGATATCCACACCGTGATGCACTTCATAACGTTCCTGCAAACCGCGCAGGATGGCAATGGTGTCTTCTACCGAGGGCTCGCCGACATACACTTTCTGGAAGCGGCGCTCCAGTGCGGCGTCCTTTTCCACGTACTGACGGTATTCATCCAGCGTGGTGGCACCGATGCAGTGCAATTCACCGCGCGCCAGCGCCGGTTTCAGCATGTTACCGGCGTCCAGCGAGCCTTCGGCCTTGCCGGCACCTACCATGGTATGCAGCTCATCGATAAACAGGATGACATTGCCCTCCTGTTTGGCCAGGTCATTGAGCACCGCTTTAAGCCGTTCTTCAAACTCGCCACGGAACTTGGCACCCGCCAACAGCGAACCCATGTCCAGCGACAGTACGCGCTTGCCGCGGATGCCTTCGGGCACTTCGCCGTTGACGATGCGCTGCGCCAGGCCTTCGACTATGGCGGTTTTTCCCACACCGGGCTCACCGATCAGTACCGGGTTGTTCTTGGTGCGGCGCTGCAACACCTGGATGCAACGGCGAATTTCCTCGTCTCGGCCGATCACCGGGTCCAGCTTGGTCTGCTCTGCCCGCTCGGTCATGTCGATGGTGTATTTTTCCAGCGCCTGGCGTGATTCTTCCGCGTTCGGGTCGACTACCTGTTCGCCGCCACGCAATTCTTCAACGGCTTTTTCCAGCGCTTCGCGGCTGGCACCCGCCTGCTTGAGCAGGTCGGCCAGCGGCCCTTTCAGCTCCAGCGCGGCCAGCACAAACAGCTCGCTGGCGATGTACTGGTCACCGCGTTTCTGTGCCAGCTTGTCGGTTATGTTCAACAGTTTGATCAGCTCGTTGGACAGGCTGATTTCACCGGCCGCACCGCTGACTTTGGGCATGCCATCAAGCCGCTCACCCAGCTGCGAGCGCAGCGCATTCACGCGCACTCCGGCCTTGGTCAGCAGGTGACGGGTGGAGCCGCCTTCCTGGTCGAGCAGGGCCACCATCACGTGCGCTGGCTCTATCAGCTGGTGATCCAGCCCGGTGGCAAGGCTTTGCGCATCGGCCAGTGCCAGCTGGAATTTACTGGTCAGTTTTTCCATTCGCATGGTTTTTTTCCTCGATTCTTTCGGGCCTGTACGCAGGCCGGGATGCTCCTTATTTGAGGGCTTTTTGGCACAGAATCAATTGCCGGTGTTTGATTTGAATCAAATGAAACCAGGCAGTTACCGGGCCTCTGCTGCGGGGGATGCGTTACTTCGATCAATGCACCCCGCTCCTGGCACGGGGTAGTCAGTTGCCCCCCTGCTGCGCCGGCCCCGCTGACGCAGGGGCGCCGCCCGCTCCTGGCACGGGGTAGTCAGTTGCCCCCCTGCTGCGCCGGCCCCGCTGGCGCGGGGGCGCTGCCCGCTCCTGGTACGGGGTAGTTAGTTGCCCCCCTGCTGCGCCGGCCCCGCTGAAGCGGGGCTGCCCTCGCAATCCGCCCGGCCTCAGGGGTCGGCCTTACAGGGCGTCCCGCCCTGGGCGGCCTCGAATGGACTTCCTGTCCATTCGACCCCAGGCCAGCCGGACTGCTCGGCGGCTGGCTTAATGGGGGGCAACTAACTACCCCGTACCAGGAGCTGCGAGATTTGGGGATGCTGCTTTGTTTGGGGTGGGGGGACTGTGTGCCAGTGATGTGGAAACAGGCTGCTTAAAGGCGAGGACGCCCTACCCTCGGTAGCCCCGAATGGACTTCCTGTCCATTCGAGGCCTGGCCATCCGGCTTGCGCGGCGGCTGGCATGATGGGGGTGAAAACACAACCCGAACCCGGGAGCGGGACAAACCCCATCGAGCAGCCGCCTCAACTCATACTACAGACCCACACCCGGCCGCCCGGAGCCGCGTTTCCGTG